>JAWKNJ010000020.1:0-119757 GCA_041391765.1 Flavobacteriales bacterium | reverse complement strand
CCAGTTAGAGGCAGGTTGCATACGCGTTACGCACCCGTGCGCCACTCGTCATCAATCAGCAAGCTGATCATGTTACCGTTCGACTTGCATGTGTTAGGCCTGCCGCTAGCGTTCATCCTGAGCCAGGATCAAACTCTCCGTTGTATAAAATTAATGTTACAATCAGAAATGAATCCCAGTGGATACATGCTGGCTTTATCTTTTCAATCTTCTCAAAGAACTACCCCTTGTTTGAAAGGGAGGGCAAAGGTAAATTCATTTTCAACTTTCACAACACCCTCTCGAAGTTTTTTTTGATTTTTTTTCTGATTTCAGGTCGTTTAAGGTTTAACAAGCTGATATTCAATTCCAAAAAATCTCACTTCGGATCTGAAATTTTTAATGGAATTATCGATCCATTGATAATTCCACCCGCTGACTCTCCGAAATCAAGGATGAATTTCGCCATTTCTTGCGCAGAAACCGGTGCAACATACCCAGGAAACGCCTCATTTAACATCTCAGTCTGAACCGCTCCCAGGCACAGACAATTAACTTTCAAGTCATTAGCCCATTCAACGGCCATGCATTCGGTCAGCGCCACTAACGCAGCCTTTGACATTGAGTATGCTGCAAGACCTTCAAACTTTGTAGCTCCTTGAAAACCACCCATACTACTAATATTAAGTATTGATGCGTCCCTAGAAAAGCGATTAGCCTTATAAATTGCCCTTGAGAGCTCAAGTGGAAACAGTGCATTCACATTATACATCATGAGTGCATCCTCAACCACAGCATTAAGCAGCAAGTCTGTATTCAATAGCCCGGCATTATTTACTAGTAGGTCAATATCTAAATCTTGAATCCTTGTTAACTGAGCTTCCAAATTGGATCTATCAAAGGGCCATTCAATCTTGAGCAACTGAAGTCGAGGGCTATCTCTAATTTCATCTGGCACGATTTCAGGATGACTTGATGAACCAATAACAAAATGTCCCCTGCCTAGGGACTCAGCAACCAATGCTCTCCCAATTCCTTTTGAAATACCGGATATGAATATGTTCATCTCTATTTAATCGTGCAAGAATATCAAACAATGATCATTATATGTGGGTCATGTGCTTTGGTATGCCTAAAAACATAATTTTACGGTTTGATTTTGTCAAGGTCAACTATAACCTAGAATAAAGCGTCTTGACACATATAATCTATGATGAACACCAGTATGAGGAGATTATTATTACTATCCATCGCACTATTTGCTCTTTCAGTTACCAGCTCGGCACAAGAGCGAGCTTCTTGTCCAGTTGACACCATCACATATATAAAGAGTAAGACTTCGACTGAAGACACTTTGACCTTTAAGCCAAATGAAATGTCAGCAGCATACCAGTACTTCGAATGTCCGCAGTCGATTTCTGTTCGTGGAGCGCGTTTCTATGGCTTCAAACCAAACTATGATTCCGGAAATACAGTTTTGATGACTGTTGAATTGGTGACAGCCACAAATGATAGCGTTCCTGGAACATCTGTGCTTGCGTCTGCTAATGCTGCATTAACTGTACCCGACTCATTCAATGGGCCTTTGAGTTCCTATGGCATCGTGGTTACCTGGGCGCCTGTCACCGTATCTCAACCTTACACGATTGTGGTAAGATCAAGTACCTCGAGTCCTCACTTTTGCTTATTTCATAATAATATTGATACTGCTGGGCCTGACGATGGAAAAAAAGAGTGGCTTGGAGGGGTAAAACAAGCGGTTAGTTGGATTAGACCTTATGACTTTGAGGTAGACACATCGTCTGGTCAATTGTTTGACGCAGATTTCATTTTCGAGCCTATTGTAAACTATAATATCACGGCTAGTTTCACGAATGATCCAGAATGTTTGTTCGATGAACTAGGTGACACAGTGCACTTCTTTAATACTGGGGCCCCCATTATTGATAGCCGAATGTATAATCGATATGCGAGATTTAACCAACCGGACAGGCAGCTTTGGAATTATGGTGATGGAAGCCCGCTTGAGGAAATAGTTGATCCAGCGCACTTTTATCCTACAAATGGACCGTATGTAGCCACTCTAACTACGAAAATGCTCACTTGGACATATAAAACATGCCAAAGCACTGCTACGCAAATCATTAAAGAGAAACCTGAACAGGACTTCTCTTATAAGACCAATAATTTAGACGTACAATTTACTAATCAAACTTTCGGCACTTTCTCTGATATACACTACGATTTTGGTGATGGAAATTCAAGTCTTTCTGAAAATCCAAAGCACAAGTATGCCGAACCAGGTAATTATTGGGTGTGTCAGACAATGATGACTTCATGTGGTGAAGTCAAATACTGTCAAAACGTTGCTGTTGCCACCAATACAGCCCTGAACTGCGGTAAAGATAGTGTCAAGTATACATCAGCAAAAGGAACCGATGTGAAATGGGTCAGATTAAAGAACACGGGGCCAGGAATCCTCTATGGTCTTGGTCAAACATTCCCAGCAAACCAGTCCATCATTGTCCACGGATTTAGTTTTTATGCTAATCACAATGGCCTATTCAAGGATAGTTATCCCGTCACATGCAGGATATATGATCTGGTTAATGGATATCCAGATTCCACTAAACACATAGCAGAATCCGTTGTGTATATAAACAAATATGAAGTCGATACTAATTATAGTGATACTACAAGGTATACGGCTATTTTCAATAAACCTGCGCAGATTAAAAAGGATTATGTATTAACCATCGAATATGACAGTGCGCATCCTGTTTTCATCGGGACGAATGATTGGCTTGTGATGGATGGTGCGAACGAATTCAGGGCACTAGGAAAAATCAATGATTCTACTTGGGCACGTTCTCAAGAAGCTAGTTTATTTAATATCAATGGAGCTGCTTTCAACGCTGATGTCATTATCGAGCCAATTGTTGAATATAATTTCGATGCCAATTTCTATTACGAGTTTCGATGCTTGGATACAGCCGCACCTCAAAACTTCTATGACAACTCATCTCCAATAGTTAGAAGTAAAGTGTATAATAAAACTGCTTTTTATAGTTCCAATGTCAATGCCTTCGAATGGAACTTTGACGATGGATCAGAAATTGAGAATACCATTGACGCTGTTCATAGTTTTATTGGAAGCGGGCCATTTGACGTATCACTAAACATTGTTATGGATGGATGGACAGTTGATTGTATTAGCCAGCAAGTTCATAATGTTCCGGTTCCTCCAAATGGAGGTTATGTTTATGAACAGGTAACATCTACTGTTCAGTTTTATGATCATGCCAAGAACGCGGATGAATATTTGTGGACCTTCACTGACGGGACGGTGAGTACTCTAAAGAGTCCTATTCATTACTTCACAAGTCTCGGCTCATTTCAGGTATGCCAATATGTTTCGAATGAATGTGGCTCGGACACCACTTGCGATAGCATAACCGTTGATGTACTTGGCATCCCAAGTGATGTTGTTAAGGGTATCTCAATATATCCTAATCCAGCATCTGATTATATCCACGTAAGCGCTGATTTCAATTTGATGGAAAGACTGAAAGTGGACTTACATGACATGAGCGGAAGATGCGTCAAAACGATTGTATTGACATCAAGCACTCCTCAGGAGCAATTGTATGTTGGTGATCTTTCGAGAGGATCATACATAGTCAAGATTAAAGCCGATCAATTCGAAGGAACCAAGAAGTTTGTTCTGATGGATTAATAAAGAAATTTAGATCAATAAAAAAGGGAGTCAATTGACTCCCTTTTTTATTGATCTAAATTGATGTTTTAGTTTGCCATAACCTTGTGTAAGGCCGAGTCATGAATTTGAGCTAGGTCTTCAATAGAACCATAATTCAGGCCATTGACTGTGCAAGAATCTGAGACCGTTCTGCCAAGTTTCACATAGGCATTATTGAGCAAGGTAAGCTGTTCTTCAAAAGCATTTCGATTATTATTCGATACCGAAACAACAATTCTCGATTGTGCCTCGCCAAATAGCACACCGTCAAGACGTCCATGATCTCCAACACTAACATCGAAACCAATCTTGTTGACAATACCCATTTCAACAAGTGAAACAAACAGGCCGCCATCAGAAACATCATGGGCACTATCGATCAACCCGGACTCAATCAATCTCCTTGTATTATTCTGTAGAGTCCATTCATTTTCCAAATCAAATTCAGGCGCAGGGCTGTTTTCCACCTTGTGCCAATGAATGAGGTATTGAGAACTTGCTATATTATCGCTTAATTGACCTAGGAGATAAATGCTCTGGTCTTCCGATTTAAACCCTAACGGTGTAATATGTTTCTTATTCTCCACAATTCCGATCATTCCAATTGTTGGGGTTGGCAATACAGGTATCGTCTTTCCTTCAATGGTTGACTGATTATAGAAGCTTACATTTCCTCCAGTGACAGGTGTCTTGAACTTTCTGCAAGCATTTCCCATCCCTTTGATGGAGCCAACAAACTGCCAATAGGCTTCCGGTGAATAGGGATTGCCAAAGTTCAGGCAGTTGGTAATTGCAGAAGGTGCACCTCCAGAACATACAATGTTTCGAGCTGCCTCTGCTACGGCAATCGCGCATCCGACCTCAGGATCCGCATAAACATATCGTGCATTGCAATCAACTGTTACTGCGATGGCCTTATTGCTACCCTTCAGATTTACAATTCCAGCATCCGATGGGTTATTGGTTGACATATTGATAGTGCCTACCATTGAATCGTATTGATCTGTAACCCACCTCTTTGAGGCAACGTTCACGTGCCCCAACATGAACTTGGCCACTTCCACCAAATCATTCGGAACGGGAACATCGTCAGGATTGAATTTCTTGCCTTCTGCATAATAGGCCGGTTCCCTGTATTCGCGCTCATATACAGGAGCTCCTCCACCTAATACCAGCGAATCGGCATCACACTCCGCGACAAGCTCATCGTTCATATAATATCGTAGAGTTGGTCCCTCAGTAACAACCCCAATTTGCACGCAGTTCAAATCCCACTTGTCAAAGATTCGCTTCACTTCGCTCTCGCGACCTTTCTTAGCCACAACGAGCATTCTTTCCTGAGATTCGCTGAGCAATATTTCGAACGGCAACATGTTTTCCTGACGCGTTGGAACCTTGTCCAACCAAATGTCCATGCCACACCCACCCTTTGCCGACATCTCAGATGATGAACAGGTAATACCAGCCGCTCCCATGTCCTGCATTCCAATGATAGCATCAGTATCCGCCAGCTCAAGAGATGCTTCAAGCAATAACTTTTCTTGAAATGGATCTCCAACCTGGACTGAGGGTAAATCATCAGCACTTTCTTCTGTCAAATCCCCAGAAGCAAATGTGGCTCCGTGAATTCCATCCTTTCCCGTGCTCGAACCGACAATGAATACAGGGTTTCCAACTCCGTGGGCAGTAGCGGATATAGTCTTATTGATATCCACTATTCCGACTGACATCGCATTGACCAGTGGGTTTTGGTTATAAGACGGATCAAAGAAAACCTCGCCACCCAGAACTGGAATACCGAAGGCATTTCCATAATCACCAATTCCTTTTACGACTCCTTTCAACAACCATTTGGTGCGTGCTGAGTTCGGATCACCAAAGCGAAGGCTATTTAGTTGAGCAACTGGCCTGGCACCCATCGTAAATATATCACGATTAATTCCCCCTACCCCGGTTGCTGCTCCCTGATATGGTTCAATCGCACTTGGGTGATTGTGAGACTCAATTTTGAAGGCACACGCCAATCCGTCACCTATGTCAACCAAGCCCGCGTTTTCTTCACCTGCCTCGGCCAGAATTGCGGGTCCTTCATTTGGTAATGTCTTTAACCACTTGATGCTGTTCTTATAAGAACAGTGCTCGGACCACATGACAGAATAAATCGATAATTCGGTAAAATTTGGCAATCTGCCACCCAAGAACTCAACTATCTTGTCAAACTCATCGGGCAACAAACCCAGTCTTCCTGCCGCCTCTCGGGCGTGCGTTTCATTCCAATCGCTCATCTAAATGAATTTCGCAGCAAAAGTAAATTTCTGAATTCGCTAGCGTTAATGTATCATGGCTAAATAATCCACAAAACGTTTTCTTTGGGGGATGCAGCCAATGGACATCCTATACTCCTTGATCTGGGTTCCGATTTTATTGCTCGCTGTGCTGAAAATCAAGCTCTTCCGAATGGAGGGCGTGAAAAACGCACTCATCACGGGGTCATTCTTAGCGAAAATTTCAGGGGCCTTTTTGTTGCAATGGCTATACACATACTATTACCCTGATCGATCCACCGCGGATATCTATCGATTTTTTGATGATGGGATTCTCCTGAACAATGTGTCGGCTGAGTCACCGCTCGATTATTTCATGATATTGTTCAATCTAGGAGGAGATGGTGAACGATTCAGATTAGAATACTTCGAAAAAATGAACTCATGGATAAAACCATTCGAAAGCGGCTTTTACAATGACAATCATCTAATGATTAAATTGAATAGCCTGTTCAGCTTCTTCAGCTCCAATATTTTTGAGGTTCACAATCTACTGTTTGGCACAATGGCATTCATTGGAACTGTGTTGCTCATCAAAGCGCTCACAACCAATTTCAAAGCTCTTGGGTTAGCCATGGCATTTATCACAATGCTTCCTACATCAATTCTACTAGTGAACGGAGGATTAAAAGAGTCTGTCATGTCATTTGGCGCAGGTATATTTCTCTATTCAATCTTTAGGATGAAAACGCTCTCGCATTTGCCTTGGCTTGTCCTTTCTGCAACATGCCTAATATCTATCAAGCCATATTTCTTAGCAGCGTCAATACTAGCATTGGTAGCTCATTTCATCACCAAACAAATTAATTGGAACGGATGGAAATCTTGGCTGTTCTGGTTCATGGGTGCAGGATGCGGAATTGTGGTATTTCACATGATAGGCATTGACCTCGCAGAATCTGTTGCTGACAAACGACAAGAGTTCATAAATCATGCGCTAGATATTCAAGCCGGAAGTAGAATTGAACTTGCTCCTATTATGGCTAGTTGGTTCGACATTCTTATTGAAACTCCAGCCGCGCTGATGAATACTTTATTCATGCCACTGCCATGGCAAGTATCAAGTGTGGCTGAAATGATGATGGTATTTGAAAACATCGTGTTCTTATTCATTTTGATTTGGTCAATCTACAAATATGCAATCAGCGATTTTGAATTTGAATATCTCCATCTGGTTTTGCAGATATGCCTGCCCGTAGTTGTCTTGATTGGTTTGATATCACCTGTGCTTGGTGCTACGATGCGCTACCGCGCCCCATTTCTCATGCTCCTTATTATCGTCATGATACCATCTTTGCTGCCCGTATTTAAGACCTCCACTAAATGAAACGGCCCTTATACCTTCTGCTAATCATACTCATCTCTTCATGCGCTCAAAGTATAAAAGTGGACTTGATTGTGCGCAACGCAACTATCATTTCAGTAGATGAAACAATGGGCGAATTTGAAGCCATGGCTGTTCGTGACGGCAAAATAATTGAGATCGGAGCCGAAAATCAAATTATGAATCGATATCAGGCGGATAGTGTTATCGATGCCCATAAGCAATTTGTATATCCCGGACTTATCGATGCCCATACCCACTTTTTGGGGTATGGTTTGGGTAAATCTAATGTCGACTTAGTCGGTACATCTTCATTCAAAGAAGTCGTTGATAGGATAAAGCATCAAGTAGAGCAAAACGATTCGGAATGGATCATAGGTCGAGGGTGGGATCAAAATGATTGGGGCGTCAAGAAGTTCCCCAATAACGATACACTGAATACATTATTTCCAGATCGAAAAATTGTAATGAAGAGGATTGATGGACACGCAATTCTCGCAACCGATAACGTGTTGACTAGTGCCGGGCTAACCATCAATAGTGAAATCAGTGGCGGTCAAGTGCTCTATGACTTGGGAATCTTAGTTGATGAAGCCATGGCACCGGTGGAGAAAATCATTCCTGTTCCTACAGAAAGTCAAATCGACCATGCCCTGCTCCAAGCGCAAGACGACTGTTTCAAACACGGCCTTACATCTGTTACCGAAGCCGGACTCAAAGTAAATGAGATAAGGCGCATCGATCAACTCCAGCGTGAAGGCGATCTCAAAATGCGAATAATGGCCATGTATTCGGCTGGTCCAGATATTATGTTGAACCTGGAAGACCTTCGTATCAAAACCGATCGACTGACTTCTCAGGCGGTTAAGGTTTATGTAGATGGCGCGCTAGGTTCCAGAGGTGCCAAACTTTTGGCACCGTACAGTGATGACACCTTGTCCTCTGGTCTTATGATCACAGGAGAAGATTCCATTCGCAAATGGGCAAAAGCTTGCTATGATGCTGACTTCCAATTATGCGTTCATTGCATTGGTGACGGTGGAAACCGAGCAGCCCTGAATGCCATGTCCGATGTTTTACAAGGAACGAATGATCGCAGGTGGCGGATCGAACATGCGCAGGTAGTCAACCCCGAGGACAGATTGAAATTTGGTGAATACAACATTCTTCCGTCCATGCAACCAACCCATGTTACCAGTGACATGTATTGGGTCAAGGAACGACTTGGCCAGGCGCGCGAGAGTCATGCCTATTCGACCCGTTCTCTCATGGAAGAGAATGGAATGATTGCCTTAGGAACCGATTTTCCTGTGGAAGACATCAGCGCCATCAGCACTTTTTATGCTGCTGTGACTAGACAAGATCACAACGGGTTTCCTTCTGATGGCTATTTTCCATCGGAACGATTAAAACGAGAGGAAGCATTGAAAGGCATGACAATTTGGGCTGCCATCGCTAACTTTGATGAGAATAAAATCGGTAGCTTGGAAGCGGGTAAGTTTGCCGACTTTGTTATACTTGACAGAAACTTACTTACTTGTGACGATTCTGAGATTCTGCAAACGCAGGTTTTACAGACGTGGCTGAACGGTGAACTCGTTTATGAAAAATAGGATACCCCTCATTCTAACAGCATTTCTCATTTGCTTATTATTTGAATCCTCCGCGCAAGAAAGTGATCTATTTCACCTTTGGCCCGACACATTATTATCAAAGGCTAACTCGGCCAGAGGAGTTGACTATATGAATGAAGAGGAAAAGCAAGCCATCTATTATATAAACCTTTGTCGGACTAATCCAAAGCTCTTTTCGGCCGATATACTCGCTGAGTATCTAAAAGCAACCGGAACCAAAAAAGACAAGGTCATCAAAGGATTAATGGATGAGTTGGAAACTACTCAGCCCTTACTGATGTTGGACCCGAGTTCAGAACTTACTGAAATGGCACGCCATCATGCCAAAGACATGGGTGAGACTGGACGCACCGGACATACCGGAACGGATGGTAAATCATTTAAGGAACGCGCTGAGACCGCTTCAAAATTGTTCAACGGTATGAATGAAAATGCGAACTACGGCAATGAAAAAGGGCTTGACATCGTCATTGATCTGTTGATTGACAGAAACGTCCCCAATACCGGCCATCGCAAAAACATTCTTGATCCTGAGATGCGCTACATCGGTGTTGCAATTGAGCCTCACAAACGCTTTGGCTTCAATTGCGTTCAGGACTTTGGTGGCCCAAGACGCTGATCACACTTCCTTGTGTAAATTTGGTTTCAACAAAAGCCGAAACCATGGAAATTAAGCGACTCTTCGACATTCCCTACCACCAGCTCAACAACTATCCGAAAGAAGATTCGCTGGCCGGAAAAGTCAATGGCAAGTGGGCAAAAACCTCTACCCAACAATTTGTTGACACAGCGATGAAGGTGAGTAAATCACTTGTCTCCATGGGTATAAATCCTATGGATAAGGTGGCGATCATTTCCAACAACAGACCAGAGTGGAATATTTGTGATATAGGAATGATGATGGCAGGTGCTATCAATGTGCCTATCTACCCTACAATCTCCTCAAAAGACTACGAGTTCATATTTAATGATTCTGAAGTCAAAATTTGCTTCGTAAGTGATCAGGAACTGTTGGACAAAGTGCTGGAAATAAAAGACAAAGTTCCTTCACTTAGTCACATTGTCTCGTTTCAGAAACTTGAACAAGCGGAGCTCTTTACAGATTTTATTGAGCGCGGTAAGGATGTTCCAACCGAGGAAATTGACAAACGGAAAGCCGCAATTAAGTCAGAAGACTTGGCCACACTGATCTATACGAGTGGAACAACTGGAAGCCCGAAAGGTGTAATGCTATCACATAACAACATTGTGGCAAACGTGCATGGATCGAGAGAGAGACTTCCTTGCACAGAACATAGTAAGGCCGTGAGCTTTTTACCTCTGTGTCATATCTACGAGCGCATGGTCCTTTACCTATTCATGTACACAGGAGTTTCCATCTATTATGCGGAATCGATGGACACCATCGGAGATAATATTCGTGAGGTTCAACCCAATGTCTTCACTGCTGTTCCGAGGCTACTCGAAAAAGTCTTTGACAGGATCATGGCCAAGGGCAGCGAGCTAACCGGCATAAAGAAAGCGCTATTTTTCTGGGCGGTTAGTTTGGGAGAGCGCTGGGAACCGTATGGAAAGAATGGAGCCTTTTATGAATTCCAGCTTCGAATTGCATCGAAACTCATTTTCAGCAAGTGGCGCGAAGCTTTGGGTGGAAACGTAGAAGCTATTGCCAGCGGAAGTGCCGCACTTCAACCAAGGCTAGCTAGAATTTTCAACGCGGCTGGAGTGCCTGTACTTGAAGGTTATGGACTCACCGAAACCAGTCCAGTTGTGAGCGTAAACACATTCAAGAACCATGGTTTCATGATCGGCACCACTGGGCGAAAGCTCAATAATGTGGAAGTTAAAATTGCAGAAGATGGAGAAATCTTGGTGAAAGCCCCTAGTGTAATGATGGGCTATTACAAGCGTCAGGATCTAACTGATGAGGTAATTAAAAACGGATGGTTCCATACCGGAGACATTGGGGAGTTGGTTAATGGTGAGTTCTTAAAAATCACTGATCGTAAGAAGGAAATATTCAAAACCTCAGGAGGTAAGTATGTTGCGCCTCAACCGATGGAAAACAGAATCAAAGCATCACGGTTTATTGAGCAAGTTATGGTGATTGGCGAAAACAAAAAGCATCCTGCGGCTCTAATTGTACCTGACCTTACGTTCGTTTCACAATGGTGTAAACGAAACGGCATGGATTGCAACACCTATGAGGCGATGGCGTCAAACGACAAGGTGAAGGATCGAATTTGGCAGGAAATCGAAGAAATCAACAAAGAATATGGCCACTTTGAACAAGTCAAGAAAATCGAATTGTGTGATCGCCTTTGGTCCGTTGATGGCGGAGAACTCACCGCTAAACTTAGCTTGAAGCGCAAGTTCATACTCAGCAAATACGACCACTTGGTTCGAAATATCTACGGAGAATAGCGGTTGATAATTCCTTTCATGTCGATTGCTTCAAGACTCGCGCTGATTTCATGTTCCAGCATTCTTTTGGTTCACCAAATCAATGCTCAAACTACGAATTCAACTAAGCAAAACCTCGACTATTTTATTGCTCCCGCCCTTGGTTTTGGAATGATATATGGCGGCTTGGGTGGAACAGCCGAGCTTGGCTACGGACACTTTTCAGTTTATGGATCCTTGGGTTACGCTCCACGAAACAGCGATAATCCTGTGGTGATCAAAAACACGATCAATGTACAAGGAGGCGGTCGTTACTACTTCGATGTGGGAAGTGACCTAATTTTCCCAAGAATTGGTTTTGGATACGGATGGATTACTAACTACTATGATGAGCGCATTGGCACGGCTGTGTATGATCAAAGTGTAGATGGTTTAAGCATTCACACTGGTTTGCAGATATACTCCGAAGAAGGGGTGATTTTCAATTTCGACATCGCCATGTCATCCAATCTGGTGATCAACAATCCTTCCACACATCCTTACTTTTTCGCGTTTTATATAAGACCTTGTATTGGAGTTGGCTACGATGTTTCTCGCGCGTTCAACCGCAAAAAGTCCAGAAGAATTCAGAACAAAGAGATCAATCCATTCGGATAACAAAGAATACAAGGACTATGACGAAAAGGATAAATACCCCTGCTATTCCAATCCACATCATTTGACTCAGCCCTTTCTTTGAGTTGCTTTCTGGTTCCATTTCCGGAACATATTCGCGAATGGCCTTGACTAAATCATAAATACTCTCGTTCGATTTCTGTATGAATTGAGAGATTCCCATGTCCATCACTTCCTTCTTCTCCCTTTCATCTGTCATGCTGGACAGCAGGATTACATGTGGAGGCTGGTCCATAGCTTTAATAACCTTCATGACGTCTTTGGCCGAAATGTCATCCTCTAAATAGTAGTCAAGAACAACCACGGCCGGATTTAATCGTTCGATGGACCTGATCGCTTTCTTGCCGGAGTTTTCCACGAAAATGTTCGAGGCGATCAGGTTGTTTTTGAGATAATGGGTCACCAGCAATGAGAAGGTCTCATTGTCCTCAATGATGATAATGTTCCTGTTCTTAGCCACCAAATTTTCGAACTGTAAGATAGAAATCTATGGTTTACGAAAACGCGTTTTCCAATTTGTGTTGATCGTATAGCATTTTGATAACACCGTCCGAAACCCCAATTTTTGGAACAAACGCCAGTTTAGCTCCACTCCACTTCATCACACTAGCGAAAATCCTGCCCGCAGGTACAATTACGTCAGCTCTGTCAGGATTCAGCAACAACTGCTGGATTCGCGCTTCTGTTGTCATTGCCTTCAGTCTTTTATACAGGTGGTAAACTTCCACTTGATTCAATGGCTCGCCATAATCCTTCATCAACAACTTACAATACTTGTTGATGTTTCCTCCTGATCCAATCACGGATACGTCACCCTTCACCTGCTGACAAACATCTTTAACCCAATTTTTCATCTCATCCCAATCAGAGTCGGGAACTGAATCCATCAGTAAACGTATTGATCCAATATTGAACGACCTAGCCACTACAGCCTCATGATTGCTGAAAAGGGTCAGTTCTGTACTTCCGCCTCCGACATCCATGTAGAGGTAATTTTTGTCCGAGTCCATGTTTTCCCTTAAACCGTTGGCGTAGACTACCTCTGCTTCTTCTTTCCCTGAAATCACTTCGATTCGAATGCCCGTTTCGTTGTATATCCGATCAACTATTTCGACTCCGTTTTCTGCTTCGCGAAAGGCAGATGTGGCCAATGCTCTGAGTTTAATCGGACGATAAATTTTGAGCATATGCTCAAATGATTTCATGGCGTTAAAAAAGTCCTCCTCTTTGTCGGCTGGAATTCGGTGATGCAAGAATGCGTCCGCACCCAATCGAATTGGAATGCGAACGAGCGATTGCTTCTTAAACGTGACTTTTGCTCCTTCCTCGAAAACGTTGCTTATCAACAGACGCACGGCATTTGAACCAATGTCTATTGCTGCAAACTGATAGGACTTCATCCGGTTTTACTCTTCTTTTTGTAGTATTCGTGGAGCTCGTATTGTGAACGAATATCCTTTTTATTGTTCTTTCGATCAACGACATAATTTCCATCCGGAAGTAAGTGTCTGGCTTTCACCGTATCAGAAAACTGAATGTTGAAAATATCGTCCAATTCCTTCTTAATGTCCTTGTCATAAATGGGGCAGGTAACTTCGATTCTTCGATCGATGTTTCTCACCATCCAATCAGCCGAACTAATAAAATAAAGGGGGTCACCATCGTTACAAAACGAATAAAAGCGAGTGTGTTCTAAATATCGATCAACTATGCTAATCACTTCAATATTTTCACTCATGCCCTTGACTCCTGGAATCAATGCGCAAACTCCGCGAATGATCATCTTAATCTTAACTCCAGCTCTGCTTGCATCGTAGAGTTTCTGAACCAAACTTGGGTCCACAAGACTGTTTACCTTTAAACGAATGTAGGCCTGTTTGCCCGCTTTCGCATGGTTGATCTCCTTGTTTATCAATCTCACCAATCGATTTCTCAAATAGAATGGCGAAAGAACTAGATGCTTGAACCTGTAGTTTGGCCAAATCGCGTTTTCGAACAACTCAAACACGCGATGAACCTCGCGAGTAATATCTGGGTTTGCAGTAAGGAGGCTAACATCAGTGTACAGGGCCGCGGTGTTTTCATTGAAGTTTCCTGTTGCAATGTTTGCATAATACGTGCTCTGGCCTCCTTCTTTTCGGGTGATCAAGCAAATCTTGCCGTGCACCTTTAGCCCTGGAAATCCGAAGAGAACTTTGACGCCCTCATCTTCCAAGATGTTTGACCAGTAGATATTGTTCTCTTCGTCAAATCTGGCTTGCAATTCAAAAATCACTGTGACTTTCTTTCCGTTACGGGCGGCATTGATCAGTGCGTTCACCACTTTGCTTTGTCCAGCAACTCGATACAAACAAATTCGAATTCTACGAACTGCAGGATCCAAAGCGGCTTCCTTCAATAAATCGATAATATGATTGAATGGCTGAAAAGGGTAGTGAAGCAGCACATCCTTTCGCTTAATAGCCGAGAACATACTATCATGCTTAGCACACCAAATATATGGGTGATGATGACTGGGAAGAGGGCGATAGTATGCTCCCGGCAAAGTGAGCTGGAAACGACATCAAATCCTTGAAATTATGGTATCACCCTCCCGGTATGAATGCATCTTCCAATGACGTCAGATTCATCTTTCTTGCCAGATACTTCTGCATCTCTTTTGGCATCTCAGCATCGAATACAAATCGAACCGGTGCCCCCTTCTTCCTTGCCTTCAGGCTCTTCTTCATTTTCTCCAGAAAGCTCTTCGAAATATCGTTGTCAAGATCTAGCTCGGCATCTCGAGTAATCTTAAATGTGAATGCCTTAACCTCTATTGGTTTAAAGAAGTAAAATGCTTCGGAAAGGTTAAATCGAATTATATCATCCAATATGATGATAAACTTGGCTCCGTCCTCATCAGGAAGTCTTACAAATCGAGGCAAGGATGATGGAACTTCCATTAAGGCATACTGGTTGACTAATTTCTTTTTAGAGTCTTCCTTTACTAATACGGCTGCCAAATAGATCGCCTTGTCTCTTAATTCGGGAAAATGCCGAACTTGATCCAACATGATTGGTCCAATAATCGGATCGACTTTTTCCTGATAATACTTGGAAACAAATTCTTTTTGCGTACTTGAAAGCTGAGACTCATTAATAATGTGAACGTTCTGCTTTTTCAACTCCTCTATGAGGTTTTTGTAGATTCCCTCATACATCTGCTGTTGGCGGATCGTTACCTTTTGAATTTCAGCGAACACTTCTTTAGGGTCGTCACCGCTGTCTTCGATATGTTCGTTCATGATGGCAAGCCTCTTCACAGATGCCACGCGCACCCTAAAAAACTCATCCCTGTTGTTCGAAAAAATACCCAAAAACTTGATCCGTTCCATCAATGGAACGCTGGGATCAGCTGCCTCGCTCAACACTCTTTCGTTGAACGCGAGCCAACTTATCTCCCTGTTCGTGAACCTCTTTTGCTTAGTCATAAATAAAGTGAGCGCGAATGTAAGACATAGCAACAGGGCTGTTATTTATGGGTGTTGCTGAAATAAGATTTGGTTTACCTATTGGAAACATTTCGGTAATAACAGAACAGGAACAACGTTGAAAACTCTGTTGATAAGGATTAGACACCTTGCCTTAAACCCCCTATAAATAGGGAGAGATTTGCTTGCATCATTCTCAAACCAACCTCAATAGAATGTTTGCCATCTTCAAAAAGAAAAAACTCACCGAGGATCAACTAGCCAATTTCTTCGTCAATTCCACCCTTCAATTGGTTGAAAAAGGCTTCGAAGATGTAGTTGAAATCATCAACAACGATCCCGAGTTTGCTAAAAGTCCGGCTCTTGATCCTGCCCAATCGGATCAATTCCTATTGATTGTCATTGCCGGTAATCTGAAAATTCAATCCAAGTATTTCGAATCCGTACGTGACGCTCGATTGACTGAAAAAATTTATAGAAAGTTAGCTAGCGTATTGGGAGTAGAACCAGCTGTGCTCAAAGAAACTATAGCCAAGTATCAATCATGGATGGGCCGGATCAACCACCCATCGAAGAACACGCATTACGCTATGTCAAAAGGTGTGTTTTTCAAATATGATCTGAACAAGTTTCAAACGGATTATTTCCGTAACATGAACACGCCAAATCCAATCTTTCTGAAACGCCTGGATGAAATCGTAGGTCAGTTCATTTTCAAGTGGGAAGACGTTTTGGAAAACTACCGTATCACAGAAGACTAGCCCAGATTGAAATGGCTTGACGCCATTTTTCTTACTTCTTCACCTATCGCTAGACAAGCTGTTGCTGCCGGACTTGGCGCATTCAATACATGGATACTTCCCTCTTTATATTCAATCTTGAAATCGTCAATCATGGTACCTTCATCTGAAAGCGCCATGGCTCGAACTCCTGCCCTTTCGTGTGCTAAGTCATCCATAGTTAAATCGGGAATCAGGCGCTGAAGCTGGGAGAGGAATAATTTCTTCGAAAATGCTCTTCGGTATTCTTCAATCCCGTATCGCCAATGTTTGGCAAAGAATTTCCAAGTGCCGGGGTAGGTCAGCGCATCTGTTGTATCCCTGAGGTCAAAATCTGTTTTGTGATAGCCCTCTCGCTTGAAAACAAACACTGCATTTGGACCGCATTCTACCGAACCATCCGTCATTCGAGTAAAATGAACCCCGAGGAATGGAAACTTCGGATTGGGCACGGGATAAATAAGGTTTTTCACTTTGTGTTTACCCTGATCGCTTAATTCATAATAGTCCCCTCGAAATCCTAGAATCGCCATGTCCAACTTCACATTGTCCTTCTTGGCAAGGCGATCCGCTTGCAATCCCCCGCAATAAATCACATGCTTGGCTCTGATCAGTCCTTTGTTTGTCTTCAGCAGCGTTGAATCGGCTCCGCGGTGCACTCCTTCTACTTTGGTATTGAGCAACACTTTGCTGGAGCTGTTCTTAGCCTCCACCAACTCACCGAACTTTTCTGTGGTCGAGCGAAAGTCAATGATACCGGTGCAACCAACTCTCAATCCGGCTATACCAGTGCAGAATGGTTCAATTTCTTTGATTCTTTCGGGCGTGATTTTCTCCAAATCCTCTACTCCGTTTTCCAAACCTCGATTGTAGATGGTCTCCAAATGTGGTAGCTCCGTAGGATCAGTCGCAACGACCACCTTTCCGCAGATATCATGCTTGATATTGTACTCTTTGGCAAAAGAGACTAGTTCGCGTCTTCCATCCACACAATTCTTTGCCTTGTAAGAGCCGGGCTTGTAATAAATGCCTGAATGAATTACTCCAGAGTTATTTCCCGTTTGATGATTAGCTAGTCGGGGTTCTTTTTCAATGATCGCAACGGCCTTTTCTGGATAAGCCATTTGCAATTTATACGCAGTTGCTGCGCCTACAATCCCGCCACCAACTATGGCAATATCAAAATGTTGTTCCATCCATTAAGCTTTTTGTGGACTTATGCTGTCCTCTTTTTTCACCATCAACAGCAGCAAGAATCCAATGACAAAGAAACTCAGAAGAGCCAATGCTGAATACCTCATGCTGGATGTTACTCCTTCAATTAAACCGAATAGAAATGCTCCAATTACGAAACCTAGCTTCTCCACAACGTCATAAAAACTGAAATAAGAGGCATGGTCGATAGTTTCAGGCAACATCTTGGAATATGTTGAACGCGAGAGTGCTTGAATTCCTCCCATGACCAATCCTACCAGAACCGCCAACATATAAAATTCAAAGGGAGTAGAAATGAAATACGCGGCAAGGCAAACACCGATCCAAATAAGCAGTGATATGAGCAGAACCGGAACATTACCAATTTTTGATGAAAGTCTGGCGAACATGTATGCCCCAAAGACCGCAATGAATTGAATGATCAGCACACTCACGATTAACCCAGTGTCACCCTGACCTTGCCAATCGATTTCCTTCTTAGCAAACAGGACTGCCATGACCATGACCGTTTGCACTCCCATGCTGTAAACAAAAAAGGAACGTAAGAATCGTTTTATGTTCGTTAAGTCTCCCAGTTCCTTCCACACTTGTTTCAACTCTTCGTATCCCTTCCAGATGTATTCGCTGGAGGGTTTTCTGTTGTACGGATTGTCGGGTAACCGCTTGTAAGTGAGTTGAGCAAAGCCGACCCACCATAGAGCGACACTTATGAAACAATAGGTCACATATTCATTTCCCAGGGTTAGTATGACCGCCAGATTGGCTACTAACAAAATAGAGCTTCCAATGTAGCCGTAAGCAAACCCCTGAGCACTCACTCTGTCATGCAAATGGGTATCCGCGATTTCCGGTAAAAAAGCATTGTAGAACACAAGACTGCCCCAGTATCCGATACTCGCAATCAAAATAAAAAGCATCGAAACCTCTAAATAGTCTTTACTAAAAAAGGCCAGTGCCGCACAACCGGCTGAGCCCAAATAACAGAAGAACTTGAGAAACTTCTTCTTGCTTCCAGTGTAATCCGCAATCCCGGATAACAGAGGCGAAATGAATGAAACAATTAAAAAGGAAAGCGACAGCACATAACTATACAGTTCTGTATTGATGAACTCCACCCCGAAAAATCGAACATAGTCTACGGATTGTCCGTCAACCAACCGACTCTCATGAATAGCAGCTGAGCTATAAAAAATCGGAAAAATTGCGGTGGTAATAACCAGCGGATAAACCGAGTTTGCCCAATCATACATCGCCCATGCTTTGATGGTCTTGGGATTATTTTTCTCGATCATGCCGAACGAAAATAGAAAAGCCCCGATGATGACTTCATCGAGGCTTTAAAAGTTTTGAAGATGCAGCTACTCCTTGCTGATAACAGTAAACATCACCCTGCGATTCTGAGCTTGTCCTGCCGGAGTTGCATCCTTCGTAATAGGTTCAAAATCCTGAACCCCAACGACAAGCAACTTGCCCTCTGCGGCACCCGCTGCGATCAAGGCATCTCTCACTGCATTAGCTCTCTCTAAAGAAACATTTCCTTTTGATTTCGCTTCTTCCACAGGATCCGTATGCCCGGTGATTTTCACTTTGTACTTCGGATGAGCCTTCATGTGAGTTGCGATTTTTTCGATGTCTACTTGAGATAATTCGCTAATGAGTGCGCTTTGTTCATCAAAATAGATGCGTGTCATCTCAATTTCCTGAGTCACATCAACCTGAGCTTCAGTGCTCGTTTCAACAGAATAAACAACATTCAAGGCATTGCCGCCTTCGTCCAATTCGCAGCTACACTCGTCCACACCTGCCATGTTCATCACGCTCACATCATCAATGTAGTAGTATGCCCCTCGAGCCTGCACTCCGGTAAATCCTTTCGGCTTACGCACCTTTTCATTCTGAGTGGCATCGGTTGTGGCAAAGTTTCCAATAGTTATATACTGCTCGTCACCATCCGCGATGTACGTCTGACATATCGCCTCCCAATCAAACTGCTCATCAAAAATTCGATTTTGAGAATGAATGATTTGAGGTACAACATCACCTTTCGCAAGCTGTTCAGCAGTCAAAGGTTCTTTGCTAATATGAATTCCCAAGTTGTTGGATGAATACTTGGCCATAAGCCCCAGCATGACATTCATCTTAACACAGTACACCTTTTCTTCAACCATCTTTTCTGACAGCTGCGCTTGCAAATACTGTCGTGGTGCCTCGTCCTTATAGCTGTAGGTGATGATGCCTGCATAATTGGAACCATCAAGCGGGGTTCCATCTCCGTAGATGTTTTTTGGAGTCTGATAGTCTCCGATTTTAGCCGATGGAGAAAACAAATCAGCCTTGGCTTCTGTCGGGGAAGTCCAACCTGTTGCTAAGTCAATACTACCACCCTCTTTAATCTTCTTGTCCACAGTTTCAAAACTTCCATTTGGAACCATGTTTCCTTGTGCAAATGCGATGGCTGAAATCAATAGGGAAATTCCTGTAATCACTCTGTTCTTCATAATACTAGCTGGTTTGTGCTATAGAATCACCTACACTTTTATTTTGGGTGACTGAAATTTTAATTGTGTCAATGAATAATTTGACTTTTCGCCAATCCGTATCGGGATAAACACCGTGGCCCAAATTAGCGATGTGAGCACCACCCTCAAATGATGTTAACATCTCCTTAGTTTTTTGAACAACGTATTCATCCTCAGCGTATAAAATCGTTGGGTCTAAATTTCCTTGCAAAACTTTATCTGGGTTCAAAGCTCGTGTTTCTTTTGGATCAATCGTCCAATCGAGACCAATGGTATTGAAACTTGATGACATCAGTTCAGGCAACGCAAAGAATGCGCCTTTTGCAAAAATGGTTCTTGGCACATTGTTCACCTCGTCCGCAATGCGATTCAAATAAGGCATGCAAAACTCCTTGTATAGCTCACGATCCAAAACCCCGGCCCAAGAATCAAACACCTGATAAAGCGAAACACCTGCTTCTACTTGCAATTTCAGGTAATTGATGGTTGATTCCGTAATCTTTGAGAGCAGCATATGCGCTGCTTTTGGATTAGCATGCAACCACTTTCTCGCTTCGGAAAAGGTCTTGCTTCCTTTGCCTTCAATCATGTAGCAGAAAATGGTGAAGGGAGCACCCGCAAACCCAATAACCGGAACACGTCCATCCAGTCGCTTCTTTGTTTCAGAAATAGCGTCATAGACGTATTTCAGTTCATCACCTTGCGCAACGTTGAGCTTATGAATGTCGGTATTTGATTTTACTATGTTCGGAAACCAAGGTCCTCGGCCTTCCTGCATTTCGTACGGAAGACCCATTGCCTCCGGGACGACCAGAATATCCGAAAATATAATGGCTGCGTCTACACCCAAAATATCAACCGGCTGTATGGTAACCTCGGCAGCCAAATCGGGTGTTTCCACCAACTCTTTGAATCCGCTGAGGCTATTACGAATCTCCTTGTATTCAGGCAAAATCCGACCAGCTTGACGCATCACCCAAACGGGTGGTCGTTCAGTTTTTTCGCCTTTCGCGGCTCTAATGATTAAGTCGTTATGCACGGGAAATAAAAGTGGCGGTCACCAAAATAGGTAACCGCCAATGATATTTAAGATTATCGTCCTTGTTGTTTTTTAATCAAGTTCAACGCGCTTCCTGCCTTGTACCATTCTATCTGAGCAGCATTGTATGTATGATTCACCGCTACGGTATCCTTAGATCCGTCACTATGAACCAATTCAATGTGCAGCTGCTTTTCCGGAGCAAACTGATCCAAGTCAAGGAAGTTGATCGTATCATCTTCCCTTACCTTGTTGTAATCGGCTTCATTGGCGAAGGTCAAGGCCAACATTCCTTGCTTCTTCAAGTTAGTTTCGTGAATACGAGCAAAAGACTTCACAAGCACTGCCTTCACACCCAAATGACGAGGCTCCATAGCTGCGTGTTCGCGTGAAGAACCTTCACCATAGTTATGATCACCTACCACGATGGAAGGAACTCCGGCTGCCTTGTAAGCCCTAGCCACGTTTGGCACTTCATCCACCTGGCCGTTTAATTGATTTACAACTGCGTTGGTCTTCTCACCGAAAGCGTTCACCGCTCCAATCAAGCAGTTATTGGAAATGTTGTCGAGATGACCTCGGTACCGCAGCCAAGGGCCCGCCATTGAAATGTGGTCAGTCGTACACTTACCTAGTGCCTTGATCAAAAGCTTTGCACCAGTTATGTTTTTACCGTCCCATGGAGCAAATGGTGTGAGCAACTGAAGTCGCTCAGAACCTGGCTTAACCACCACTTCTATACCGCTACCATCTGCTGCAGGCGCTTGGTATCCAGGATCATCCACTTCAAATCCTTTTGGAGGAAGCTCATGCCCCGTAGGCATATCCAGTTTTACCTGTTCGCCCTTATCATTTGTGAGCGTATCGGTCATTGGATTAAAATCTAATCGTCCGCTGATTGCGATAGCCGCCACCATCTCAGGGGAAGTCACAAATGCGTGTGTGTTTGGGTTTCCATCCGCTCGCTTGGAGAAGTTTCTGTTGAATGAGTGTACAATGGAATTTTTCTTTTGTTCTTCTGCTCCCGCTCTTGCCCACTGACCAATGCATGGTCCGCAAGCATTGGTAAACACTCTAGCTCCCAATTGTTCAAAAATGTCTATGAACCCATCACGATCAATGGTGTAGCGAACCTGCTCCGAACCAGGGTTAATTCCGAATTCGGCTTTAGGCTTCAATCCTTTGTCAACTGCCTGCTTGGCAATAGAAGCTGCGCGCGAAATATCCTCGTAAGATGAGTTCGTACATGAACCTATTAATCCCCATTCAACATCTACCGGCCAATCTTCTTTTGAAAGACGTTCCTTCATTTGAGGAACAGGAGTGGCTAAATCCGGAGTAAACGGACCATTCAAATGTGGTTGAAGCTCATCCAGATTGATCTCGATCAATTGATCGAAGTATTTCTCTGGATTAGCATAAACCTCATCGTCACCCGTCAAGTGATCAGCGATTTGATCTGCTAGATCAACGATTTCTTGACGACCTGTAGCGGCCAAATATCTGCGCATGCTATCATCATAGCCGAACGTGGAAGTGGTAGCACCAATCTCTGCCCCCATGTTGCAGATAGTTCCTTTGCCGGTGCAAGAAAGTGACTTCGCACCTTCCCCGAAGTACTCAACAATCGCTCCTGTTCCACCCTTCACGGTCAGGATTCCGGCTACCTTCAAAATAACATCCTTAGGGGCCGTCCAGCCATTCAACTTTCCAGTCAGCTTCACACCGATGAGTTTTGGAAACTTGAGTTCCCAAGCCATTCCGGCCATTACGTCAACAGCATCCGCACCACCAACTCCAATAGCTACCATGCCCAATCCACCGGCATTCACTGTGTGGCTATCTGTTCCGATCATCATTCCCCCAGGGAATGCATAGTTCTCCAGAACTACCTGGTGAATGATACCAGCTCCGGGCTTCCAGAAACCAATTCCGTACTTGTTTGAAACAGAGGAAAGGAAATTAAAGACCTCGTTGTTCTTATTCAATGCTTCCTGTAAATCCTTATCAGCACCAATGCGCGCTTGAATCAAGTGATCTGCATGGACAGTAGATGGAACCGCTGCCTTGGTTTTTCCAGCCTGCATAAATTGAAGCAAAGCCATTTGAGCGGTCGCATCCTGCATAGCCACACGATCGGGAGCAAAATCAACATAGCTTTTGCCTCTCACGAATTCCTCAGTTGCAGCGCCATCCCACAGGTGAGCATATAGAATCTTCTCTGTCAGGGTGAGTGGTTTGTTTAAGACTTTTCTTGCCGCCTCGATTCGCTCAGGAAACTTCGCGTAAACGGCCTTTATCATATCAAGATCGAAAATCATATTCGTTGTTTTTTCGGGTTGACAATATTAATGAACGGTATTCAGAGCTCTATGGGATTCCAACAAAAAAGGGAAGCGCATGCCTCCCTCTTTTGTGTATGTATTATGTGTGTTTGACAATTATTCGCCAACTACTTCAAATGAAATAGTTTCAACAACATCGCGGTGGAAAGTAACCTCCGCTTCGTAAGTACCAACAGTTTTGATTGGCTCTTCCTTGATTTTCACACTCTTGCGATCAATCGTATATCCCAATTTGGTGATTTCTTCAGCCAATTGGATGTTGTTAACTGAACCGAAGATTTTTCCAGACTCACCAACCTTAGCACCAATCTTCACGGACATTCCCATGATCTTGTCTGCGGCCTTACGAGCACCTGCGCGCTCTTTCTCAATTCGCTGAGATCGCTGACGAACTGTTTCCTCATGCATCTTGCGAGCTGAGTCAGTTGCCAATACCGCAAAACCTTGAGGAATCAAAAAATTGCGTCCGTATCCTTCTTTCACAGAAACCAAGTCATCCTTGTAACCCAGTTTTTCGATGTCTTTCTTTAGAATTACTTCCATGTGTTCCCGGAGTTATTATTTCAACATATCGGTTACGTATGGCATCAATGCTAAGTGGCGTGCTCGCTTAACAGCAGTTGACACTTTACGCTGATACTTTACTGATGTTCCGGTGATTCTTCTTGGAAGAAGTTTTCCCTGTTCGTTTACAAAACGCAACAAAAAGTCTGCGTCCTTGTAATCCACGTATTTAATACCGGCTTTCTTAAACCAGCAAAATTTCTCTTTTTGAGTTTCGATCTGGATCGGTGCCAGATATCTTATATCGTCTGCTGCCATTGTCTTTTAGTTTGCTTCAGCGGGAGCCGCCTTTTTGTTAGACTTATTTCTTCTGCTCTCTGCGAAATTGACATGATCCTTATCCATTTTCACAGTCAAGAATCGCATCACTCTTTCATCACGGATAAATTCCGTTTCCAATGGCTTGACGATTGTGCCTTCGGCTTCAAATTCGACCAAGTAGTAGAATCCAGTGGACTTCTTCTGGATTGGATATGCCAGCTTCTTTAGACCCCAATTCTCTTCGTGGAGGATTTTAGCTCCACTTTTCTTGAGGTAAGCTACAAATTTTTTCACTGTTTCCTTTGCCTGGTCCTCAGACAAAACGGGAGTTAGGATGAAAACAGTTTCGTACCTATTGTTCATGTTTTACTTTTTACTTTTCCAAAAATGGGGTGCAAAGATAGAATTATTAAGAACCAAAACAAGCTCAAATACTTACTCCAAAAGACATTGCGCATCTTGTTTTTAAGGAAGAATATCCAGTGTTAAAATCTGGGCAACAAATCAATTATCAGAAACATACTTTTGACCCGTGGCAGAAAACAGGTCGGAATTCATTGTTAGCGCTCGAAAGTATCGCCCATCCAATTGGCCAGAGGTGGTTGGACAGGAGGCGATTACCGAAACCCTGCAGAATTCAATTGAGCAAGGTCACCTAGCACATGCTTACTTATTCTGCGGACCCCGAGGTGTGGGCAAAACTACCTGCGCGAGAATTTTCGCAAAGGAAATCAACAAGTCAGCCAAGCATCAGGATGAAGATTTTGCGTTCAACATTTTTGAATTGGATGCCGCCTCCAATAACAAAGTGGAAGACATCCGAAACCTAAACGATCAGGTTCGCATTCCACCGCAAGTTGGAGATTACAAGGTTTATATCATTGACGAGGTTCACATGCTTTCATCAAGCGCCTTCAATGCATTTTTGAAGACATTGGAAGAACCACCCAAGCACGCCATTTTCATATTAGCAACGACTGAAAAGCATAAGATCATTCCAACGATCCTGAGCCGATGTCAGATTTACGACTTCAACCGAATCACGGTGGAAGAAATCGTGAAGCATCTTCGATCAATAGCTACGCAAGAAAAGATCGAAGCTGAAGATGATGCGTTACACGTAATCGCCCAAAAAGCGGATGGTGCACTGCGGGATGCTCTTTCCATTTTTGACCAGCTTGCCAGTTTTACCAACAGAAAACTGACTTACGAAGCCGTTCTAAAAAACCTTCATGTTCTTGACTACGACTACTATTTCAAGCTGGTGAATCAACTTAGCAAAGCGGATTACTCTAGCGCCTTAGTGTTGCTGGATGAAGTCCTGAAATTGGGCTTTGACGCCAACCACTTCATCAGTGGTCTAGGATCACACCTTCGCGACCTTTTGGTTTGTCAGGAACCAAAAACCATTTCCCTTTTGGAAGTAGGTGACTCGGTGAAGAAGCAGTACCTAGAGCAAGCTCAGTCGATGAATGCCAGCTGGTTGTTAGCCGCGCTCAAAGAGTCACAACAAGCTGAGTTTAGGATCAAGACATCGATGAATCAGCGGTTGCTGCTGGAAGTGACACTTCTTTCGATTGCTTCATTAGAGGCTGAAAAAAAAAACACTAGTCCCCAGCTAGATTCAGCCCCAAAAACTCACATCACCGAGCCCAAAAAGCCGATTATAAAGGAGCGGGAAGCTGAACCTCGAATAAAACCGCAACCTCAAGCTGAAACTAGCCTAATTACTGAGCCTACGAAAGAGGAAACAAAGGCACGGGCAACGCAAGTAGAGGAGCCGAAAGTGGCGCCAATTCAATCCGACTCGGATTCCAGTCAAAGAAAGAAAAGGCGGCCTACGACCATTTCCTTGAACATTGACAGTGACCACACTTCAGACGCAAACACAAAAAGCGTTTCAGAAATACTGGAGTCAAAAAGTGAGATAATCAGCCTAGAGGACGCTTGGGGCAAAGTTTGCGAAAATCACCTTGAGGAAGGTCATAGTGCGCTACACGCCATTTTGAAACGGCAAAACCTTGATGAAATTTACAAGGGTGATTCATTGACCGTGAACTTAATGCATGGTGTGGAAGAAGAAGAATTCGGTTTGCACCGTACAGACGTGCTGGAAGCACTTCGAAATCTGACCGGAAATCGCAGCTTGCAGCTCAGCACAGAATTCACTGAACAAACCACGGAAACCAAATTGTTCGGAACAAAAGATAAATTTGAACACTTAGCTAAAAAGAATCCAGCCTTGATCAAACTCAAAAAAGACCTTGATCTTGACTTTTTATAACCTCGAACAACATCTATGAAACGACCCATTTTGTGGCTCTCTGCCGCAGTTATTTCAATCTTCATGGCCTCCTGCGGAAGCGAGCAAAGAGAAGAATCAACTTCGAAATATAAATATGAAACCGTTGAGGGCGACCCGTTGGGCATGCGCATTTACACCCTGGACAATGGACTTAAGGTTTACATTTCTGAAAATCACAACGAACCGAGGGTTCAAACCAACATTGCAGTAAGAACAGGAAGCAAGCAGGACCCAGCGGATGCGACAGGATTAGCTCATTATTTGGAGCACATGCTATTCAAGGGCACATCGAATCTTGGTTCGCTGAACTGGGAAGAGGAGAAAAAACTTCTTGAGGTTATTTCAGGTTATTATGAAGAATTGCGCGCGACTGAGGAAGAAGAGGCGCGAACCGTAATTTACCACCGCATCGACAGCGTTTCTCAGTTGGCAGCAAAATTTGTTGCTACCAACGAATATGACAAGCTGATCAGTTCGATGGGTGCACAAGGAACCAATGCTTACACGAGCAATGAACGCACGGTTTACATCAATGACATTCCGAGTAATGAATTGGAAAAGTGGCTTGCCATCGAATCGGAGAGATTCGGTGAATTGGTTCTACGCCTGTTTCACACTGAATTGGAAGCAGTCTACGAGGAATTTAACCGCGGTCAGGACAGCGACTTCCGTCAAGCTTACTACAAAGTGATGGAATTGCTGTTTCCAACACACCCATATGGAACTCAAACGACCATCGGCACAGGTGAGCACCTGAAGAACCCAAGCATGGTGAAAATCCATGACTATTTCACTAGAAGGTATGTTCCCAACAACATGGCTGTGATACTTGCCGGAGACATCAATCCTGACGAAGCTGTGGCACTGGTGGACAAGTACTTCGGTAAAATGGAACGCAAGCCCTTGGAAGATCTAACGATGCCGAAAGAAGCCCCTATCACTGAACCTAAGATTGCTGATGTCACTGGTTCTGATGCAGAATTTGAATACGTGGCTTTTCGATTGGATGGAGCTGGGTCTAAGGATGACTTGTACCTAGAACTGCTTGACGGAGTCATGAGCAATGGAACCGCTGGCTTGGTTGACTTGAATTTGGTGCAAAGCCAAAAGGTACTTCGCGCCAGAACTTCGGTATCAATTGATGAAGACTACAGCTGGTTCATGATGAACGGGAATAATCGTGAAGGACAATCGCTTGAAGAAGTCAGGTCACTATTGTTAGCTCAAATCGACAGCGTGAAGCAAGGCAAGTTTGAAGACTGGATGATCGATGCCGTTGTTCGAAAGCTGAAAAAAGACTTGATGGAACAAATGGAAGCGAATTGGATCCGGGCTTACATGATGACAGATGCATTCATCCTCAAATCAAACTGGAATGACATCGTCACCCGCTACGATCGCATGCAAAAGATCACTAAAGAAGAATTAGTGGCTTGGACAAACGAAAAGTTTGGAAACAACTACGTAGCTGTGAACAAGCGCATTGGTGAAAAGAATGTCTACAAAGTTGACAAGCCGGAAATTACGGAAGTGGATATCAACCGCGATACGTCTTCTGCATTTTTTAAGGAAATTGAAAAGATGGAATCCGGACGTCTGAAGCCAGTATTCGTTGACTACAAGAGCGCGATTCAAAACGCATCTATCGGAGGAAAGGTTCCATTGAATTATGTGCACAACGACATCAATGAAATCTTCACCATGTACTACGTGTTTGAAATGGGCCAAAACAACGACCCATGGATTCCATTGGCATTCAAATACCTCCCTTACTTGGGAACGGCAGACATGAGTCCGGCTGAAGTGCAGAAAGAAATGTTCAAGCTAGGGTTGAGCTTCAATGTCTTCCCATCGGATGACAGAAGCTATGTGATTGTTAGTGGCTTGAAAGAAACCTACAAAGAAGGTGTAGCCTTCTTCGAAAGCTTATTGAACAATGTTGTGGCCGACAAAGCGAGCTACGATGAGATGATCAAAGGCTTGATGAAAGAGCGTGCCGACAAGAAGCTGAGTAAGGGACAAATCCTATTCGGTGGATTGGGTAGCTATGCGAAATATGGTGCTAAGAATCCATTCAACTCTCAATTGAGCAAGGACGAACTCGCAGCAGCTAATCCGCAACGCCTCATCGACATGCTTCACAATTTGACCGATTACGAGCATCGCATCATGTTTTACGGGCCACAAGGAATAGATGAAGTTGTGGCTGTGTTGAACGAAAGTCACCAGCTTCCGGAAGCCATGATTGCAGTGCCAACTGGAACCAAGTTTGAGGAAATTGCTACCACTGAAAACAAAGTCTATTTCGTGGAATATGATATGGTTCAAACAGAATTGATGATGTATCACCGAGGGCCTGTTTTTGACGAGAGCCTGATGCCTGCTTCCAAGATTTTCAGCGAATACTTCGGCAGTGGATTGTCTTCAATTGTATTTCAGGAAATCAGGGAATCAAGAGCATTGGCATATTCTTCATATGCCGGTTACACCTCGCCAAGTAAGAAGGACGAACACCACTACGTTCGAGGTTATTTGGGCACGCAAGCCAACAAACTGGGTGATGCAACAAATGCACTACTCGAATTGATGAGCGATTTGCCGCGAGCTGATCAGCAGTTTGAGCAAAGCAAACTGGGTGCCATGAAGCAAATTGAAACGAATCGCACTTACGGAGAAAGCATTTTGTGGTCATACTTAAATGCTCAAGACCGCGGTCTGGATCACGACCCAAATTCGGTGGTTTACCCACAGATTGAAACCATGACCTTCGAAAACCTTCAGTCATTCTTCGATGCTCAGGTGAAGGATAAAACCTACACCTACGCTGTGATCGGTAAGAGAAGTGAAATGGATATGAAGGCGTTGGAGAAGCTTGGGCCGGTGAAAGAACTGACTCTTAAAGAGGTATTCGGTTATTAAATTATTGCCAAACTCGTTTAAGTTCAAATAGCACTTTCAAAGGGGGCGCAGAAGTTTACTTTTGCGCCTCTTTCGTTTAGGGCATTTGCCCGATTGAAATAAAAACTATGGCCAATCCAAAGATCATTTACACGAAGACGGACGAGGCTCCGGCCTTGGCAACGTATTCTTTTCTCCCCATTATTCAAGCCTTTACTAAGTCATCGGGCATTGAGTTCGAAACCCGCGATATTTCGCTCGCAGGTCGAATTCTTGCAGCGTTCTCTGACTTCCTGAAAGAAGATCAGCGCACCAGTGATGACCTGGCATATTTGGGTGAACTTGCCAAGAAACCGGAAGCGAACATTATCAAACTTCCTAACGTCAGCGCGTCTATCCCACAGCTGAAGGCAGCAATCAACGAATTGCAAGGACAGGGATTTGCTGTTCCCAACTACCCTGACGAGCCGTCAAATGACAACGAAAAAGACATCAAATCGCGCTACGACAAAATCAAGGGAAGCGCAGTAAATCCTGTGCTTCGAGAAGGAAATTCAGACCGAAGAGCTCCGAAAGCCGTTAAGGAATACGCCCGACAGAACCCACACAGTATGGGCCCTTGGAGTGTGGATTCAAAAACGAACGTGCGCAGCATGTCAGATGGTGATTTCTATGGTTCAGAAAAGTCGGTAACGGTGGACAAGAATTGCTCCGTCAGAATCGAGTTAATCGACATCCGAGGAAACGTGGACGTGCTCAAAGAAAAGTTGAATTTGTTGGCAGGTGAAATCATCGATGCTTCTTGCATGAGCCACAAACATCTAATTGAATTCTTGGCGAAAGCAAAGGAAGATGCGAAGGCTTCAGGAGTGCTGTTTTCTGTTCATCTCAAAGCCACTATGATGAAGGTGAGCGACCCGATTATTTTTGGTCACGTGGTGAAGACGTTTTTCAGTGACGTATTTGCTAAGCATGCCGACAGCTTTGATCAAGCCGGAATAAATCCAAATAACGGACTGGGCAACCTGCTTAACGACCTGCAAAAATTACCTGCCGATAAGCGAAACGAAATAGAAGCAGACTTTAAAGAGGCTATTGCTGCTGGACCCGATTTGGCCATGGTTAACTCAGATAAGGGAATTACAAACTTGCACGTTCCCAGCGATGTAATCATTGATGCTTCCATGCCAGCCATGATCCGAACATCAGGTCAGATGTGGAACAAGGCTGGCAAACTTCAGGACACCATGGCCATCATTCCAGACCGATGCTATGCCGGAGTTTATGCTGCCGTGATTGACGATTGCAAACAAAATGGAGCCTATGATCCAACAACCATGGGCAGCGTGAGCAATGTTGGATTGATGGCACAAAAGGCTGAAGAATACGGCTCTCATGATAAAACATTTGAAGTAGCTGCTGACGGAGTCATTCGAGTTGTTGATGACGCTGGCCGGGTGCTGATGGAACACGATGTTGAGCAAGGAGACATTTGGAGAATGTGTCAAACAAAGGATGCTCCGATTCGCGACTGGGTGAAGTTGGCTGTGAATCGTGCAAGAGCAACGGATACACCAGCTGTTTTCTGGTTGGACAAGGAACGCGCGCACGATGCGCAAATCATCGAAAAGGTGAAAAGCTGCCTTCCTGAGCACAACACAGCCGGATTGGATATCCATATTATGACACCCATTGAGGCAACACGCTTCTCGGTGGATAGAATCCGCAAAGGCAAAGACACCATTTCAGTGACGGGCAATGTGTTGCGCGACTACCTCACTGACCTATTCCCCATCCTCGAAGTAGGAACCAGCGCAAAAATGCTGAGCATCGTTCCCCTGATGAACGGAGGCGGATTATTCGAAACTGGTGCCGGAGGGTCAGCTCCAAAACACGTGCAGCAATTCATGGAAGAGAACCACCTGCGATGGGATTCGCTGGGTGAATTCTTAGCCTTGGCAGTTTCCTTGGAGCACTTGGGCAACTTATACAAGAATCCTAAAGCGCTGGTGTTAGCAGATACACTGGACAAGGCAACAAGCAAGTTTTTACTGAATGACAAATCGCCTTCAAGAAAAGCAGGCGAATTGGACAACCGTGGAAGTCATTTCTATTTGGCCATGTACTGGGCTGAAGAGTTGGCTGCTCAATCGGATGATGCCGAGCTGCAAGCTGAGTTTGCACCTATCGCAAACAACATGAAGGCCGCTGAGGACAAGGTTGTAGGCGAATTGAACGGTGTTCAGGGTGTAGCCATGAACATTGGTGGATACTATCACCCTAATGTCGAAAAAGCTGCGGAAGCAATGCGCCCAAGCCAGGCATTAAACGGCATGATTGGATAAATAGTCGAAAGGCTCCAAATCATTCATTCACAATGACTTTCAGTATTCATTCGTGAACTACTTTCGATTGAAACATATCGAAGATGATTCACCCAAAAACCGAGCTGCGCTTCATCAGTAATGAAGTGGGCTACGGTGTTGTCGCTACTGAGTTTATTCCTGCTGGCACCATCACTTGGGTGCTTGACAAACTCGATCGCGAATTCAGTCCTGCGGAGTTCCAAACTATGGAACCGATCTATCAGAATATTCTGGATACATACACCTTCAGAAATAACAACGGAAACTTTGTACTCTGTTGGGACAATGGTCGCTTTGTAAACCACAGTTTCAATTCAAATTGTCTCTCCACGGCTTATGATTTTGAAGTCGCTATTCGCGATATTCTGCCCGGTGAGCAACTGACAGATGACTACGGCTACCTTAATATTCCTCATCCATTTCGGGGTATCAATGAAGGCACCAAACGCAAGGTTGTTTACCCGGACGATTTATTGAGGTACTATAAGGTATGGGATAAGAAACTAAGCGCAGTGTTCCATAAAATTCCAAAGCTTGAGCAGCCCATGAAAGAGCTTCTTTCCGAGGAGATGTGGAAAGAAATTGAAGAAGTATCTGCCGGAAAAAAGGAAATGGAGTCGATTTTGAAGAACTATTACGGAGGCTAACCTATTTTTTATTCACCAAATTAATTAGAGCCGAAATATTAGAAGCATTAGCTGACTTGACTTCGCCTTCATAATATCCGTCTGCTGTGTACAGTCGAAATGCCTCAACAGCAAGAAGATTCAGAGACTTTTGCTGCGTATCAGTTAATTTGTAACCAACGTGTAATCTAGGGACACCCGAATACGTGTTGCCAGTTGCACCGCAGCCTTCACACGTGACTTCAAATTTATCAGGATAGAGTTCTACCTTATCTCCATTTGTGAACAGAATCATCAATGGTGATTTTTCATTTACAGAGAAGACTGAGCTATTCATTATGAACTTGCAATCAAGAATCATAAGCTCATCAATCTTTCGGATTCTTACATTCCACCATTTTGATCCACCGAGCTTATCTTCTTTGAAGATTGGCTCCCATGAGGTTTCTATGATATGAGTACCTAAAAATTTATCGACCTCATCCTTCTTTATCTTCTGAGCTAACACCAACTGTGCCGTCAGGATTATGAAGCTTGAAAGGATCAACTTTGCCATATTCTTTTGATTGAATTGAGATCAGATGTAATCTTACATCCTGCTCAAAGTTGTAGTTTTTACTGAAACCATCCTATTACATTTGCCGCTTCTAAAAATTGACCCATGGCATCAACGGCAGACTTTAAAAATGGAATGACCTTCCACTTCAACCACGACATTTATACGATCGTAGAATTCCTTCACGTAAAACCCGGAAAAGGAGCGGCTTTCGTTCGAACGAAGCTTAAGAGCATCACTACTGGTAAAGTGTTGGAAAACACCTTTCCGTCCGGTGCCAAGGTCGAAGAAGTAAGGATCGAGCGCAGACAGTATCAGTTCCTTTACAAAGATGAGCAAGGCTATCACTTCATGAACACGGAAACATATGAGCAAATTTTCCTTCCGGAAGACCTCATTGAAGGATACCAATTTTTGAAGGATGGACAGGAGGTTGAGATTGTGTTCCATGCAGACGAGGAGCGTCCGCTGTTCTGCGAACTTCCTGCCCGCGTAATACTGCAGGTTACTTACACTGAGCCTGGTATTAAGGGCGACACCGCAACCAACACGATGAAGCCTGCTACCTTGGAAACTGGTGCCGAAATCCGCGTTCCGCTGTTCATCAATGAAGGCGAAATTATCAAGGTGGATACGCGTGACGGGTCCTACTCTGAGCGTGTAAAATGAAACTTCCACGGCCTCACACCCTAAGTGAGATTGCCTCGCTTTTGAACGCCAGCTTTGTTGGCAATCCAGAGCTGAGTGTGACCGGCATCAACGAGATTCACGTAGTTGAACCGGGTGATGTGGCATTTGTGGACCACCCAAAATACTACGACAAAACGCTTGAGTCAGCTGCTTCAGTGGTGTTGATCAATAAGCAAGTGGATTGCCCCGAGGGTAAAGGCCTTATCCTACACGATGATCCGTTCAGTGCATTCAACTTCCTTAGCAACCACTTTCGGCCTTTTGTCCAAAGCAGCGAGCGCATAGATAGCTCGGCTAACATTGACGAAACCGCCAGCGTTCATCCATCCGCTGCCATCGGCCAACATGTGAGCATCGGCAAAAACGCAATCATTCATGCTAATGTGAGCATCGGAAATCACTGCATTATTGGCGACAACGTGATCATTCACGCCAACACAGCCATTGGAGGTGATGCGTTTTACTACAAAAAGCGGCCAACGGGTTTTGACAAACTACTGAGCTGTGGTCGCGTCATCATCGAAAATGATGTGGAAATCGGTTCAAGTTGCACCATCGACCGCGGTGTAACAGGCGACACGATCATAGGAGAAGGAACCAAAATGGACAACTTGGTTCACATCGCTCATGACACCCGAATTGGTAAGCGATGTCTGTTTGCAGCACAGGTCGGGATAGCCGGCTGCGTTACCATCGAAGATGAGGTTACGCTGTGGGGGCAGGTGGGCTGTATTGCTAACGTCACCATCGGAAAAGGAGCTGTGGTGCTCGCCCAATCCGGCATTGCCAAATCATTGGAGGCGGGCAAAACCTATTTTGGTAGTCCTGCCGTGGAAGCTAGAAAGAAGATGCGGGAACTAGCCGCGATTTCGAGTCTTGCCAAATAATCTCGCCTAAAACTTTACCTTAGGGCGTTACAAAAGTCGCGCATGCTAGCTCTAACCGGAAATGAGAGTCGCCTGAAAGTCAGTGAATTCAAGCTTAGCACGCTGCTTGAGATCACAAATGCGATCAATAATAACCTACCCGAGGAGCAGCTGTTTGTTCTCTTTCAGTACATCCTCGAACATCAGCTAAACATTGGAAAAGCGGTAGTCTTCCTTAATCAGGAAGGCACATGGGAAAGCGTACTTCACTTTGGTGTAAGCGATGATGAATTGAACATCAACATTGAGCGCGATTTGAAAGGAATACGCGACATCACGGTGATGGAAATGATGGGAATCAAGTCGAAGAGCTTCGATGTGGTGATTCCTGTTTTTCACCAAAGTAAAATCATCGCGTATCTGATGCTTGGAGATATCGATGAGCAGGAAATGCGCGCCAGCCCAATCATCCGTCACTTGCCTTTCATTCAAACCTTGGCCAACCTCACCGCGGTTGCCGTTGAAAACAAGCGGTTGGTTCGAGAAAGCCTCAAGCAGGAACGGGTAAAACGCGAGCTGGAAATGGCGAGTGAAATGCAGGGCCTTTTGCTTCCCAATGAACTTCCCAACAACGAAAACCTGCAAGTAGCTGCATTTTATCGTCCGCACCAGGAGGTTGGCGGTGATTTCTATGACGTGATTCGAATTTCCGAGGAGGAATACATCTTCTGCATGGCTGATGTGAGTGGCAAGGGTATTTCTGCCGCGATTCTCATGGCAAGTTTCCAAGCTAACCTAAGGGCCAATGCCCAAGTCGGGAAAAATCTGGAAGACATTGCACAAGATTTGAATAAACAGGTCTGGAACAATGCCCAGGGTGAGCGATTCATCACGATGTTTTTGGCCCGCTACAACACCAGGTCGCGGAAAATGCATTATGTGAATGCGGCCCACCCCTCTCCCTTGCTGCTGAATGAAGGTAGCTCTATCGACTTAACTCAAGGATGTGTGGGACTCGGTATGTTTGATGAATTGCCTTTCGTAAATAGTGGAAAGGAGCAAGTGGCAAGCAATTCACTTTTCATCTGCTACACGGACGGCTTGGACGAACTTGAAAATGATCGAGGAGACGTGTTCGATCGCGACAGTCTGAAAAATGCAGTTGAAAGTTTCAGCTACAAGGACATGTTTGAATTGAATGAAAAGATCATGCTGGCCCTGAATAATCACCGAGGTCGCTTGGACTTTCATGATGACATCGCACTAATAAGCTGTCGCTTCTTCTGATTTGTTTTTGTGATAGAGTTCAATCGCAACCAAAATGGCCAAGAAGCCCCAAAACGGAACGTTAGCCTTATCCAAATCCAAATAGTTGTTGAGTGTTCCATGAATCAGATAGGTACACCAACCAAGGAAAATTCCCATTAGAATCACCTTCAATTCCCTGTTTTCGAGCTTCAGATAGACCACAATGAACTTGTAAATCGCTATTCCAATCACGGCAAGGAACGTTAATAAACCAAGTACTCCCATCTCTGCCAGCGGACCAAAGTACTCGCTGTGGGCATTACCCAAATCACCGAAATTGGTGCTAATGATCGTGAGCTGAGACGAATGCTGATAGGGAGCGTATTTGAATTTGTAAGTTCCCGGCCCAAAACCCATGATTGGCTTTTCTTCGAACATTCTGAGTGCTGCACTCCAACGATTGATTCGTTCTAAATTGCTTGCATCCGTGGCAACATTGGATATTGAATTCACGTGCTCTGCGAGGTCGTCCGATGAATCTTGTCGGTTCTTTTCGAGTTTCATCATGACCTGATCTTCGAAAGCGAAATAACCTCCAACAGAAGCAATTGCAATCAACGCCACAATCCACCAACGAACACGCATCATCAGCAAGGTCATAATGCCCATGGCGCCAACCAAGCTTACCCAAGCAGCTCTTGTGTAGGAGAAAATCAACGCAACTGTCAGCACCAGCATTATGACGGTGATGACCACTTTGGTGGTGACCGTTAGATTCTTGCTCCATAGGTATGCCCAAGCAATCGGATAGAACATCGCGAGTATCGCTCCATAACTCGTATGATCCTTAAAGAACGGCTGCATAACCCAATGCGCAGGCTTTTCAGCGAATCCGTGCGTTGCGTGAATAGCCACGGTATAGATCCCAACTAATGACAGTGGAACGATATAAAACCAAAGGAACCTTCTGATGTTTTGCGGATTTTGGAAAACCTGAATAGCAATGAAGTAGAACCCCACTACATACCACAAGCGTGAAACGAAAAACTTGACCGAAACACCCGGCTCTTCACTCGGAAAGATGCATAGGAACACCCACGCCAGATTCATTCCGATGGCGATGGTTAGCGGATGCCATAGAATGCGATGGTCAAATTGGCCATCATAAAAGACCTTTAACAAGAACACCACCATCATACCGAAGATGAGCGGCTCTGTAGGCAAGCTGAGTCCGAAACCTCCAGGCAATTCTTCAAAAGCTACACTTAGAGGAGTTAAGATGGTGATGAGCAGGAAAAGCCAGTCAAGTTTAAAAAGTGCTAAACCGATAATCGCAAAAGCGATCGGCAGACCAACCACCCAAAATTGTTCAAGCCAAACAAACAGGCCGATCAGCACCACGAAGGCGCCACCGATCAAATAAAGCCACTTGTTGATCTGGACCTGCGTCACAGCTGAAACCTATTCGGTTCTTCTGAACTTACGGAAGTTTTCCAACGCGATGATGCCCAACACGGTCAGCAGGAATGCTGAGAACGTGCTCACCAATACAATCAGCCATCGGATTGGATAAGCCTTTTTCTCTGAAGGCCAGGCACGATTCACAACGAACTTGGTTGTTAGCGACTCATGCGCGTCAGCTTTTGTCTCCTCGTATTTGGCGCGGAGCAAGGCCAGCTGCTCACGCTCAAACTCGAGGTTTTCAGTCAGCGATCGATAAGCACTACCGTACTCCGCGAAGATCGCGAGCTTCTTCTCCAACTCGTTGATGAGGGAGTTGTTGCCTTTCGCCAAAGCGTCATAATATGCCTTGGTGAGCTGCTCCACTTCCACTTCGAAGTCCGTCAAGCCTTTCTTACGGATGGCAGTCAACGAATCGTCCATGCTATGCATGTAGTCCTGCATTTTCTTGTACTCCTGCTCAATGATTCGCAAACCAACCTTGGCTCGATCGTGTTGCATACGCGTACGAACAGTATCCAATCGATCTGCTATCTCATTCGCCATTTCTGATGCTAAGACAGGATCGTGATCCATCACATCAATTCGAACGGAGTTGAATTCAGTTCGCTTGAAGGTCACATTGTCTTCGTATTCCTTTACGGTGTTGGTCAAGGCATACTTCTCACTTGGATCATAACCGTAGTGCTCCATCAAGTTGTACTTCGTTCTGATGTAACCGCTGATTTCATCTGAGTTCAAAATCTGGAGCAACTGCTCTGCTTGTTCTTCTTCACCGAAAGCATTGATATCCAGTTTTCCCGTCACATCATCCGTCATTAAGGACTTCGAGACCGAGTTGGTAGAGGCCGGGAACATAATCACCGTACTCAAGAATTTTTCTTGAATCATCAATGAAACCACAGCCGAAACAATGGCCGCAGCGACCGAAATGATGATCAGTGGTTTCCGATAACTGAGCAGAAAGAACAGCAGGTTGGTTGAGTCAAATCCTGACTGAGGTACGTTGTCTTGCATGTGAGTGAGTTGTCTGTTGAAAATGCCCTAAACAAGGGGTGCCAAATGTATAGATATTGCATTGCGCATTGCCTTACGAAAAGACTGCGGATTTATTGCCTCACCCTTATTCTGGCAAAGCGGTTTTCAAGTCGCTTCGTTTCAATCCAAGCAATCCGTAGGTAAGTGCCGAAATTGCAATCAACGCCATCAACCCTTGCAAGCTCTCTTGGATCAAATCAACGATGAAGTATCCAGCAACGGTAGCGATAAAAGCCACAAGCACCGTTCGCCATAACCAGTCAAACTGAAATCCGATTTTTATACTCGAGAAAACGAATACTAGTTGTGCAACAGCCATCAATGACAAGCTGATAAAGCTCGCTATCGCAGCTCCTTCCGCACCCATTGTCGGGATGAGGAAGAAATTCAATCCAACATTCGCAATCACTGATAATAGTGCCGCAATATTCATTTCACGCATTCGATTGGCAGCTGTGAGAAGCGTTCCAAATACATACCCTAGGCATATACAGATAAACGAACCCATCAACCACGTGAAACTCAATGCCGATTCAGAAGCCATTTGATCGTAGAGCAAGTCCATCATAAATCCTCCGTAAAACCAAACGCAAATTGCTCCAATGATTGCCGGAAGCACCAAGAATCGGATTCCCTGATTAATCAATGAATTAATTTCACTCAAGCGATCAGATCCATAGAGGCGAGCAAAAACCGGTAGAAGCATTCCGGCATATAGGAAGGCAAAACTGTTTCCGGCATCGATCAAACGATAAGCCTGGGCATATATACCGGCCTCGGTGAGTCCGTCAGCTGCCAGTCGTTCGATCATGACTCCATCCAATTTGTTGTAGGCCGTCATTAACAAGATGAGCAGCGCGAATGGCCAGGTTTGCCGTAACATCTGCATTCCGCCTTCCCATGAAAAATTGAGTTTAGGAAAGCGTGAACCGGCAGGGAGCATGACCACTGCACTCAGGATGGCAACAACATAAGCACCTGTCTGGGCCAAGGCAAACCACTCGATTTGAAATTCGGATTTTCCAAACCACAGCACATAGCCAATACCAACTACCAAAAGAAGTCGATCAATCACCGATACGATGCTGTCGCGAAGGAAAAGATGAAGTCCGCTGAGGTTTGCACGAAGCAAGAGCAGAAATGCGCTCAACACGTGATTGAGCATCAACCATCCGATGAAAAACCAGTAGCGCTCATCGAATCCCATGACCATCGCGATGACAACCGTAACCAACATGTAAACTGCTGCCAATTCCATTTTCAGTGGAACCAGCGAGGCCATGTTAGCGATGCCTGATTCTGCATGTTGAGCAACCTTGATTTTCTGAAAATTGTTGATGCCCATGTCAAGCAACACGTTGAACAGAAACGTGAAATTGAACATGGCGTAATACAGCCCATACTCAGCCGGACCTACGCTGTTTTGTATCCCAACCTCGATCCCAAAAATGTAGATCGGCTTTATAAGCAGGTTCAGGACTACAAGGAAAAATAAGTTGGCGGTGAAATTCTTCTTCATGTGGGCAATGCCAGCGACAAAGAACGGGCAATTCAGGGGATTATGATTTTTGATCAGCTAAGAATAGAAATCGTCCATGGCCAACAGTCGATGGCTCATGGTTGTCTTTAATCTATGGTCTTTTCGTCTTCAATCTTTTGTCTATCCATCTTTTATCTACTTCAGTCTAAGCACGATTTCAACCGCTCATAAAATCATAACCTATGTGCATCCATGCCTAACTATACCTTCGCGCGGTGAGAATTGCGGTGAACACCCGGCTTTTGATTGCCGACCGACTGGACGGCATCGGTTGGTTTACGCACGAGGTAATGAGTCGCATCACGCGAGACTGCCCCGAACACCAGTTCCTTTTCCTCTTCGATCGCGCCTTTGATGACGAGTTTGTTTATGAGGATAATGTGTGGGCCAAGGAGCTTTTCCCACAAGCGCGCCATCCTCTGCTCTATCGTATGTATTTTGAGTACAGCGTTCCAAAGGCATTGAAGCAATGGAAGGCCGATTTGTTCTTTTCACCGGACGGTTTTTTGAGTACTAGAACCCGTATTCCACAAATTCCTGTGATCCACGACATCAACTTTGAGCATCGTCCGCAGGACTTACCGCGAGCATACGCGAACTATTATCGCAGCAACTTCCCGCAGTTTGCCAAAATCGCGAAGCGCATTGTAACGGTCTCTGAATATTCTGCAAACGACATTGCACGGACTTATGGTGTAGATCGAGATAAAATACAAGTCGCGTATAACGGATCGAATGTCCATTACCGAAAATTGACCGACAGCGAGAAACTCAGCACGTTGAATGAAGTTTCAGGCGGTAAGCCCTACTTCCTATTTGTGGGAAATTTCTCGTACCGAAAGAACATTCACGGCATCGTTCAGGCTTATGACCTCTACCGAAAAAGTGGAGGTTATCAGAAACTGTTGCTCGTGGGTAACCCGCTTTGGCACTACAAGGAAATGGACGATGCTTTGGCCAATTCCAACTTCGCGGACGACATCATTTTCACGGGTAATCTCGGCATTGAACGCCTGAGCCGTGTGATGGGTTCTGCTACTGCCCTCATCTTTCCATCTTACTTCGAAGGTTTTGGGATTCCGATCGTAGAAGCATTCAATGCCGAAACACCCGTGATTACCGGAACAAGTTCCAGCCTACCGGAAGTAGCTGGAGACGCAGCACTAATTGCTGAACCTGACGACCACGCCAAGATTGCCGAACACATGAAGGCCATCGAAACGGATCAAAAACTGGCCGACTCGCTGCGCAAAAAAGGAAAAGCACGCGCCACCCAATTCTCATGGGATGAAACGGCAAGGAAGGTGAAGGAGGTTTTGATTTCATTCTAGATCAGATTAGTAGAATACATTTATAACCTCACCAATATTCCCTAAATGACTGTCGCTATTGCTCTGGCAATTTTCTTAGCCATTATTTTGACAATACTTCTGGTGTTCACTGAGTCAAGAAAAGAGGACGCACTTGACCGAACTGGCGACATGAAATTCATTCACTCGCTACTCAAAAAAGCGAATGAAAAGCTCTTAGTCAAAGACTACCATGGCTGCGTAGCTGTGGCTGATTTGATCTTAAGTATTACTCCAGAATTTGCCCCCGCACTGATCACACGTGCGAATGGCCTTTCTGCTCTAAATTTTAATTTGGATGCAATTGACGATTTTGAAAAGGCATTGAGTCTAGGGGATTCTGATGCCGTTACTGTAGGTTTATTAGGGTTTTCATACAAGAAAATTGGAGAGATAGAAAAGGGGCAGCAACTATTAAAGCGATCAATCGACATGGGGTTTAAGGGATATGAAATGGCCTACAATCTTCAAGAAAGCGTATCTGATGATGTTACGAAGATTTTGGTCGAAAAAGCACGACAACCTGAAAACCTGAAAAGAAGAATTGATGATGATATCATCGGTGATTTCTCAGAAGTAGATAGAGACGAACTAAATAACTTAATTGGACAGGGATTAACTCAAATATCATGGCTCATTTCTCAAGATCCAGATAATAATGAGCTAAAGTCACTTCTAAGAAACCTGAAAGAGCAGGTTGATAGGCAACCAGACTTAAAGGATTAAGTTGTGGTATCCATGTAATTTGTTTTTAGTATCAATGCGCCTAATACCTGCTGCATAATTTCATTGACTATATAATCTAAACTATGACTTACGTGAGCACTAGGTCTATGCAATCCGAATTTGTAAAGACCTTAATCAGCGCTTATAAGCCACTTGTTATCCAGCGAAGCAAAGATCCGAAGTCATCATCAATTGGAAACGGCACTAAAGCGCTTTCTAGGGTGTTCGAACGGTATATGTCGCTAGAAAATCACCTTAATAAGCTAGGCATCATTATTCATTTCCTGAAAACACGTGAAATCACAAAACCATTACAGGATTCAGGTCTTAGAGAATCTGAATACTATCAATACCTATTTGAAAATTACATAGTCCAGCTTGTTTCAACACAAGATGTCTGTGCCAAAATTGGTAATGAGCTTCTTGTAAAAAGGATAGCAGAAAAATACTGCAATGCGTTCACTTTTATTGATAATCACGAAATAAAGGATAGTGAATCTGGACAACGTCTACTTGAGCTAACCGAATATCTTACAAACCACAGAACAAATCGTCACCTGATAATTCACTCGGGCAATTTTGAAAGCCATGAAGCAAAGGACTTAGATGGACTTCTTTATGATCATTTTATGGAAGGTGAACTCGAAGAGGAAGTCAAAAGCTTTCTGACTCTTGAAAGAGACTCGAAATTTCTTGAACAAATTCAAAATATTCAGTCAACCAATGAACATATCGTAGAATATTGTTTTGCTTTTCTAGAAAGTCTCATTCCTACACTAAACGAAAGAATTTTGATATGGACAAAAATTGAACAATAGTCAATTCCTTATCTCAGCAATCACCTCCACCCCCAACCTATTCTTCGGCTCCACAATTTCTCCGCTAAACTTTCCGAGGTAAAACCAACCTAGGTGTAAATCATCGGCTGATAGTTTTAGTTCTGCTCTAACATCCGGATGATTAGTAGCGGAACCTGTGCTCCAATAACCTGCAAGACCTAAACTTTCTGCATGCAGCCACATGTTTTGAACTGCACTGGAAACCGCTGCTATTTCCTCAAATTCGGGTATGCGCTTAGCTTCATCGCGCTTCATGCATATGGCAAAGATGGCTGCGCTTTGATCGGCATTCAATCGAATTTTGCTTTGTTTGGCTTCCAGTTGCTCGGGCAACATATTGCCTTCAATTGCCTTGCATTGCAATTCCGCTAATCGCATTTTGGCCGCTTCACGAAACACCACAAATCGCCAAGGCTGTGTCAACTTGTGGGTCGGTGCCCAGCGCGCTGCTTCCAGCAAGTCCTTGATTTCCTGCTCGCTCACCTCACCCGGCTCAAACATTTTCGGAAAAACCGATCTTCTTCTCTTGATCCATGCAATTGAATCCTGTGCGCTTATCTTCATCTTAATCCTGTTTTTGTAAAACTCATCGTAAAATTGCGTGCGGTGGTCTAAATAACCCACCGCGAAATAATTGGAATAATGGTTTTCCCGTTAGTCTATCAAACCTTAATCAAGGTTTTTTGGGGTGCAACATCGGGGAAATCGACCAGGTCGGTGTTCCCCGATGCTCTTTTATGGAATACGTAATTGTTTTAGTTGTCGCCTTCGGAGCCTCAATGCTCACCTTCTTCAGCGGCTTTGGTTTGGGCACGATGCTCACTCCTGCATTCATTTTGTTTTTCCCTCCCGAAATTGCGGTGGCTGCTACGGCCATCGTGCACTTCACCAACAATCTGTTCAAGCTCACATTGATCGGAAAACATGCGGTCAAGGAAGTCGTGTTAAAGTTTGGTGTTCCTGCCATTCTGGGTGCATTCCTAGGAGCTTGGTTGTTGGGAATGGTAAGTCATAATGCAGATCACTCAGTCCAATTAATGGGATTTGAAACCAGCGCAATCAACCTGCTGATCGGGATCATGATCATTGTATTCTCCTTATTTGAATTGATCCCGGCCCTCAAAAAGTTGGAGTTCGGCAAACAATGGCTAGTCCCAGGTGGAATCATCAGCGGATTTTTTGGTGGCGTTAGCGGACATCAGGGAGCATTGCGCAGTGCCTTTCTGATTAAAGTGCCAATGTCAAAAGAACAATTCGTGGCATCGGGAATTGTGATTGCTTGTTTTGTGGACACCATGCGCATTGGCACCTACGCCTTCACCTTTGATTTCTCTTCTATTGCTGATTCGATTGGGTTAATCATTGCTGCCACAGGCTGTGCATTTGTTGGAGCCATTATAGGCCGAAGGCTGCTCAAGAAAGTTACCATCAATGCGCTGCAAACCATTGTTGGAGTTTTGATGATTGCAATCGGATTCGTGGTCATGCTCGGCATTGCCTGAGTCAAATTGCTAAATTCTCATTCCCGGCTTTCCTTTTCGCGGAGCGCATTATACATTTACCGAATGAAGCCCGGTGAATACGTAGTTGCTGCCTTTGTCATTTTGATGCTGGTTGCATTCTTTTCGATCTGCATCTGGTTTCAAGTGAAGCGCATCAAGCGGAACCGAAGTCGAAACAACAATAATTGACCATGCAAGGAATCAATTTGAAGCAGGAACTCGAGCAGGCGCAGATCAGTCGTGAGCAGGATTCTGTGTTGAATCAGGCATTGGCAATTCTGAACATGGATGCCGTTCACGAACAGAGTATTGCGAGGAGCATTGCTAAGCGATCTACGAAAAAGACCTCAGGTAATTTATTGATGCTGGATCACAGTCAAATGTTCGACATGGAAACCATTGAGAGTATTTGTATCAAATACCGCCTTCGATTTTTAGATTCCAGCCGGTATAAAGGAGAAATCCCGGTGGAGGCTGTGAGGGCAGCAAAGCGCATCGAATCTGATTCGGGCATTCAGTTTTCTAACTTCCGAATCATTGCTCCAGCCGAGCGTTTCGAGTTATTGGATAGCACAAAAGATCCAATTCTGTTGGCAGAACTTCCCAATGGAAAATTCTACTACATCTACGAATGGGGCAATGACATGAGTTGGTATGAATACTTGCTCAAGTTTCCTTTTCGCCACATCGGAACACTGACCATCGCTTCAATCATATTTGGTGCATTGATCACAGCGATTGTTCCTGTTCAATTTACAGATTGGAAAGCTGAATTTTTCTATCGGTTCTTCATGTTCAGCATGAGTTCTGCATTAATGGTAATGATGGTAATCATAACCGGCATCATGTATTCAAAAGACTTTAGTGAGAATGTCTGGAACAGTCGCTTTTTCAAGTAAAACACTTTTCATCCTATTATTTGCCGCGTTTTTTCTGGATTCCTGTTCAGGAAAAAAGAAGAAGTATGCCGAATGCGACTATGACACGGTGAAAACACTTGCCGAGGTAATCAACATGAAACCACACCCCGATGGCAATGGAAAAATTGCCGTAATCCTCGACTTCAAAGCAAGCGTTTTGGCTTTGGAAGATCAGGAACTTGGAGCTTTAAAGGGAGTTGAGATTGACCATGATTTTCTGGAAAGAAACGGGATTGAGATGAACAACAAGTACGAAGTAGTGGTGAGTGAATTGGTGAAGGGAGACTGCGATACAAAGCTTACTGTTGCCTTCAATCACGGTTTTGAATAGCACTCACCGGCAAAACTTCCAACCAAGCGTTCCACTGGGCTAAAATGAATTTTTACTTTTCCAGCCTAAAGCTCGAAAATTGGACTATTTGAAGCTCTGCATAGGATTTAATGATCCCGTATTCATCGATGTATTGGAAGCCGAATTGGCGGAAACTGGATTCGAATCATTTGATCGCACCAGCCGTGAATTGATTGCATACATTCCCTTGGAATCAGTGCTTGAGGACTCGATCAAACAAGTGCTTGACAGTTATGCAAATGAGATCACCAAGACTGAACGAGAAACCATCGTGCATCAAAACTGGAATGCCACTTGGGAGGCTGATTACCAACCGGTTTTTATCGATCACTTAATGATCAAGGCACCCTTTCATGAAGTTGACCCGAACATCAAAGAGGTGATCACCATTAATCCGAACATGAGCTTCGGAACGGGTCACCATCCAACCACAGAGCAGGTGCTTCGTGAAATGATGACCCTGGAACTTGCTGAGAAATCATTCCTCGACTTCGGATGTGGCAGTGGAATACTATGCATATATGCGGCTCAGCACGGAGCCAATGGAATCGGTGTGGAGATTGACCCTCACGCTGCGGAAGCTGCTCGAGAAAACCTGGGAATCAATAACGTTTCAACCTTTTCGATAAAAACCGGAGGAATTGAGCAAATCGAAAATCATACGTTTGATTTGATCGCAGCTAACATTAACCGGAATGTTATTGAAGAATCCCTTCCAACTTTTTACAGCGCTTTGAACATTGGAGGTTCCATTCTTTGTTCAGGCTTTCTGGAAGATGACATTATTCCTCTTATCAGCTCTATCGAACGAACGGGTTTGAAAGTCTACTTGAGTTCTTCCAAAGGCGGCTGGGGAATCATTTGCGCAAAAAGAACAGCATGAGAATCAACCTCTACATATTATCCACCTTATTGCTCCTAAGCCTCAGCTCCATTGCGCAAACCTTCAGAGAGTTCAGCGGACAGGAAAAATTCATCAGTGACCTGCGCGCGCAAATCGAAGAAAAATCGGTGGGGGATGCGAAGAAGGAGCACAAGAAAATGCTGGATAAGTTTGAGGAAATGTGGGTCGAACTTCAGTCATTCACTCCATCGCAGCAAAACACGATTTATAAGACTTCGGATGAGCTCTTAAAGAATAAGCTCAAGATTTTCCCTGATGTAAGAGACTATATTGAAACAGTGATCATTGTTGTGGAATCAGGAAAAAGCCAAGAAGAGTTTTTTGAATGGCACCGCACGGTTGACTTTCTGATTGGAACTCGTACAGCCAAAAAAGAGTTTTCGCCTTACATGCAATTCAGTCAACGCTTGTTTGGTGAGGGAATTATCTACGCTACTGGATCTGTAGAGTGGCATTCAAACAATGCGCAATATGAATTCGGAATTGAAAAAGACCAGCCGAAGCTCACTTTCAAAGACATCGACCTTGAATGCCGTGCTAAAGGATCTAATTCGACCATCATCGGCACTAGCGGAGTTCTCTACGCTTTGGATGGCGAATGGATCGGAAAAAATGGCACGGTGACTTGGGAGAGAGCCGGGCTCAACCCGAACAAGGTTTACGCCATCATTAACGACTATGATATTCGGTTAAAGTTTGCCAGCTTCCATGCTGACTCCGTTACATTCTACAATACCGACTACTTTGATCAACCATTAACCGGTCGGTTGCTAGATAAAGTTCAAGCAGAGAACAGCGAAGACCGAAGTTCATATCCAGAATTTGTATCATACAGCAAGCGCCTTAGAATTGCCAATATTGACAAGGGCGTGGATTACGAAGGTGGTTTTACACAAAAAGGAAGTCGCTTCCTGGCAAGCGGTAGCGAAGAAGATCCGGCATACCTAACGTTTTACCTCGATAACAAGGTCTTTTTGGAAGTGAGTTCACTCAGTTTTAGCATTAAGGAAGATCGAATCATTTCGACTGACGCAGCTGTAAAATTTATGCTTCACGAGGATTCTATCACCCACCCCGGTCTCGACTTCAAATTCATCCGTGATGAAAGAAAAGTTACACTGATCAGACTGGATGAGGGTCTTCAAAAAGCACCATATTTCGATAGTTATCATGCCATCGACATTTATTCAGAATATGTGACCTGGAAGATTGATCAGCCCAAAATCAAGTTTGGCACCATCCCTAACTCAACTGATAACCGAGCGTTTTTTGAATCAGATTACTATTTCAGAGAGAATCGATTTGATCAATTGCAAGGCATGAGTATGAATCACCCACTTGTTTTAATCAAGAACTGTTTTGCTCAAATGGGCACGGACTATTTGTATGATTACGAAGTGGCTAAATGCCTCAAAACGGATAAGACCAACGCCATGGTGCTGTTACTCGAATACACGAACCTGGGATTGGTCAAATACGACCCTAGAACAGGTTTGGCGAAGTCTACCCCTCGCCTGTTTCACTACATAGCCGCCAAGTCGGAAAATGAGGATTATGACGTTATCCAAATCGCCTCAGACATCGGCAACATGGACAACGCTGAAATGGATTTGGTGGATGAAGTGTACACGCTGAAAATTAATGGCATTAGAAACATTACGCTCTCTGATTCTCACCAAGTTGTCCTCTACCCGAAGCAAGGGACCATTACAATGAAGAAAAACCGCGACTTCGATTTTTCTGGTGTTGTTAAGGCTGGTCGACTTGAATTTTTTGGTTCCAACTACGCATTTCTGTACGATGATTTTAAGATCGAGATGCCCAACGTTGACTCAGTAAGAATGACCGTCACTACCGGGAAAGAAACAACATCAGGCAGACAGCGACTTCGAAGAGTGAGCACAGTGATTGAAGAAGTAAAAGGCACACTGGAAATTGACAAATCAGAAAATAAAAGTGGATTGGAACAGTTGGAGGAGTATCCGATTTTCACAAGCCACGAAAAATCCAGAGCATATTATCAACGAGGAACGATACAGAAAGGGGCGTATAAACGTGAAAACTTCCATTTCGAATTAGATCCATTTGTTTTTGACAGTTTAGATCACTTTGAAAATGAACGTCTGAAATTCCAAGGGACATTCAAGAGCGCTGATGTATTTCCAGAGTTTAAGGAAACCCTCACCCTTCAAGAGGACTATTCAATGGGCTTTATTCGAAACACACCCAAGGAAGGTTTCCCGATATACCGCGGCAAGGGTACATACAGGGATACAATAAAACTAAGTCATCAAGGTTTGAGAGGCTCCGGCAGGCTTCAGTATTTAACCAGCCTGACAAAGTCTGATGACTTTTTATTTCTTCCGGAGGAAATGCAAACCGTTTCCACCAGCTTCGTCATTGAAGAACAAATGTCTCCGATACAGTACCCACCAACGGCCTCCAAGGAGTCAAAGCAAGTTTGGAAACCTTATGACGACATCATGCAATGCAAATCGGGTAAAAACCAGCCGTTCCAAATGTATGATGGATCGAATTTGACGGGTAATCTGGACTTGACTCCGGATGAACTGTCGGGAGGGGGATTGTTCGTCTTTGAGAAGGCCGAACTTGAATCGCGTCTTTTTCATTTTAAGTTCAGCGAATTTGACAGTGACACCGCGGACTTTCGCTTGAAGTCTGAAGTGAGCGCTTTTGATGGTTTTGATTTCAAAACCAACAACTTCAAAACGCACATAGATTTCGCCAAACGCAGAGGCGACTTTGTCTCTAACGATGGTACTTCCATGATCGACTTTGGGTCGATCAAATACGTGGCCTTCATGGACCGATTCACCTGGTATATGGACGAAGAAGCGATTGAATTGTCAGGTCAAAAGGCAGGCAAACAGGCAGCCGGGACCATGCAATTTGAAGGCTCAAGGTTCGTATCAATTCATCCAGATCAAGACTCACTCGAATTTTACTCGCCAGCAGCGCGCTATGACATAAGAAATGTACGCATTGATGCCAAACAGGTAGAGTTCATTCCCGTTGCAGATGCCCTGATTTATCCGGATAGCGGGCTTGTAACGCTCTTCAAGAACGCCAAGATGAAGACATTGACGAATTGCGGAATCGTAGCTAACTCCATTACCAGATACCACAAAATTGACAGTGCCACCATAGACATCTACGCCAAACGTAACTACAACGGAACTGGCCTTTACACCTACAAAGATGTAGCTGGAAACAAACAACAGATTCGCTTCTTCACCGTTGGCGTTGATAGTTCATTCCAAACATATGCGAAAGGTGAAATCTCCGAACAGCGCGGATTCACGCTCAGTCCGTATTTCGATTATAAAGGTGATGTAAGGCTAGAAGCCAGTACAAAGGACTTGTCATTCGATGGATATTCAAGAATCAAGCATCAGTGTGAAGCAGCCATTCCTATGCCATGGTTTAAGTTCAATGCGCCAATTGACCCTGAGGATATTTATATTCCAATAGGATCAAAAACGATGGATGAGGAAGACAACTTGCTGAGTTCGGCCATCGTGCTTGATCCCGATACCGGAGCCATTTACACTTCATTCATTTCGCCCAAACTGAGCGACAAGGATATAGAGCTACTCCCGGCTGAAGGCTACTTGTTTTACCACGAAGGCTCCAAGGAATATCGCATTTCCAACATCAACAAGCTCACCCAGCAGTCGTTGCCCGGACAGTACTTGAGCTTGAACTCGGAGGAATGCAAGGCGTTTGCGGAAGGAAAACTCGGATTCGGTATTAACCCGGGTCAGGTGAAATTATCAACCGTTGGGAACATCAATCAGGACATCAAAACCGGTATGGTAAAGTTGGATGTCATGATCCTAGTTGACTTTTTCTTTGAAGACAAGCTCATTGATGACATGGGCAAAATCATGGCTGAAAACGCCATCGGGGATCCCGTAGACTTTGAGCGGGAAACATATCAGCGAGGACTTCGCGAACTAATGGGAGCAAACGAAGCCGATAAATTGATCTCTGCCATAACATTGACGGGAACATTCAAACGTTTCCCGTCTGAATTGGAAAAACACATGTTCCTGACTGATGTTCAGCTGAAGTGGAACCCGGAAACATCGAGCTATCAAAGCGTAGGTAAAATTGGAATTGGAAACATTGGCAAACGGCAAGTCAATGTCAAAGTGAACGGTAAAGTTGAGGTAGTAACAGGGAAAAACCCTGAAATCAACATTTACTTGGAAGCTGATAAAGACACGTGGTATTATTTCAAATACAACAGGAATATTATGGCTGCATATTCCAGCTTGGATGACTTCAATTCTACTCTCGGAGAATTAAAGGCTGATAAACGAAAACTTAAGGTGGAAAGAGGTCAGTCACCATACAGTTTCATGGTCGGAAGCAAAAGAAGACGAGACGAGTTTATCAGCAAATTTTAAGGCAATTTGAACTTAATATTAATTTTGCGCTCCTAAAATGACGCTTACAGCCTCAACCCTATTGTCACTTTTGATAGCCTACTTGCTGGGCTCTATCCCAACAGCGGTGTGGATTGGAAAGCTGTTTTATGGAATTGATGTCCGCGAATATGGTAGCGGAAATGCGGGAGCGACCAACACATTTAGGGTTCTTGGGAAAAAGGCTGGTATTCCCGTTCTTCTCATCGATTGCGCCAAAGGATTTGCAGCTGTAAAGTTGGTATTGCTCTTTGCAGAGGAACCAATCAGCACGGCCGCTTATGTTAATTATCAATTAGCCTTGGGTATTTCGGCAGTTATAGGGCATATATTTCCGCTGTTTGCCGGATTCCGAGGTGGTAAGGGAATTGCAACACTCTTAGGTTTGATGTTGGCCATCCATACTCAAGGTGCCTTGCTTGCACTGGTGGTTTTCTTGTTGGTGTTCGCCATCACAAAATTTGTTTCACTCGGGTCGATGACTGCGGCTCTCAGTTTCCCGTTCATCATCGTTTTAGTGTTTCATACTACCGTACTGAGTTTGATCGTCTTTTCCATGTTTATCGCCATCCTCGTTTTGATCACACATCAGAAGAACATTGAACGATTGATGAGGCGCGAGGAGAGTAAAGCCAACATCAGTATTCGCAACCTAATTAAGGCAGCAGGCGAAGACGACTGATTTCTGCCTTATCTTTATCCACAAATCGCTGATTAAAAGACTTGGCCCGCCTGTTTTTCAGTACCATCATCTTTTGGAAATTTAACAGCCAATAAACTCCCTACGCATCATTGGCGTTCCGACAACACATACTCGTTGCCATATCCCTTATTCTATGCGGCCTTGGGGCATTTGCCCAGGACACGGAAGAGGCTATGAGCGAAAGTGCGCTCAAACTGTTTGAACAAGAGAATTACGCAGAGGCTTTCCCTATTTACTCGCAATTACTGGCACTAAAAGTCGAGAGCCCAGAATACAACTTTCGCTTTGGAGCATGTCAACTATTTACCTCTGAGGACAAAGAAGAAGCAATGAAGTTCCTCAACTATGCTGCAACTGTGAGAGAACCACCAAGTCTGGCAATCTTCTACTATGCATTGGGGCTTCATCTAAACTACCGCTTTGATAAGGCCATAGAGCAATATGGGAAGTACAAATCCGTGGCGGCCAAACGCGATCGCGAATCAACCCTGGTCGACCAATACATTCAACAGTGCACGAACGGGAAGTCATTGGTTAGCAGCTTCACGGATATTTCTGTGGTTCAACGGGAAATCCTGCCTCGAACGGAGTTTTACAGAAACTATGATCTGAGCGAATTTGGGGGTAAGATCATCGTCAAACCTGAAGACTTCATGTCGGAAGAGGATAAGAAGCGTGATGCGAAATTCCTCATGTATTTTCAGCAGGATGCAGAATACATATACTACGCAAGCTACAGCGAGAAAAACGCCACCGGCAAAGATCTTTATTACATTCAAAAACTACCCACAGGTGGTTGGAGTAAGGCGACTCGATTGAGTGATGTGATCAATACGATTCATGACGAAGAATATCCTTTCATTCACCCCGATGGACAATGTGCTGTACTTCGCATCAGAAGAGTGCAACGGTATGGGCGGTTTTGACATTTTCAAGAGTACACGCAAGGTGATGGAAGCTGGACCACGCCCATAAATATGGAATTTGCGATCAACACCCCGTGGGATGACTTTCTTTTCATCAGCGATAAGAATGAAACGACCGCTTGGTTTGCCAGCAACCGCGAGACAGGTAACAAGGATGTCACTGTTTATCGAATTGGTATAGATCGCATTCCTTTGGATCTTACCCTGATCAAAGGAACCTTTGAAGCGGAAGGATCAAAGAAGGCCAAGATCACGATCGAAGACATGACTCAAAACAAGGTGATCGGTGTGTATGAGTCAGAACGTCAGTTTGGGGAGTATTTACTTGACTTAAGAGGTAGCGGTAAATACAAATTCATCGTTGAGGCGGAAGAAAGCAATGCCATTCACACCGGATTGGTTGAAGTGCCTCGAGAAAAAGGATTAAAACAGTTCCGTCAGGAAATGATCCTCATTAACGACAACGGAAAGGAGCAGCTGCAAATCATCAATCACTTTGATGAGCCAATAGAAGGTGATGAGTCATTGTTAACAGCTGAAATTCTGAAGAAGCAGGCAAGTCTTTCTGTCAACTCTTCAGAAGAGGATATAGTCAGAACCACGGAGCTTTTGGACCAACCAACGGCCGGCAGCGGGAATTCCAGCGGCAATCTGGATCAGGCGGGCATGGTGGAAAATGCGCGAAGGGTTCTCACCATATTGGAGGAGGACGCAAGGGTCATGGACAAGAAATCTTCGCTTCTCTATGAGCAAGCGCAATCAAAGTCAAGCCTGCTGTCTGACGATGACATAGCTGCAGCTGCAATTGGCGCTGAACTTGCGGGAATTTACAAATCCGGTGCAGAGAACAGGGCGGCCGTTGCTCAAAGGCTTAGCGAAACACTTGACAAACTTGAAGATGGTTCTATCGATTCTGACGCTTTCACAGCTCAATACAATCAGCTAACTAAGTCTGCAAGCAATCTTAAAACACGAGAACAATTTGAAAATGCAATTCCTAAAGATTTTGAAAAAAGGCAGGATCCCATAATTGCAGCATTCGAGTCTAAAAAAGAGGAAACGGAGACTTTAAAAACCGACCTGACTGCTATTGATGAAGAAATAGCATATTACAAAAGTGAAATTCAAACCACCAAAGACGAAGCGATTAAAGAAGAACTTCAATACCAACTGAGGGACGCTGAAAATGCAAAACCTGAAAAACAAGCTTCGTTAGACAGAGCCAAAAAGGAATTCGAAGATGTCACCAGCCAAAGAACCAAGTCGGAGGAGTACTTCAACCTAACCAAAAGCCTTTTGAGCGAAGCGGATAAAACTTACGAAACAGCATCCGCCAGCATAAGCGCCTCAGCCATTGATCAATTGCAAAATACGCTCACAGGTAATTTCACTAGCAATCCTGCACTGATCGCAATGATCGAACCGGAGTTTGCTGAGCAAGCATCCGAGGCCGCCCTTGCGGATAGCAGAAAACGCGAGGATGAGAAATCAGGTTCTCAGCAATCTCAAGTTTTGGCCAATTCTGATGAAAATAATGGACCGATATCCCAGCCTGAGACTTCCGAAGGTTCTGCTCAAGATAATAGCTTTGATATGTCAAATGATGTAGTGACAAATGCTGAAACTGTTGCAGAATCTAATAATGCACTAAACGAAGAAATCCGGACCATAGAAGGCTCTGAAAGCAGCCCAGATATCATCAAGGGAAGCAACTATGCGAGCATTCTAAAACAAGAAATTGATGAGGCTCAGAACGCTGAAGACCCAATCATAGCGGAATCAAGAAAAGCAGAGCTTTATGACCAGTGGGCAGATAACATTCAGTATAGAATCGACTCGTTGCAACAGGTTCAAAATAATTTGGAGTCAGATGAAGAAAAGCTTGCTGTGATGAGCCAAATCGGAAAGCTTGCTTCGGAGAAAAAGGAGAAGGAAGCATTGGCGATGGCCAGTTATGAAGCCATAGCTGAGCTTTCAGATCAAGAGGCGATAAGCGAAGTTTCCGGAGGAACAACCACGAATGAATTAGAGACAGCACAACCCGAAGCAACACAGCCCTCAACTGGCGAATCGGTTGCCTCAAATCAGCCGACAACTGAAACGACTCCAAGTAGCCAACAACCTCCCAACCAACAGCCAACCACCTCCGACAACCTACCGAACCAACCACGACAAGTTGTTTCCTCCCCTACAGATAGTAAGTCTGTTGAGCAACGAGCAATTAAAAATTTCCCTACGCTACCTAGCTCTGTAGCAACGATGAGCCAAGGCTATGCAGATCGCATTTCGGCAGCGAATTCAATAGCCGATCCAATTGAAAAAGCTAAGGCCCAAGCAGACGCTAACAAACAATGGGTCGGAGCCCTTCAAGAGGAATTGATCAAAATGGGCGAGCAAATCAAAAATGCAAGACCTGAAAATCGCTTTGCGCTAGAAGAAACCGCCTCTGAAATTGGCTCTCTACGATTGGAGAGGCAGGAGGAAGCGACCAAGCTGACCCAAAAAATTGATCGCTTAGAGCGAGAAACAGCTTACGTTGATGCTCAGGCAGACCTTCAAGAACAGATGTATGAGTTTGTAGAAAACTACAACTCTGATGCTTTTACGCAGTTGCAATCACAAATTCAAGACATCCCTAACGCAGATGAACGCAATGCACAACTCAAAACGCTGAGCAAGAATTGGCTCATGGCGATTGAGAATGAAAAAATCAAAACGGAGGCAAGGCTAAACAACACCCAAGATCCTAATCAGCAGACGGAATTATCAGCGAAACTAGCCCGTTTGGAGTCTGAGAAGTTGTTGGTTCAAATCGACCTAAGCAATCTGGAGCAACCTATCGAAGTGGAAGGTCCATCGGCTCCAAAGTCTGTGATGGTTGAAGGAAGCGAGCGATATGAGGGTTACATCGCGGTTGAGCCTGTGAAAGCTCAGGAATATGACCAAAAGAATCAGCAAACGTTAGTTGCTATTTCCGACAAGCAAAAAGAAATCGGTGACCTTCAAAACGCGCTCAATTCAGCCAAGAAGAAGGAAAAACCCGGTATCGAACGTAAGATAGAAGACAAACAACGAGAGCTAAAGACCCTACAGTTCGAATCAAAGTTTTACCAAGGCGCAGAACCAACTTTAGCAAATGCTGAAACGGCTTTGCTTTCAAAAACTCCCGGCTCTAAAAGACCTTCTAAGGAACTATCGGACAAGGCCGCGAAACTCGCGCAGGATGCCGACAAGTTGGATGAAGAGGCAGCCGCCAAACGCTCTGCAGCGGAAGCCGTCAAAAAAGAAGAGGAACGCGAAGTGTTGATGGCGGACGTCCGAGACGCTGAACATCTGGCATTATTAAAAAGACGTGACGCTGACCTGACCTCCACCTTGGCATTGGAATTAAGTGAAATAGAAACTGCAGCCATTGCCAGAAACTTCTTGATTCCTCCGGGTGAAGAAGTGGTGTTGCCGATTGTCAACACAACACTGAATCCGAATGAACGGGCCGATGTGGAACGCACCGAGCAGTTCCAAGCCTATGATGTTCAGGTTCGAAAGGCAGACTCAATTCGCGCGATTGTCACCACGCTCGAACAAAGAGAATCTCAACTAAAGGATCAGGGGCATAATCTGATGACTGAGTCATCTTCAGAAGAAAATGCCGGCATGAGCAGCCAGGAGAGAATCCGCACAACAAACGAAGCATTCGTAATTTACGAACGTGCGGACAGCATCAGCAAAGAGGCAGCGCGTTTGACACGCGAAGCCGCGATGGTAGAGAATGAGGCCAACGCATCACTACTTCAAAACCCACCTGAAGTATACAACGCCATTATTAGCTACTACAAGACCGAGCGTCCTGTTGATGAGGCGCTTGCTTTAATTGAAAGTGAATTCGAGGCGGATGCATCTGAGGCAGAAACACAGTCTATAGAAACTTCAACTCCTGCTTCTGCTTCTGATTCCACAGATCGTTTGACCGGAACCATCATCGACATCCAATTCGAGGCTCCGGAGGGCGAAAACGTACAACCCGAGCAACCCGCTGCGGTACAGACAGATCAGAATCAACCGTTAGCTGACAACACTAACAATGTTGCACCTGCGGCTGAAGACCCGTTCAACCTACTGCCTCCAACAGAAGGCGAGGCACCTGATCGCATCAATGTTAAGCCGGATGTTCTGACCAACACGATCTTTGAAGCAGTTCCTAATGCCACCACATCGGTTTACAGCACTACGAATCCAATTCCTATGGATCCTGAGTTGCCGAGCGGAATCATCTACAAAGTACAGATTGGAGCTTTCCGAAACGCGATTCGTCAGGACGCATTCAAGGGAATCAAGCCGATCACAGGCGAGTCTGTCGGAAATGGTTTAACTCGATATACTGCCGGTGAATTCAAGGATTTTGCTTCGGCAGACTTCGCGAAAGATGAGGTTCGTGACATTGGATATCGCGATGCATTCGTGGTGGCGTATCGCAATGGCGAGCGCATAAGCATTGGGCAAGCGAGAGGACAGGAGGGCGCAGCACCTGTGGTAGCCAGCAATAATCGTCCGGCCGCGCAGCCAACAAACACTCCCGGACCGGTAGCTACAACTGCTCCTCCTCCGAGAACAGGAAGTTTACCTCCAAACAGTCCGATCAAGCAGGGCGACATCGTGATTCAGGATGTTTCATACAGCAGTGGAACGTTCTTCACAGTTCAAGTTGGTGTTTATAGCAAGCCCGTCTCAAGTGGTGAAATTTATAACATCACTCCGCTGAATCAAGAAAACCTTCCGAATGGCACTTACCGCTACAGCACGGGCAAATTCAACAACGAAACCATCGCTACAAAAGCGCGGGATGATGTTCGCACACTTGGAGTCTCGGATGCATTCGTCACTGCATATCACGATGGCGTAAGAATCACTTTGGATGATGCTCGTTCCAAACTAGGCTCTGCCCCATCCCCTCCTGCAGCGCCAGTTCAATCGGAGCAGCCGGTGAATGTGGACAATACTCCAGCGGCCAGTGGTTACCGCATCTCATTAGGAACGTTTCAGGGCTCTGTTCCGGTGAAGGAAGCATCAGCGATTCTTTCACTCGATGGATCCAAAGTTGAGAAGGTGAGCAATAATGATGGTTCTAGCACCTACTACTATGGAAGCTTCAGTACTCAGGAGGAGGCACAGGCGGAGGCGACCCGCCTTAGTGGCATTGGTTTGAATCAGGCTCAGGCTATTCAGCGCTAAGCGCTTACATTTGTGCTTCACATTTCAGCCCAGTGATAACATTCAACATTGATACTGAAGAAGAAGTTGCCGTAGAAATTGAGCAAGACAATGCTCATACGCTGATGCTCTATAACGATGATGTGAACACATTTGACCATGTAATTGAATCATTGATTGAAGTTTGCAATCACGATATGCTCCAAGCAGAACAAGTGGCGTGGATCGTTCATACCAAGGGGAAATGTGATGTGAAGCATGGCGACCGAAATCGCTTAGAGAAAATGTGTCTGCAACTGCTGGATCGCAAACTTTCAGCTGTCATTGAGCAATGAAATTAACCATCCGCCTGCTTTTGATTGCCTTCTTAGTTGGGTGCACTAAAGTTCCAATCACAGGAAGAAGGCAACTCAACATGCTACCAGAGAGCCAACTCATGAGCATGAGCCTGACGGAATACCAGAGCTTTTTAAAAGAAAACAAGACCATAAACGGTTCAAATGATGCCAAGCTGGTTAAGTCTGTGGGTGGAAAAATATCAGCTGCGGTAGAGACCTATCTGAAAAAGCATCAGCAGGGAAATCGAATTAAGGACTTCAAGTGGGAGTTTAATCTCGTAGATGACCAAACGGTGAATGCCTGGTGCATGCCCGGAGGAAAAGTGGTTTTTTACACCGGCATTCTCCCCATAACTCAAGACGAAAAGGGAATGGCCGTGGTTATGGGTCATGAAATTGCTCATGCGATTGCCCGACACGGAAATGAGCGTATGAGTCAAGGATTAATCGTTCAGGGCGGAGGCATCGCTCTGAGCGTTGCGCTGTCAGAAAAACCTGAATTGGCACAGGGTCTCTTTCTTCAATCCTATGGTATTGGAAGTCAACTGGGCATGCTCAAGTTTTCAAGAATGCATGAAAGCGAGGCCGACAAAATGGGGCTCATTTTTATGGCCATGGCGGGCTATGACCCTCGTGAAGCCGTCAAATTTTGGGAACGCATGGCGGCTCAGGGAGGATCGAAGCCACCCCAGTTTTTGAGTACACACCCAAGCGATGCAACCCGCATCGCTGACTTGAAGGAATTCATGCCCGAAGCGCTTAAATACTACAAAGGCGCATGACGATCACTTTGGTCATATTGCTGCTGATCGCGGCTATTGCTCTATTGCTTCTTGAAATTTTGGTCATTCCCGGAGTTGGAATCACCGGAATCCTTGGAACACTCCTCATGATCGCAGCATTGGTGATCGCCTACCAGATTGATAGCACCGTGGGGAATTTAACGTTGGTAGGAGCTACTGTGAGTTCTGCCGGCTTGTTGATTCTCGCGTTCCGATCAAAAACCTGGGAAAGACTAAGTCAAAAGGCTGAAATAAAAGCGAAGGTGGAATACCACACCGAAGGGCTTCAAGTGGGTGATACGGGAACCACCATCACTCGGCTCAATCCGATTGGAACTGTGCGCTTTGACGAAGAAACTTATGAGGCGCGGTCGAAAGCTGAGTTCATCGGTGAGAATACCCGCGTGGAAATCATTAACATTGAAGGACACAAAATCACTGTACAACCGATTTAATCAAACACTATGCTCTCAGGACTTGGACTCATCGTTGTCGTTGCGATTCTCTCTCTCATCGGGCTTTGGCTACTGCTCTACTTTGTTCCTGTAGGCCTTTGGTTCCAAGCTATCTTGACAGGAACCCGCGTTCCCTTATTACAACTTGCATTCATGCGCGTTAGAAAGGTTCCCCCAACCATTATTGTGAACGCAATGATCGCGGCTAAGAAAGCAGGAATCGAGATTAGCTCGGATCAATTGGAGGCGCACTACCTTGCTGGCGGTCACGTGCAAAATGTGGTCAACGCATTGATATCTGCAGACAAAGCGAATATTCCACTTGACTTTAACATGGCTACTGCAATTGACTTGGCAGGGCGTGATGTATTCGAGGCGGTGACGATGTCAGTTAACCCTAAGGTGATTGACACTCCTCCGGTAACAGCCGTTGCGAAAGACGGTATTCAGTTAATCGCAAAAGCACGCGTTACTGTTCGTGCAAACATCAAGCAATTGGTGGGCGGTGCTGGCGAAGACACCATCCTGGCCCGAGTTGGAGAAGGTATTGTTACCAGTATCGGTTCGGCAGAAAGTCACAAATCGGTACTTGAAAATCCGGACTCCATTTCAAAGGTGGTTCTTGCAAGGGGCCTGGATTCAGGCACTGCTTTCGAAATCCTTTCCATCGACATTGCTGATGTTGACATCGGGAAAAACATTGGAGCCGAACTTCAAATCGATCAGGCCGAGGCGGATAAGAACATTGCGCAAGCCAAGGCCGAAGAAAGAAGAGCCATGGCTGTAGCACAGGAACAAGAAATGAAAGCGAAGGCTCAGGAAGCTCGTGCCAAGGTGATCGAAGCCGAGGCTCAAATACCCATGGCAATGGCCGAGGCGTTTCGCAGTGGCAACCTTGGGGTAATGGATTACTACCGCATGAAAAATATCCAGAGCGACACCGAAATGCGCGAGTCGATTAGCAAGCCAGTGGAAGGCAGACCATCGGGTAAGAAGGACAAGTAATTAGTCAAAATTCAAACTCAAGTTCAAGCTCAAATACAGACCGATTTGAGGCTGAATTTGAGTTTGTGTTTGAATTTTCAGTCTTCTGAATCGCGGTTCTTCTCCTCTATCGCTTCTTTTTCCTTGAGTTCTTCTTTGTCGAGGGTATTGTTCACAGGAGCACTATCCCAATCTATTTCAATGCCCGAGCCACCGGACTCAGCCTTTTCCTGCTTGCGCTCTTCCATGCGCTCACGCTTTTCTTTTGCTTTCTTCTGCTTGTCTTTTTCTCGCTGTCTTTTGCTAAACGTGTGGGATGATTTTGCCATACTGCAATTCTAGCGTTATTCGATAACATAAGGATAACTCAAACGGGCATCAGCCGTCAGAATAAAATTTGGTCAAAATAGCTAGTACTAGCTATTGTGCGAAAAATCAAGCTGTTCCATTTTTGGTTCGAACCATTATTCCATGTAAAACCAACATCATTGACCATGAAAAAGCTACTCACTGTTATTGCATTAATCTCACCTGTATTCACAATTGGGCAAATCGCCACGCGAATAAACTGGACACTCACAGAGGGCACACCTGATAGTGTTGCATGGAGTTCGAGTATAGTTGATGGCTTTGGAAATATCATCACAATAGGGAACGCACAAGGAACCGGAAATAGGGATATTTATATCCAAAGCGTTGGGTCTTGGGGCGGACTCAATTGGTCTGGGACATTTGACTATGATGGCGGGGACGACTATGGTATCCAGCTTGTTTCCGATCAAAATGGAGGTGCATTTGCAGTAGGAGTTGGAACAAGCACGTCAACTACGCAAGAACAAGACATTGTCGTTTTAAGAGTTTCAAGTACGGGTAACCTTGATTGGATGAATTCATTTAATGGTATTGCGAATCTTAATGACATTCCATCTGACATCGCATATATACCGACAATGGGTGGCATCCTTGCTGTATGCGGTGGAACGCAAACTGCGGATTCGACTACTGACATGGTCACCATTGTGTTTAATGAAATTAATGGAGATACACTTTGGACATATCTTTATGATTACGCAGGCGGTAATGATGGGGGAGTTGGAATTGGAATTAATTCAACACCTGAAATTATTACTGTTGGGGTGAGTGCTGATTCAAATGGACTATATGATAATGTTCTGGTTAAACTACAATCGAATGGCGCGCCTTCGGATACGGTTAGGACAACGATGGGGATCGGAATTGACGAACCGCGAGCAATTGGACAAGACACCTTTGGCAATTGGTATGTAACTGGCTTTTATCAAGATTCACCAACTAATTCATCAATAACCATATTTAAGCTTGATACAGGATTAAATGTTTTGTGGAGTCAAAACCTTGATCCTACCACAGGAATTGACAGACCAACTGATTTGTATGTAGATTCTGTAGCGAATGTCTATGTGTCTGGATATGTTTCAGATGGAGCTCTTTCAAGAAGTTACATCACTCGAATAGATTCAAATGGAACTCTGGCATGGGAGCGCACTTACAAGCTACCCGGAAAATCAATTCAAGGTTTGAAATTGGGATTGGATACAGCCGGAGGAATTATGATGCTCGGACTAGTGGACGATGGGGTACAAAACGACCTGTTCCTCGCAAGATATCTGAGCAATGGTAGCTTGTATCTGGCACGGACAGTTCACTTAAATGGTGACCAGCGAGCCACAGACGTTTTAGCCGACCATGTCAATCGCATTTACATTACGGGACAAACTATTGGCGACACCGTGGATGACTATTTTACCATGAAGTTTGACTGGACAGAAAATGACATGACCCCGGTGCTTGATTCGAATGCGAAGCCGTTGTTTGTAGGTGATGAGCTTCTGATTCGGTTCAATCCTGATTCAATGGACGTGGAGTTCGTCAACAATCGAAATCTGGAATATGGAGAACTGTATGACATTGTATCACCTGCGGTGATCACGGCCATGAACCAATACGTGAGTTTTGATTTTGGAAGGCAAACTGCCTTCAAAATATTCCGTTCTATCACTGTGGCAGATTCAATCACTACAAGCCGACAAGGCCATCTGGTGCGACAGCCTAAGCTCTGGTCTGCCCTGAACGTTCAGGTTCCTGATACAGTTGACTTCAACAACTTGCAGGCAAATTTGGAATCATTGTTTCCAATGATCTACTATACTGACCTGAACAGATTTGGCGAGCTTCATGGTGTTCCTGATGACATTTACTATGATACTCTAGCAGATTTACATCCAACGACAACCTATCCGAGCGGTCATGTTAATGTGGAGCCTGCGTGGAAAATAGAGACTGGCAATTCGAATATTCGGGTGGGCGTTTATGATTCAGGCCTCGAATGGGATCATGAAGATTTTCAGTTTCAAGGTAATTCAATAGTTCAAGATGTTTGGGACTTTCAAAGCAATAGCTCTCTAATGACGACAGCATTTGCTGACAGTGGTAATCACGGCACACCCATCGGTGGCATAATAGGAGCGGTTAGGAATAATGCCAAAGGAGTATCTGGAATTGCAGGTGGACATGATAGCACCAATGCAGCGTATGCAAAACAGGGGGTAAACCTTTATGGCTTAAAAATAGTCACCGGGAATTTCTATTCGCCAGTCCTTACTTACGTTGCCGAAGCAATTTACGAAAGCACATTATCTAGTTCACAAAGTTCTGCGGAATTTGCATACGGAATTCATCTTCAGAACCATAGCTGGAGCTTCCATGAAGGAAGCTCTTACTTTATTGACACCAATATCAACCTGCTCAGGGATGCAACTCGGCAAACATTTAGAAATGGCGTGGCAATGTTCTGCGCAAGAGGCAATGATGGAGATGACTCGCTTCGATACCCAGCGTGTTATGATGATAACTGGGTTATTAATGTTGGAGGAACTGGTACTGACGGTAGCTACAATGAGGGTAGCAACTGCGAAGACGTTTCAAGCTTTGGTCATAACGTGGACATAGCAGCTCCAGCGAGCTCGTGCCTCACCGCTCGCGCTCCATTTGCAGTAAATGTTACCAACAATTACTACTTTGGTTTCGGTGGTACCTCAGGAGCCACCCCTCATGCAACTGGAACTGGTGCGCTTTTATGTTCATATCTTAACTCGTCAACATTTACAGTTGCACCTGAGGATATCGAATGGTTGATTCAGCTGTCGGCCACCGATGTCTACACTTCTGGTCCTGATGACCACACGGGATATGGCAGATTAAACATCGGTGAAACAATTAAGCTCGTAGAAAAACCCATGAAGAAATTAGAACATCATGGTACGTCAAGTACTTCTGGCAACACTTCAACATCTATCTATGATGACTCAGTCCAAGTTGAGCTCTTGGAAAGTTTCGAAAATGACAGTGGACAGTATTTTGCACCGGGATTGTACATCGCTGATGTCTATGAAATTTCGACAACCGTAAACCACACAATTGATACGACAGATACTATTATCGGGTATTGGACAAGAAACGATTTAGCGACTGTTCTTCCGTTGTACAACAACTCGAATGAATTAAGGCCGCATGAAGAGGCACTCTGGGTGTCAGCGGTGAGTGAAACCCAAGCCGAACTGAAAGGTTATGTTTACCTTCTTAGAGATTGGCCAAATGGAACGAACGTACTTGGATGGATTCCGCAGGACACCGTTGCTACCAATGCCATCTTAGAATACACCTTACTTATACATCCAAAGTCGTTATATGCAGACACTAACGATTCGATAATCGATTCAACCAATATTGTCGAACCGATCCAAACTCACAACTCGTCATTCTCAATACATCCAAATCCGACATTGGATCGTCATAGTATAGAAATAGTGAATTCTCCAGGTAGCATCATCAAGATTGAACTTTACGATATTACCGGAAGACGGATTCAATCAACTATCCGAAGCATTGACGCAACGAATGAAAAAATCGATGTCGATGTCAGTCATCTAACCAATGGAGTTTACTTTTATTACTTGACTGTGGGAGATAAACACGAACAATTATCCTTTATTAAGTCCCGATAACAGGTGATAATGCAATCAGTAAACCGAATACTTACTTCTTTTTTGCTAGCACTCTTTGGGCCCAATTTGGTGTTAGCTCAATTTGACCTTCTTCCGAATTTCGGTGCTACAGTAACTGAAATAGATTGTGAAGGAGAATTGTGTGTGATTGTGAGTCCGAGCACGATTGCCTATACAAGTGATAGCGGCTCAACGCTCCATTTCATTAATGAACCTAATGTATCCATTAATGAATCATATAGACATGCCCAAGTTTTGGATGGAACCACTCTTTTTATTTCAACTCAAGAACCCAATCTAAATATGCGCATGTATATGACCGAAGATTTGGGTGAACATTGGACTCAGGTGGCTGACATTTCAGGGGACACAATTCACGGTATTTCATTTTCGATGGCATCTAAAAAGAGGGGAGCTATTAATTGCTACAATGGACTTATACTGAAATCTGAATCCCAATTTGCATCCATTGACACTGTCAAGCCAACCTCGTCTAATTCGGATGTGATAGACTTGGTTGCGATTAATGATACGATGATGGTTGCAATTCAAAATCATGATTTTTTGATCTCGCACACATTTGGCGATTCTTGGATCGTCAACCAAACATTCAATCATTCAATTCTTGATATTACAAATAGAGGCATGAATTTCTTCTCTATGACCATACTAAATGGGCTAAATGACTCGATTGGTATCGCTCAAACAAAAACAAGCGGAAATCAATGGGATTCCAAATTCATGTTTGAAATTCCTTCCGGAGAATTGGATTCAAAAGTTTTCTTCGCCAATGACTCCATTGTCGTTGCGGTTGGAAATGAGAATACGAACACACCAGTGCTTTATTATAGTCTCAACGCAACGGAGACTTGGGACACAGCTCACATACCATATTTCACAAACCAAGTGCTGGAAATCGAGCCAGTTAATGATAGTATCGCATTGTTAGGAGGTATGGACGGTGTACTTGTTCGATTGCATTTGAGTCAGCTTACTCATAACCCAGTTGATACAGCCGATACTACCGATTCAACTAATTCAATCATCCGACTCAACACACATAAGCGATCTCTCGCAGTTTTCCCCAACCCTGTTGAATCAACCCACCAAATTAACCTACCAGTTGATCGAACTGGTAATTGCGTACTAGAACTTTATGATGCCCAAGGTCTGTTAATTGAAGCTTTGCGTGTTGAACCAGAACTGAAGCAATTTGACCACGATGTGTCTCAACTGGCAAGTGGCATTTATTTCTACCGTGCTAAGACATCTACTGGCGCATATCAGGCAAGATTCATCAAAGAGTAATTACATAGAATGGCTGGCGCAGGTGCACCATCAGTCCATGCGCCACTTCATTTTTATTTTTCATGGCGCACCCTCTCGGTGAACGTATGCGCCAATTTGTTTTGAAAAAAAGTGGCGCACCCCTCTGACCGACTCATGCGCCACCCCTTTCTAAAAAAATCTTTTCATTTTTTGAATGCGCGACATGCGCCATCGGTGTAAATTGCAATTCCACTGACCGTCCGCTATCCCGCGCGGGACATGCGCCACAGGACGAATGCTACTTCACATTTTTTTAGAATGCGCCATGTAATAATGGCCCGCCAAGGCTGGTTTCTATCATTAAAACAAAGGCGCATAAACCACCACACCATGAGCACCAACACACATACCAACAAAAACGCTACAACTGCGGCCGTGTGTCGCTACGTGCAACAAACCAAGAAACTAAGCATACGCGGCATTTCGCGCCTGCTTGGCATTCACCACCGCACCTGGCAGCGCTATCTCAGCGGCATCAGTCGGCCCGAAGTGGCAGTTCGCCACCGATTGGTGATACTAATGGAGGTGAAGAACTTTGAGGAACTAGTTAAAAGTGCCATGCGGCACCATGTCGGAAACTTAATACGGGATGCCTATGGATGAACAATCGGTTGATCCTCTGGACACCCTTCGAAGAGGCTAAATAATATCAAGGGGAGTTTCACTTAAATCTTGATATCATGGTTAATTTAGAAGATTTGACCGCTGCCGAGTTGCAATACTTGCGCTCGAAGTGGGCCTCTGAAATAACAGAGATAGACAAGGAAAAGGCGCGCAAGCTCGATCGCTTGGAAGACCGCCTCGACAAACAGGCCGAAGAGGCCACGGCCGAGGCTGAGTTGGAAGCCAGCTTAACCCTGGCGCAGGATGTGCTCGCACAACTGATCGCCAGCGGAGCGGCTCAAGCGTTGATCGATGGGCAGCAGGCCGCTGTGGACAAGCTGCAAGACGAAGTGAACAGCTTCGGCCTTAGCACCAGCTACGTCAGCAACACCGATGCCATGCTCACGCAAATGGAGATGGACGAGCTGGCCCAAGCCAGCGCCTTGCGCACAGCCAGGATCGCAGCGATCGATGCGCTGTAATCCCACCGAATGCAAGACCCTTTTTGTTTTGCCTTCAATTGAAGAACCTCCAGAGATGGGGGTTCTTTTTTGCCACGATTTCTTTTCTGCGTGGACAGAGCGATTAGTATATTTCATGCGGAATAAGCATTTGACCTTTCAAAGCGATGAATACGGAAGTAGAATCTAGTACTGTTAAAAGTCTGACTAAAAACGACATCCATTGGCTAAAGACGGCTTGGTCGATATTAAGGGACACCTCTAATTATCCTGAGTATATGGAATTGAGAATCAAAACCCTACCACATACGGGTCCAAAATACTTACCGCTAAAAATCAACCGAGAGTTGATAACAGATGAGGCAACTAGAATTACCCTTGATGGACTGATTGCAATTGGAATGGAGAAAGATGTACTCAGTGCTTTGGACAAGTTTGCGAATTGCACAAGAGCCTTAATAATGGAAAAAGGTAAAGTGACTGAACTTGATGTCAGCCAAATTGCTTCAAAAATCGCTGTTGATGAATCATTGTTGCGACTTTCACTTGAACTTGGTGACAAACTCGGACGATTTTCAGATAGAAAAAGTAAAAATGATAGCAAGGTTGGCTGGCAAACCCTTGGGATAAACCGGCCAGAAACCATAGACTTCTATGTTCAATTCGAATCAATAGAGCAACTTCTTGCTTCATATCATAACAAAAAGAGCGATTCAATAGAGACCCTGAGGCAAATCGAATCCTATAGTGAACTTTCTACTGATGACTTTCAAGACATTGCACTCCATACAAACCTCGCCTTAACGGCCTTAGGCACCAATCTCTATGTTAACGAGTTTCGACTAAACGAACTAAAGGCAATAACAAATCAGCGGTTCGACATGCAAAAGCTGATTCAACTATGCACCGAGTTAAACTCTTCATTCCAAAATAAAAACTACTATGCAGTGGCATTTTTGGTCAGGGCAATTATTGATCATGTTCCACCAGTTTTCAATGCAGAGAACTTCAAAATGGTAAGCTCGGAATATAAAAGTGATGGAAACGTTAAGAGCTTTAGAGAAGCGATGAGAAACCTCGATTCGTTTTCCAGAAAAATTTGTGATGGCCATCTACATTCTCTTATCAGAAAAAAAGAGGTTTTGCCCAATGAGACGCAAGTTGATTTTAAAGCTTCACTTGATCAACTGCTCGGAGAAATCGTGAGAATTCTTCGCTAATCATGAAGACAGATCGAATGCAAAGCTCCTTTGAAAATTACTTCGACTTTGTTGAATGGGAGTGGAACCATGAAATGACTTTTCATGGAATTACGTTTGTCAATGATTCCTACTCGGAAAATTCTAGTTATCAAATAACCTTTCAACGTGGTGATGACTTTAACATTGAGGCTACGTTATCCGGATTAGTCTCAAACCATAAAGACTTACAGTTGAAGCATGAACTTATAGATGGTGTTTTTCTGCGTGACGAAGAAATAAATGCAAAAACCAACATTCCCGGTTATAATTGTCGAATGACTGGGGTAGCATTTGGTCATGAGGAAACCATAGCGATCAGACCACTTTTACCAGTCAAAATCAACCTCATGGTTGACGAAATCGACATTTTTCATGATTCACATTTGAAGCAGTTACACATTCTACGAGAGTGGATGATCTGCGCAGAAAATGATTTTTTCTTTCCCCGACCCTCTCAAACTAAGAATACACACGTCTACGAGCATAAATGGAATGGGGACTTGGGATCAATAAAAATTTCAAGTAATGGAGGAATCGCTGGCGGGAAAGACCATCTCCAAATCGAATTCGAGGAATATCGTGTTATTGCATTTCGTATTCATAATGATTCCAAAAAGAAACCCTTCTGGGCCAGCAAAATCGGCCTAGAATATCGCATGGACTCAGGAGGAATTCCCCCTAAATCAGTGAGAGATTCAATTCGAGAGCTTCTTGGCTTTTTCATGGGAACCAAATTGACTTTAATTGGCAACAGCAGATATGATCGAAAGTTTAACATAATAGGTGCCGAGTATCACAATCTATTTGGAGTGGATGCAAAGAAATTGTGTAATGAAAATCAATGGATGCCCATACCATTGCGCAGTCCACGAAATGCTCTACAATTTGAGTCGATCTTTAAGAAGCTACTTAAGGAGTATATTATTCTTCGTAAAGAATTAAGTCTAAATCTCGCGTTAAGCTATTATTGGCACTCGTATACGGTTCATTTTGAAATGAGCACACCTACAATCTTTAACGCTTTGGAGGTCATTGCTAACAATTTCCTTGACGAAGACAATTTTCAAAATCAACACATTGTTGATCCTTCCGAATTTCAGATGCTTATAGGATCGGAACTGCAATCTATCCGAACCAGGCTCATTCAAGCGAAAGTTAAAACGAAAGATGTTGACCGAATTGTAAGTCGCATTGCAAACTCATCTCTTGAAAGTGGTGTGAGAAGTAAGCTTCAATTATTGTTCAAAGAACTAATAATAGAAATTGGGGCGGTTGAAAAAAAGGCTCTTACTGAAAGAAATAAGTTAATGCATGGATCCTTCGATCCGACCAATGACAAAAAAGTCAGAGAATCAGTTCGATTGAGACGAGCCTCACAAACACTATTTAATAAGGTTCTATTAAAAATCCTTGGCTACGAAAGCTACTACATTGACTATTACTCTACTCGAGCTCAACCTAAATTGATGTCAGTGCCAATTGGCGAATAGGCTCAATCCTGAGGCTATCAAGTCGCCCTCACAATCTCCATAAAATCCGCGACTTTCAACGAAGCCCCGCCAATAAGTCCGCCATCTACATCAGGTTGGGAGAATATTTTAGCGGCATTGTCCGGCTTTATACTGCCCCCGTATAGAATGCTACATTGATCCGCCACTGCCTTTCCATATTTCCCTTGTACCAACGCTCGAATAAATTCGTGCATGTCTTGCGCTTGCTCTGACGTAGCCGTCATTCCCGTGCCAATGGCCCAGACGGGTTCGTAGGCAATGATCAGCTTTGAAAAGTCTTCGGGACTAAGCTCGAACAATGCTCCGTCCATCTGTTGGTCTATGACAAACGTTTGATTTTCATCCTCGCGCTCCTGAAGCGTTTCGCCAACGCAGAATATGGGAGTCAGGCCATTTTCCAAGGCCAATATGACTTTGCTGGCCAGTACATCAGAACTTTCCCGATGGTATTGCCTTCTCTCGCTATGACCGATGATGCAATACTTCGCGCCAAGCGATTTGATCATGGAAGCACTTATCTCACCCGTATAAGCACCAGACTTGTGAGCTGAACAGTCTTGTGCACCAACTTCAACAGCAGAACCTTTGTCTTTCAAAAATTCATGAAAATGACGCAGGTATGGAAAGGGCGGAAACAATGCTACATCAGGTCCGTTGTCAATTCCTTCCATTGCTTTTGCCACCTCGGCCATGAGGGTCATCGCCTCGTTCCAATCGAGGTTCATTTTCCAGTTACCGGCAACCAATTTCTTTCGCATGGTGCAATGATACTATGCACTGCTCAATTCCCTGTCCTCAGACGCGGGTCAAGCATGGGATAAATGAAGGTTAGTAGCCAATTGATCACAACGAAGGAAAGCGAGATTACGAGTGTCAATCCAATGATAACCGGAAAGTCTTGAAACTCGATTGCCTTCACTATGACCTGCCCCAAGCCGTTCCAGCCAAACACGTACTCCACGAACACCGAACCGGCCAATAAGGCCGCAAGCCATGTAGCTGAAGCCGTCACCGTTGGACTTAGGGCATTGATCAGCGCGTGCTTGTAGATCACATCATCCTCTTTCAAGCCCTTGGCGCGTGCGGTTCGAATGTAATCCGCAGATAAAACAGTGGTCATTGACTCACGCATCAATTGGCTCATCACACATATAGGACGAATCGAAAGGGTGAGCGCAGGCAATACAATGTTTTGCAGGGTCAGTACTTCCTTTCCTTGGTACACATCGTATGTGAACAGGCTTCCCGTCATTTTGAGACCTGTATAGTCGCTGAGCAGGTATCCAAACACCCACCCGATCAAAATGGCAAGTAAAAAGGATGGCACGGCTAATCCTGCTGAGCTCATGATTGAAATCCCTTGATCAATCCACGAACCTGGATTTCGGGCACCTTTTATTCCGAGGGGGATTCCGATCAACAAGGCCACGAAAATGGCACTTATCGCTAATACGAATGTTTCAGGAAACCCCTCCTTGATCAAGTCACCAACCTTCACTCCGTTCACGTATGATCTTCTGAAATACGGCCATTTCAACACCATATGTGTCTCACCAATCGGTACGTCAACGAGCACTTCCCAATCGCTCATGGTCTTTTCCTCCCTAACAAATGCAAATGGACTCAGATCATTGAGGAAATAAGCAAATTGAACCGGAACGGGCTGATCCAACCCCATGTCCTTACGAATCAATTCTACCTGATCGTCATTGGCATGGCGACCCGCCATCAACCGTGCAGGGTCACCGGGCAAAACGCTGAACAGGAGAAACATCACGATGGTGATGCCCAGCAGCGTCAATGCGGCCTGCAGTGCAGCCCGGCCTATGCTGGCCGAGCCTAGCAATTTTTAATGGATATAGTCTGCCTTGATCTCTTCATACGAAGGAAGGTCGTTGTGGTGCCACTTGGCCACCACGGTTCCCTTATTCAACAAAACTATACCGGGGTTAGCTCGGATAATCGTTTTCAGCATGGTTGCATCAGCCGTCAGGTAGTCAAACATGTTTTGATGCTTGTGTTTGAATGGTTCAATTTCATTGTAAACACTGGCCGCCAAGGCATACATGTATGGTCCGCCATCGTTGTTAGCTGCATCGTACAGTGCATTCAAATTAGCCTGAGCGTCTTCATCCGCATGGGCGATGTCATAGGTAACCACAAGAAAAACATACTCCTCAGCTAGAATATCCTCAGTCATATCCATTCCATCCATGTCCTCCAAAATGAAATCATGAATGGGTGGTTCGAATCCTTTGGAGATTAACTTGGTTTCGCGATCCACAAACTCGGCACCTTCCATGTTCCAAGGTTCTTGTGCTGTGGTGTACTCGCCTACCACTCCGTTGACTTTATAAAACCACGTATCCTCATACACATCTTGGGGTGCATCCGGTGGACACTCTTTTAATTCACTGATGTTGTTTCCTACACGGTAAGGACGGAAGTCTTTGATGGGTAAGTGATTGATGCAGTGAATACAAAACCATGTGGTGAGAATCGTTGCGGCTCCAGCCATGACCCAGTCTTTGTAGTCCGCTTTCAGGAACATCTTGATTCCCAGCAGCACTCCGAACACCACAATGGAAAACCAAATCGGAAATGCCCAGCTCACGGCTCCCAAGGAAAACCCTGCAACCAATACCAATGCAATACCTAAGTTGATCAAGTCAGCCTTCATGTCACCAGGCCGTATGGTTTTGCGCTTGATGAAAATGATCACTGTGAATACCATCAGTATCACATCTTTCAGGAACGACTCCCAAGGATCCAATTTGATGGCATCGCCAAAACATCCGCAGTCTTTCATGTAGCTGTAGTCTTCACGAATCACGAATCCAAAAATTCCTTCCACCATCTTGGTAGTTCCGCTTTCGTAATTATCGAACAACCAGTTCGCAACAGCGGTATAACCAGTTAAAAACATGAAGAAAATCATGAGGATGAGCAACGACCATGAGGCCAGCTTCATCCGCGCTCCAAACAGGATGGCCACCCCCAACACGATCTCCGCCACACAAGCCAAAATGGCCAATTCCAAGGCTATGCTATCCAGCCATGGCATGTTGAATACACCCGGAGCAAAGTAGTCATTGAGTTTGTAGCTGAACCCGATGGGGTCGTTTGCCTTAATGAGTCCACTCACAATGAAGAGCGAACCGACAAGCAATCTCGAAATACGTGTTAACATGGAAGCGGTTTTAGTTCCTGATTCGCAAAAATAGTGGTGCAAGCATAGGTTGAAAATCGGTTAACAGGCCGTTAACGATGCTCTGCATCGTTATAGTTATTAGTGATTGGTTAATCGCTGTGCATAATCAATATCTGCCATTCAAAAAGAACATTGAGTAAATCCAATGCTCTCATTAATATTGATGGCACAACCCAATCACTAATCACTTTGTACTAACCAATGAATCCGGTTGATCAACTGAAAAACTTCATTGATGAAGCTGTTATCTGGCGTGGAGACATAAGTCTGAAGCGCAATCAATACCTGATCGTTCAAGGCGAGGTGAACACCAACTTGTACTACGTGAAGGAGGGAACCCTGCGCGCTTATGTGCAAGATGGGTTTGAGGAACACACCATCCGGCTCGCCTATCCTGAAAACCTGATCGTTTCTCTGGACAGCTACATCAGCGAAAAACCCACTTCACTTTACATACAAGCGCTCAAGAAATGTGAATTGCAATACGTAACGAAGGCAGATTTCATGAAACTTGTTGAGTCAAAACCCGAAGTGATGAACCTTTGGCAGTTCATGCTTGAGCAACTGATCTTGCAGCAGTTTGAGCGGGAGCGTGATATTCTTACATCTTCTCCGAAGGAAAGATACGAACGCGTGTTGGCGCGCAGTCCACAGGTGTTTCAGGAAATTCCGCACAAGCACATTGCCTCCTATTTGCGGATGTCACCGGAGACGCTTTCAAGACTCAAAAAATCTTGATTTGAGTCAAGGTTTATGGAATTCGATAGCCGCAAGTTTGTCGTCATGAAACACGCAATATTCAGTCGTGCTGAGCTCCGCCACAGGCAGATGGTCGAAGTATAGACTGAATGGGCCACCAAACATCATTGAATGAAAGCAACCAACAGAGAACTCATTGACGAATTAATTGCAAAAACCAAGGACGTTTTAAACCAGGCCGAAGAATTGGCTCAGCTCGATTCGGAAACCCTGAACAAAAAGGCCACTCCGGAAAAATGGAGCGCGTTGGAATGTTTGGAACACTTGAATCGTTACGGAGATTTCTACCTACCTGAAATCTCGCGATGTTTGAACGGAGCTAAAAAAGTGAACGAAAACCACCTTTTCAAAAGCAGCTGGTTGGGCGAGTACTTTGCTCAAAGCGTATCTCCGAGAGAAAAGCTTAATAAGATGAACGCCTTCAAAAGCATGAATCCGGTGGGAAGTAAATTGGACACCAAGGTGGTAGGCAAGTTCATTCGCCAGCAGCACCAAATGCTCGACTTGCTCACCCGCGCCCGAACGGTGGACATGCGCAAAACGAAAACCAACATCAGCATTTCTAAGTGGCTCACCTTGCGCATGGGTGACACCTTTCGTGTGGTGATTTACCATAACCAACGACACTTGGTGCAGGCGAGGAAAGCGGTTGGCTGAATTTCCGATCGAACCGTTGAAATCTTGATCGCGATTTTCTAATTCACACTACCTTGGACGATTCAAGATAGAGTGTGAAAATCCAGTCAAAGATCCTTTTGATCACATTGTTAATTCTCAACGCTATTGTCCTGTTGGGACAACTTTGGCCAGAAGGTGCTCCACCCTTCGCTCGAATTGTGAACGTGATTTTCCTAGTGTTGAGTTTTGGCTATTTTACGAGTCAGTTTATCAAACGCTTGCAGAATGATCGTCAATGAATTTTAGCAACAGCGTCTTTATCGACACCTGTCTGGATGGCTGCATAGCTGGCCAAAACGGTGGCCTGGAATGGCTCATAAAATTCCTAGAACGTGCCAAGCACATATTGTTCTGTAGATAATACAGGGAACCGAGGCCCTAATCCGTACCTATGACAACAGATAAGTTCACCAAGGAATTCGAAGCTTTTAGAGGACAACTCAAATCCTACATCCTGCGCATGACAGCCAGTGTTCAGGACACGGAGGATATTGTGCAAGACACTTTTATTAAGGCGCATTCGAATCTTGCAAGTTTCAAAGGTGAATCCACGCCCAAAACATGGGTCTTTGCCATTGCCAGCAACCTTGCTCGAGACTTTTTGAAATCAAAAAAGCGCTGGACCGAAAACACGACCGACATATGCAAGGAAGCCGCCCTTCAAAATCAACAATTCTTCCAAGAAGCCATGCACATCAGGCAGACTTCACCTCAGGGTCAGTTTGAGATCAGGGAGCACATTTCCTTCTGCTTTACCTGCGTATCCAAGTCACTTCCATTGGAACAGCAATTGACCTTACTATTAAAGGAGGTTTACGAGTTTAAGGTCAGGGACATTGCGACCATCATTGACAACACCGAAGCGATGGTGAAGTATTACCTGCACACGGCACGCACCAAAATGACCGACATTTTTGAGCACCGCTGTTCTCTAATCAATAAAAAAGGAATTTGCCACCAGTGCACCGAGTTGAACGGGATTTTTAACCCCAAGCAAAACGCACAGGAAGAGCTAGTGAAAATTCAAATGGTGAAGGATGCTGAAAGCAAGAACAAAGAAGAATTGCTGGACCTGCGCATGAAAATTGTCAAGGCCCTTGACCCATTTGAGTCACCAGCCGCTGAGTTGCAACTGCATCATTTAGAGCACAATAGAAAGGTGATGGAAAGGTATTTGGAAGAAAAGTAGTCCAAATCCTATCATTTTGAATGGCTGAATAGTCTAAAAGCGAAACACACTCAAAATGAAAGTTTCATCACTTATTCTATTACTTATGACTTCAGCAGTATCCATGGCTCAAAATGCCACCACGGTCAAAAAAACATTCAGCCGTGAAACCACAGTAAGCATCGACATCAAGGCAGATGCCTCCATCGTTTGGGCCTTGCTCACCAATGCCTCAGACTTTCCTCGATGGAATTCAACCATCATTTCATTGGAGGGGGAAATAAAAAAGGGAGAAAAAATCAGGTTAAAATCTACCTTGGATGAAAAAAGGATTTTCAAACTTAAGGTCAAGGAAATGGACACTGAAAAACGCATGGTTTGGGGCGATGGCAAAGGAATGCGAGTCTATACAATCACTGAAAATGGAAATGGCATTGCGTTTAACATGACGGAAAAAATAGGTGGACTTATGTTCCCGATGTACGCCAAGTACATTCCTCCATTCGATGCATCCTTCAATCAATTTGCAACTGATTTGAAAAAAGAAGCCGAGATCATTTCAAACACTAAATAATACCGACACTATGGACTACAGAGAAAGAATTGGAACCAAAGAATATCCACTAACCCTCAAAACCCCACCCTTAAGTTCGGAATACACCATGCACGTTGACGAAAAGGATGGGAAAGACATTCTGGTCTGCACTGTTGGATTAACGGTGTTACACTATGATATTCGCTGTTTGAATGACCTGCATGAAATGCTATCATCACATGGCGACTGGATGGAGCTAGGCAGCAAGGACGAAAAAGCGGAAACAAAAGAGGGAACAGTGGAGCATTGGGGTCGCTCATCCGACAATCCGGTCGGGGGTTGGTACGGATTAAAGAAGAACTTTAGAGGACGCTTTGGTATGTACATTCCGCCTTTGATGGAGTACCTTGGCCTCGCTGAATTAACCCATGACAAAAAGGGAAATATGATGAAAGCAAAATGAACAGCGTCTTCATCGCCACCAGCTTGGATGGCTACATAGCCGACCGCAACGGTGGCTTGGAATGGCTCGACAAAATCCCCGATCCGGGTGAGTCGGACATGGGATATGGTGCGTTCATGTCACGCATTGATGCGCTGGTCATGGGCCGAACAACGTTTGAAACGGTTTGTGGTTTTGACATCGAATGGCCGTTCAAAAAGCCGGTGTATGTGCTGAGTACCACACTCACCGAAATACCTGAGAAATTCAAAGACAAAGCGGTTTTGGTGAAAGGTTCGCTCACCGAAGTGTTAGAACAAATCCACGCGAACGGACATTACCGCCTCTACATCGATGGCGGAAAAACCGTACAAAGTTTTTTGAAGGAAGATTTGATTGACGACATGGTCATTACGATGATTCCGGCACTGCTCGGTGGTGGTTATCCCCTGTTTGGCGAACTGAGGGATGAAATGTGGTTCGAGTGCGTGAAGACAGAAACCTTTCCCAACAACATCGCACAGCATCACTACGTTCGTAAACGCGACTAACACAAACGTGAAAACGAACATCAAATCAGACCCGGCTGTTAATGAAGTCTTTGACAATTATCCTATAGAAGTAAAAGACAAAATGCTGCGACTTCGCCAATTGGTGATCGCATCGGCTAAAGAGTTGGACGAGGTCAGCGAAGTAGAAGAAACGCTGAAATGGAGTGAACCAAGCTATGTTACCAAATTCGGAAGTACAATCCGGATGAATTGGAAAGAAAAAGCACCGGATCAATACGCCATATATTTCAAGTGCACAAGTCGATTGGTTCCCACCTTCAAAACCGTTTTCAAGGACCTGTTTGAATATGAAGGCACGCGTGCCATTGTCTTTAAACTAGATGATATGGTTCCTGATGAAGCCCTCAAGGAATGCATCAAAGCCGGGCTTCGTTACCATAAGGTGAAAACGCTCCCATTGTTGGGAATGTGAGCGATGAATGATTAACCTTTGTTTATATGAAGGTTCAAGGTAAAGTCATGGTTGTGACTGGTGCCGGAAGCGGCATGGGCCGTGAGTTGAGCATCCAACTCGCCAAAAAGGGTGCGACCATCGTGATGGCCGACATCCACGAAGATGCTATGACAGAAACTGCCGTAATGCTGGGCAACGCAAAGCACACGAAACACGTGCTCAATGTCAGCGATCGCGAAGCCGTAGAGAAATTTGCTGCAGAGGCCATCCAACATCACGGAGCGATAGACGGCATCATCAACAATGCAGGAATCATTCAACCTTTCGTTGACGTCAAAGACTTGGACTACTCAGTGATTGAACGCGTGATGAACGTGAATTTTTACGGCACGCTTTATATGTGCAAGGCGTTCTTGCCACATCTATTAACTCGCCCCGAAGCACATATCGCAAACGTTTCAAGCATGGGTGGTTTCATTCCATTTCCCGGACAAACATTTTACAGCGCTTCAAAAGGTGCCGTCAAAATGCTAACCGAAGGATTGTACTCAGAATTGAAAGACACAAACGTTGGAGTAACTGTGATTCACCCAGGTGCGATCAATACGAATATCATGACCAACTCAGGAGTCGAGGACACCATGTCCTCAGGAATGTCGGAAGCAGACAAAGCCAAAATGACGCTCCCGGCAGACAAGGCCGCAGCCATCATGATTAACGCCATTGAGAAAAACAAGTATCGCGTGATGGTAGGGAAAGACGCTAAACTACTTGACATCCTTTATCGCCTCAGCCCAAGGCGAGCTGTGAATTTTATTGTCAAGCAAATGGGCAGTGTCTCTCGTTAGCCACTATCTCAAAGCGATCTTTTTTTTAAAATTAATTATGTAGTTAAATAGCTACGTATATATTTGTAGCCAAATAACTTCATATTTAAATCGAAGCAACATGAAACTGAGACGAGATCCTTTCCAGGCCATAGCCGACCCCACCCGAAGGGCCATCCTCGTGTTATTGGCTTCACAAACCATGACGGCAGGCGCCATCGCCAACGAGTTTAATGCGGCCCGCCCTACGATTTCAAAACACATCCAGATCCTAAACGAGTGTGAGCTGATCGAGTCCACCCAACAAGGTCGCGAGATTTACTACGAACTAAAAGCAGAGAAAATGAAAGACATCGACAACTGGCTGGAGCAGTTCAGAAATATCTGGGAAAGCCGCTTTAATCAACTGGACAATCTACTATCAAACCTCAAAAACAAAGAACAATGAAAAACACACTTGCCTTTGACTTTACCGTGAATAAGGAGTCAAAATCCATCACTGTAAAAAAAGAATTCGCAGCCGACCAAAATGCCGTCTGGAACGCCTGGACCAAAGCCGAACTTTTGGACCAATGGTGGGCGCCACTACCCTATAAAAACGAAACCATATCCATGCAGTTTGAAAAAGGGGGCATGTGGTTTTATGCAATGGTCAGCCCGGAAGGACAAAAGCACTATTGCAAAGCCTATTATACCGCTGTTGATGCACAAAACTCATTCAGTTACCGCGACACATTTTGCAACGAAAAGGGCGAAGACTCCACTGAAATGCCCGGAACAAATTGGAGCAACAGTTTTAACGAGGATAACGGAGTAACAACCGTAACTGCGCATCTTACTTACGCAAGCATTGAGGCACTGGAAATGATCATCAAGATGGGTTTCAAAGAAGGGTTTACCATGGGGCTAGATCAGCTCGAACAATTACTTTCAAAATCGTAATCATTATTTAAAATCCACAAGCCCCAGAAGCTATGTCTTTCTTAGGCGAACTTTGCGAATCCTCTGCGCACTTTGCGGTTGAATCAAAAACCGCAAAGAACGCCAAGACTTTTCGCTATGGGCGCAGAGAATTTAATGTGAACAACCCTTTTCAACACATAAATCAAATGGAACCAATGAAAATCACCATTCAAGCCACCGTAGACGCACCCATCGAAAGAGTTTGGGAAAGCTATACGAATCCTAAACACATCGTGAACTGGAACTTTGCAATAGACACTTGGTGCTGCCCAAGCGCAGAAAACGACCTGCGTCCCGGAGGCAAGTATAAAGCACGCATGGAAGCCAAGGACGGAAGCTTCGGTTTTGACTTTGAAGCTACCTATGACGAGGTCATTGCGATGAAGAAGATCGTCTACACCATTGCCGATGGTCGCAAGGTTGTTACTGACTTTGAAACATCAGGAGGTAAATGCATTGTGACCACTGCGTTCGAAGCGGAAACTGAAAATCCTGCCGAAATGCAAAAACAGGGATGGCAAGCGATTCTTGACAATTTCAAGAAATACGCAGAATCCTCAGAAGCGATTAACCGTTCGTAGCAAATATTGTTGTCAATGGGGAACTATTTGTAGGTCAATGAACCAGCATCAATTCTGAGCGAATTTTGTTCTGGTTAATTTTGCATCTAGAGCTGCCTCACGTTGACAACCATTCGAAAAACAATATTTGTCCTATTTTCATTTCATGCAATTTGGTCCTATGGCCAAACTGGTCCCGGTGGAGTAGGAAATTCTACAACCAATGGACTTTGGCTGCGAGCTGATATTCTTAATCAGAATAACAACACCTCGGTACCGACTTGGCCTGATGCGTCTGGAAACGGAAATGACGCGGTGCAGGCTACATCAGGATTACAACCAATTCACTTCTTCAACGGCTCACTAAATAGCCAGTCCATCGTCCGATTTGATGGAAGCAACGATGAAATGGCAGTTGCCGATACAGATATTCTTGACAGTTCGGCAGGGATTACATTCTACGTAGTCATTCGACCCACAAACCTCAATGGCGCGGCAAGAGGGATTCTTGGAAAACGGATTTCATTCAGTACTCCCAGCGAATATGCGTACACCTGGTTCTTTTATACCGGTAACAACCTGTTTCTTGATGTCCACACGAACGACAATAGATTCAATACAACTACAACATTTTCAAACTCCACGAACTACCTACTGAGCTGGACATTTGACGGCACACAACCTTCCACCAGACGTGTCAGAATTAGAAGTGGAAGCACCATCATAAGAACCTCCACTGAGACATCCACTTTCCTTCCCAACAGCAATCAGGTCTTAGCCATTGGTGCCTTGAATGCCGGATACGGAACATATCTGGGCGCTGACTACGGAGAGATAATTCACTTTAATCACGCCTTGGACACCGTCCAGCACATTCTCGTTCAAAATTATCTATCAGCCAAGTACAACATAGCGCTTGCCAGCAATAACCTCTACGATGAAGACGAGCCTTCCAATGGAAATTTTGACTTCAATGTGGCGGGCATCGGTCGTACAGACGCCAGCAATATAGTCGATGACGCTCAAGGAAGTGGATTGGTTCGTATTTTAAACCCAACTGATCTTGGAAACGATGAGTTTATGATTTGGGGTGACAACGGTGATAGCGCTCAAGCCATTGACTCCAGCGACATTCCCATAACCATGGCCGCCCGGTTTCAGCGTGTTTGGCGCGTAAGTGAAGTCAATGGTTCATTAACGGCTGTTGATGTAGGAAACGTAGACATGCGATGGGATCTGAGTGGACTTGGACCAGTTACAGCATCTGATCTTAGACTGTTGATTGATACGGACAACGATGCGGTCTTTAACGATGAGACACCAATATCCGGAGCGACAGCAATTGGTGGAGGCGTTTATCAGTTTTCAGGTGTTTCAGCCTTAGCAAACAATCGAAGATTCACGATTGGCACGATTAATCTCTCACAAACGCCACTTCCTGTGGAGCTGGTTGCGTTCACAGCCAACTGCGATGGTCACAATCAAGTGGTTGTTTCCTGGACAACGGCCAGTGAAACCAATTGCGATTATTACACCATCGAGCGATCGCATGATGGCGAAACATGGAATCATCTTAGCACACGAAATGGATCAGGCACGACTAAAGAAACTACTAGTTATCACTTCATAGACAGCGAACCATTGGTTGGACAGTCCTACTATCGTTTGCGCCAGACTGACACAGATGGAAAAGAGTGGGTTTCAAATCCAGTAACTATAGATAAGAATGCAGAATCTACACTCAAACTATACCCTAACCCATCCTCCGTTGAAATCATCATCTCAGGAGACATTCGTTTGCTTAATGAATTTCAAATCACCGATACTCAAGGCAAAGATTGTACGGATAGAGTTTTACTCACGCATTCGACAGATCATCAAATGATGCTCAACATCGGTGAACTCGAAAACGGAGTTTATCATCTACATTCCGAACAAGCCTCGCTTCGCTTCCTCAAAAATTAGAAGGATTTGTTGAACCATTCCGGATGTTTAGCCTGCTTGTCTGAATAAAAAACTTCGAATTGGGGCTTATCCCTTTCCCAATCTCCGGTCGGCCAAAAGGGTGCGCTTTGATCAATGGATTTCTTTCCATAATCAATGGCGTGCATTACGATCGGTAATCCTGTGTCAATGGCTGTGTAGTAAAACCCTGTTCTCCACCGATCCACTCGCTTTCTAGTTCCTTCGGGCGTAAAAACAATACGAAGCTCTTCGCCATTGGCCAACATGCCTTTCAAGCGTTCAGTCAATTCGTTCTTCTTCGACCGATCCACGGCAATGCCACCTGTAAAATGAAAAAACCACGCAATCCCGGGCTTGAAAAAGCTGTTTTTGATTAAATATTTCGCCTTGATTCCATATACAGATCGAGCCAGCAATCCCCAAAAAAAATCCCATTGGCTGGTGTGAGGCGCCACCACGATGATGCAGTTTCGCAGTTCCGGTCCGAATGATCCGTTCACTTTCCAGCCGAAGATGCCAAGGAGTGCTTTTGCCAAGAATTTCACGAGCCTAAGATGTGGATTTTCAGAAATCCTTCGCTAATCAGTTACAAGAAATTGCTCATGAAACCCCACCAATCCCACTCGAGAGGTGGCTCTCGTTAGTGCCGTGTATAGCCATCGATAATAAGATCGATCGAGCATTTCATGAGTCAAATACCCCTGATGAACGATCACGTTCTCCCACTGCCCGCCTTGGCTTTTGTGACACGTCACTGCGTAGGCATATTTCACCTGAACAGCATTGAAGTAGGGATTTTGAAAGAACTTCTCTTGCGGCTCAGCTTGGTCAAGCACACCTGATGAAATCATTTCATCGCGGAGCTTCATGATTTCTTTGGGCGGAATTGAAGGCCCATCGTATTCGATGGAATTGAGCAAGACGATCAAATGGAATCCGTCCGACTCTTCATCACTAAACCGAACCTGAACATCGGCAAATCGGAACGGACCAAACTCATCAACGGAAAACAACCGTTCCACAGTGACCATGTCACCATTAGCCAAAAAGTTCTGGCGCCTACCGGGAATCTTCCAGAAGTAGTTGTTTTTGACAATCATCAATCGATCACCGGCTTCCAGTTCTGATTCTCTCATCAGGATTCTGTTCCTGATCTGATGATTAAATTGATAGGCATCCTTGTTGGATCGACAGACTATGACTGAATCGTTGTCTGCCTTTCCACCAAAGGCCCTTGAAAGCTCGTCTTCCAAATCATAGGAATCTATAACCTCAACATCACCGTGTCGCTGTGTTTTCAAATGCAGATTACCAAACTCTCCCTCAGTTAGTTGTTCGCGGAGTTGTGTTGCATTCTCAAGGATTAATGACCCTTCTTCTTGTCGAACAACTTGAGTCAACGTGGCCTCATACACTGCCCCCTTCAGCAAAACCGCCATTCTCTTCTTGTTCAATGCCGGACTTAAATCCATGCCAACAGGTGGCAGCTGCGCATCATCCCCAATGAGAATCAATCGACATCGCTCACCGGAATAAACATATTCCAGCAAATCTTCCAGCAATGATCGACCGCGAATACCATCTTCCCCCGAACCGTCACCGATCATAGAAGCTTCGTCTACAATGAACATGGTTTTCTCTGACTTATTCTGCGCCAATTGCATGGACATCCTGCCAAAATCATCTTGTTTGAACGAATATATCCTTCGATGTATAGTTGATGCCGGATAACCCGAATGCGCGCTCAACACTTTGGCTGATCTTCCCGTAGGAGCCAGCAATACCGTTTTCCGATTGACCGAGTGAAACCAACGGATCAACGCGCCCATCAGCGTAGTCTTGCCTGTTCCGGCATAGCCTCTCAAAATAAAAAGCGAACGCCCACCTCCTTGAAACAGGAAGTCATACACACTGGCCACAGCCTCATTCTGGTCATCATTCAATCGATGCTTGACCTTTGCCGAAACCTCACTTATGAACGCTTCTTTGCTGAGCATTTGTGCCGCAAAATAGACTTAATCCAATGCTAACATGATTGGCTTTTGCCGCATACTAAAAATTGTAGTTTTGCCCACCTCCAAACACTTATACTTGAATATGGAATTGGTAAAGAAAATTTGGTTTCAGGCAACATTAACCTTAGTTGGATTGATCGCTGTGATTAATGGCATGTCAACGGAACAGAACGGAGCATTCATGTTTGGTGCCTTCGCAATCTTGATCGCTGGAGCTGTGAGTTTGGTTTCGGCAATGATGAATCTGAGTAAGACTATTCGCCTTGGGGTTAGTGTCGCATTAGGTGTATTAATCGCAGCTCTAGCTTATGCAGATTATCAGAGCATCAAGGTTCCAATTGAATTCCAAAATGAAAAAGAAAAACGCTACGAGCATGTTATCCAGCGATTGAAAGACATCAGAACTGCTGAATTGGCTTACAAAGCGAAATATCAGAAGTATGCCGGATCCTTTGACACTTTGGTGAATTTTATCACAAATGACTCACTTGAATTGATCAAAGCGTTTGGCGAAGTTCCAGACACGATGACATTGGAAGCAGCTCTTGCAGCTGGATTGGTAACTCGGGATACTATTCTCGTCCCAGTTGTGGACAGCTTATTCGGAATTCATCACATGGATGGTCGAGTGCACAAGTTCAAGATTGACTCATTGCGCTTTGTTCCATTTACGAAAGCTGAGTTCAAATTAGAAGCGGCCACTGTTGAACGTTCAGGCGCGGACGTACCTGTTTTCCAGGCAACAGATTCGAAGCCTTTTGACAAGCGTGATATTCTTCAGGTAGGTTCAATGAACGACCCCAAAACCAACGGTAACTGGGAATAACTTGTCAGTAGAGGCAACACACGACATTCAGGAATACTTCGACCTTACATTTTCCAACGAATCGGCTTCGCACTACATGCTGTTGCTGGAATTGGATCACGACATGCTCCGTGCTTGCTGGTACCATCAAACCAAAAATCTGATCACAGGTTTTGCCGCTTATCCTGTTTCCAATGCAAGCCTTGAACGGGCTTTTCAGCAGCTCTTTGCAGAACACACATTCTTGAAATCTGAATTTGACCAGTGTGTGGTTTCTGTGCGCACTTCGAACTATGCGCTGATTCCAAAATCATCGGAAAAACAAAGCTCAAAACGTTGGTTTGAACTCTCCAACAATATGGACGAGAGTAATGAAGTTTTGCTGGAGTATAGCCTGGTTGGCGAACGAATCAAAGTTTTGTTTGCTTTGGACAATTCCATTGAAAAAGTGATCAAGTCATGTTTTATCAACTCGAAGGTGATTCCACACATCGCTCCTCGCATTGAACACCAACTTGGTGTATTAAAATCGCTGCACTTGAAGGACTGCCTGATCGCTCACATTTCAACTGATCAGGTTGACATTCAGGCTTATCAAGACAGTGACCTGCAGTTGGCGAATTCATTTTTCCAAAGCGGACATGAAGACATAGCTTACTACATTCTCTACACATCAGAAGTTTTGGGTATCAATCCTGAAACCACGCCACTGACTGTTTCCGGAAACATCTCCATTGGTGATGACAGCTGGAAAATGCTGAGCGATTACTGGAAGAAAATGGAGGTCGCAAAACCAATGGATCGTATTCAAATCAGCAGCCAATTGGACGGCTATCCAACCTCTGAATTCGACTACCTAACACAGTCTCTGTTGTGCGCATCGTAGGCGGATTGCTTCGCGGACGCAGGTTCACAGCTCCATCCAGCATTCCGGCCCGTCCAACAACCGACTTCGCCAAAGAAGCTTTGTTCAATATTCTGGCACATCAAATCCACTGGCCTGATGTAAACGCGCTTGACCTGTTTTCGGGCATTGGAAGCATTTCCATTGAAATGGTTTCTCGCGGTGCTCGACAGGTAACCAGTATAGATAAGCATCCCAAGGCGGTACAATGGTTATCAAAAACAGGACAGGAACTCAACCTTTCAGCATTGTACCCAATCCGGTCAGACGCTATTCATTGGTTGGAACGCGTCAATCAAAAGTTCGACTTTGTCTTTGCCGACCCACCATATGACTATGATGATTACGACAAGGTTATTGAGTTGGTGTTGAAAAGTGCGTTGCAACCCGATGGGCTATTTGTGTTAGAACACCGTCAATCCGGTAGTTTTGCAAATCATTCGAACTTTGTGGAAGATCGCACATACGGTGAGGTGCGATTTTCATTCTTTCGATTGAACGCATGATGGAACGTAAAGCAGTATTTCCGGGAACATTCGACCCATTCACATTGGGACACGAATCTGTGGTGAGAAAAGCCATTCCACTGTTTGATCAAATCATTGTGGCAATCGGAAAAAACTCAACCAAGAATGCCTACTTCGATATAGAGCAACGCACAGAATGGATTCGCCAGTGCTTTGCGGATGAACCTTCAGTCATAGTAGATCACTTCAGCGGATTGACAGTAGATTACTGCTTGAGCAAAGGCTGCAACTTTATTTTGAGAGGTCTGCGTAATCCAGCAGATTTTCAATACGAAAGCTCCATCGCTCAGATGAATCATGCGATGAAACCGGAAGTAACAACCGTGCTTTTAATCTGTGAACCAAAGTACGCTGCAATAAATTCGACTATTGTTCGTGAGATACATAAGAGTGGAGGCGATATCAGCCAATTCATTCCAAGCTCAATCAAGATGAATAAATAGGATGCCTGTTATTCGATATATCGCCATATCGCTCTTGTTACTGGTTACCAATCACATGGTTGCAAAGCCAACACTGATCCAAGGCAACGCGTTCAGTTATCGAGGCCAAGAGTTGGAAATTCATCGCTATTTGGATCTGTTCACCTTCGCCACAGAAAAGCTCGACTCGATCAAAATTCCTCAGGACGGCAACTTCAAACTAACCGTTGAAGTCAAAGAGACCGACCTGTTTGTGATTAAAATCGGGAAAGTACACGCCCATCTTTTCGTAGAACCAGGTGATCAATACACGTTGGTGATGCCCGAGCCATTGGAAATGGATCGATTCAATCCGGCTAAGGATGTCTTCGTTCAACCGGAAGTTTTTGAGGCCAACTTCAGATTGAATTACCACATCACCGAGCTGGAAAAGGCCATCAACGATTTCTTCATTAGTGGAACCTCAAGTTCATATGAATTGAGAGCAGGTGGAAACTTGAGACAACGCGCGGACACCATCTTCCCAAAAATCAAAAAGGAGTTCAGCTCGGTCGAGTCTCCCTATTTTCAAACATACATGCACTTCCGTTTTGCGGAGGCTGAATTGGCCACACGCCATTCGCGAAAGTCGGTTTTTGAAAACTACTTTCAAAAGGAATTAGCAGCTGTTAGACAGCTGAGCTTTGCTAATGCTTTTGGGCTGATGTTCAACGATTACATGAGTCCAAAATCTACGCTCAAGTTCAGCGATAGCCTCGAAATTGCGATCAGCTTTGGTCAATATCAAACGATTCAGGAACTGCTCAAAACAGATTGGATGTTGGAGCGTCAAGATTTTCGTGATTTGGTCATGGTTACTGAATTGCATGAATTAGGCAGCGAGAAGCGCTACCCATTGTCAACCATACTCGACCTGCTGGATCAGTGTATCGCTACTTCAAAAACGGAGGGGGTAGTTCAAGTTGCGAAAGACAGTCGAAAGTCACTTCTGAAACTTGCACCCGGAACGCGAGCTCCAGAGTTCATATTTGCTGACGTACTTGGAAATTTATCGCGTATAAGTGATTTTGAAGGTCGCTATATCTACATCCAATTCTTCAAAACGTTCGACTCAGAAACCATGCGCCAAATGAGCATGATGAAAGTGCTCAAGGAAGGTTATGGTGCCGATATTGCGATGTTCAGCTTTAGCACCTCAGAGTCGTTAAGGCGACTGGATGAAATTCCATCAAAGCATGATTTTGACTGGTATTTTGGGAAAGTAGGTCATCCCGATCGCGTAATCGATGATTATGATCTGCGGGCTATGCCACAGTATTTCTATTTTGATAAAACCCTGAATATAATCTGTAATCCCACCCCACCACCTGGAGATCGCATTGAGCGCATGTTTGCTAAAATCTGGAACGAGGAACATCCGAACAAGCCGCTGCTTTTCAAATTACAGCCTCCGGAAATTTCAGAAGAAGAAATGGGAGAACTCAAGCAAAGTGATCCAACACCTCCCTGATCGAGCCATATGCTCCGTCTCTAATCTCCTTTTTTATCGGTAAATCAAGCCAAAGGGCTTGTTCAATATCTTCTTCCGTTTGTGGAACCAGATTTTTTGAATCGCTGCATTTCATTCTATACCAAACGCTTTCCTTGACGATAACCTCGCCTCGCTCCTCATACACATGAAAGGTAGAATATGGTTCAGAAGTAATTTGTAATCCTGAAATTCCACACTCTTCTTCCACTTCTCGAATCGCACATTGTTCCGTGGTCTCCCCTTCATCCATCTTACCCTTTGGTAGATCCCAATGTCCGCGCCTGAAGATCATAAGCAGTTGACCATGTTCATTCTGGACATATCCACCAGCAGCTGTAATGACTTGCAAATCTTGAAACAAACCATTGACAACGAATTCGATATCAGCCACACTTATTTCCACGTCACGATCGACCTCCATATTCTTGAATCTTTCGCTCCAAAGCCCCACAATTCCCTGATCTGGTTCACGATCTTTTATGGAAGTGTTATCATTTCCAAAACCCGCATCCTGCTTGAAGATTACGGCCTTTTGCTTGATGAAAAACTTATACTTTCGCCCCATGAATTATAGCTTCAACTCAGCGCACAAAGTAGCTGAGTTTTTACTTCAAATCAAAGCCATTACGCTTCGCCCAGAAGAACCATTCAAATGGGCTTCGGGTTGGAACTCGCCTATTTACTGCGATAACCGAAAAACACTCTCTTATCCTAGGATCAGAACGTTCATTCGACAGGAAATCGTCAAAACGATCGATGAGAATTTCGGACGTCCTGACTTGATTGCGGGAGTGGCTACAGGTGGTATCGCCCAAGCTGCTTTGGTTGCACAGGAACTTGGACTTCCCTTAGTTTATGTTCGGCCAAAGGCGAAGGAACACGGAGCAAAAAATCAGGTGGAGGGTGTGATTGAATCCGGTCAATCCGTAATTGTGATTGAAGACTTGGTTTCCACTGGTAATTCATCATTAATAGCTGTCGATGCTCTTCGCGAGGAGGGTTGCATTGTCAAAGGAATGGTCGCCATGTTTACATATGGATTTGATCTTGCTCGCAAGAACTTTCTGGAACACAAGTGTCCGCTGGTCACATTAACGGACTACGAAGCCGTATTAGACAAGGCGATTGAAACAGGATATATACAAGCAAGTGATTTGGAGTCGCTTAAAGAATGGCGCGACAATCCGGCTGAATGGATGAAATAAGTGACCATGACAAAATTCGAAAGTTCACATTTCAACATTTCAATGGCGAATGCCACAGTGGCCGATTTCCTGGCAATTCCATCCAACTTGCAGGAAATTCTTCCTCAGGATAGGATCGAAGACTGGAAGAGTGACAAAGACAAGTGCTCGTTCAAGATTAAAGGTTTAGCGCACATTTCATTGAAGTTAGTTTCCCACGAGCCTCATTGCGTGGTATATGCATCCGATTCTGACAAACCCTTTGCATTTGAGTTGATTGTAAATATGGATGAAACCGGAAATCAGAGTTGCGACTTAAGCGCTTCGTTTGATGCCGATGTGAACTCGTTCATGGGAGCCATGTTGAAGTCTCCGCTTACTAACTTTCTGAATTCGTTGGGCGAAGCCCTCAAGCAGAAATTCGGCTAAGACGAATTTCCCCGTTCACGTATTGCTTTTCCTTTCCGTTTTCCTCGATGACGAGTTCGCCAAGCAACGTAACTCCTTTCAATCTGGCCGAGAAAGCAAGGTCACCAATTTGGAATGAAATTACCTCACCTTTCGCATAAAGCAACTCATTGTATTGGTTCAACAAGGCAATCTTTGACCGCGAAGTCGCCTCCAGCATTGTCTTGAAATGATCACGAAATGCGTGCAACACTTCTTCTCGATCAAATTGGTTCGAAGCCTCCTTGACCATGGACGTTGCAGGCCATGGATAGTTATTAAATTCATCTTGGTTAACATTCAGCCCCAAGCCCACTACACTACTTTCAATGCAATCCTGCGCGAGTTGATTTTCAATGAGAAGGCCGGCAATTTTTCTTCCATTTACCAAAATGTCGTTTGGCCACTTGATCTGCGCTTCCATTCCAAAATCCATCAACGTCAAACAAACGCTGATACTGGCGGCAGCCGAAACCAAGAATTGCTCTCGCACTCTAAGATGAACAGGCTTCACGACTGTGGAACAAAGCAAGTTTCTCCCAAACTCACTATCCCATTTCCTTCCACGCTGTCCTTTACCAAGACTTTGAGAATCGGCCATCACCGTAGTCCACTCTTTCATGCCACTTTGGCTTAATTGCTTGGTGGTATAGATGTTGGTTGAATCGACAACCGATAAATGAATAATGGAGCCACTCATAATCCGTTCAACCCGCAGGTTTTCCTATTGACAAATGACGGAAATTGATTGCTTAACTTTGAAATTGAATAAACTTAGTTGATGGCGAAAGGAAAAGCCGCGGCCGATTCGGAAAAATTGGCAGAAATCGTAGTTAAAGGAATCCAGGAAAAGAAAGGACATTCCATCAAGCTGCTAGACCTAAGAAACGTTGGAAACGCCATCAGCGACTTTTTCATCATATGTCATGGAACATCGAATCGACAAGTCGACTCGATTGCAGATTCTGTGATTGAAGAAGTTCAGAAAGCGACAGGCGAGAAACCGTTTAACACGGAAGGAAAGCGCCAAGCGGAATGGGTTTTACTGGACTATGTGAATGTGGTTGTGCATGTGTTTCAAGAACAATTTCGAGAACACTTCGGCCTTGAGGAGCTTTGGGCAGATGCCGAAATAAAGCCAATTGAAGAATAATTGATTAATTTGATAAGAAGGAACGACAGGAGATGAGCGAGAAAGAAACAAACAGGGGAAGCCAAAGCGATTCAAAATCGAAGCGAAAAAAGCCAATCCCGAAACGTCCATTTAATCCCTATTGGATTTACGTGGTCATTGCAGCCGTGCTGATACTGCAGCTGCTCTTCAGCTTTAGCAGCGGAACGAAACCCACTGACTTCAACACGTTCATTGATGAAATGCTGCTTCAGGGTGATGTGGCGCGTGTGGTCGTTGTGAGGAATGAAAATATTGCCGAGATCTACATTAAGAAAGATGCACTTCAAAAGGATCAATACAAGAATGTGAGGGAAAAGACATTCGGCCAAATGTCCAACCTGGGTCCTCACTACTCCTTAGAGATTAGCACCGTTGAATTGTTCAGCAAGGAACTGGCAGATGCTCAAGAATCATTACCGAAGGAAGAACGTATCAAAGAAAGCTACGACAACAGAACCAACTGGCTCGAAGGCTGGCTCGGTCTGCTTTTACCCATCGCACTAATGGTTGGTGTTTGGTTATTCATCATGAGGAGAATGAGCGGACCAGGCGGAGCCGGTGCGCAGATATTCAACATCGGAAAATCAAAGGCTGTGCTTTTCGATAAGAACACACACGTAAAGATCACGTTCAAGGATGTTGCTGGATTGGAAGAGGCAAAGGAAGAAATCGAGGAAATCGTTGACTTCTTGAAGAACCCGGATCGATATACTGCGCTGGGAGCACACATTCCGAAAGGAGCGTTACTCGTAGGTCCTCCCGGAACAGGTAAAACTCTTCTAGCGAAGGCTGTTGCAGGTGAGGCTCAAGTTCCATTCTTCTCACTTTCAGGTTCTGACTTCGTTGAAATGTTCGTGGGAGTTGGTGCTTCGCGAGTGCGTGATTTATTCAAGCAAGCCAAAGAAAAAGCGCCTGCTATCATCTTCATCGATGAGATTGACGCTATCGGGCGCGCTCGCGGAAAAAGCATTTCACAAGGTGCGAATGATGAACGTGAAAACACGCTGAACCAATTGCTTACTGAAATGGACGGTTTCGGAACAAACAGTGGGGTCATTATCATGGCTGCCACAAACCGAGCCGATATCTTGGATCGAGCACTGTTGCGTCCGGGTAGATTTGACCGACAAATTCACGTAGACATGCCCGACTTGAATGAGCGAAAGGAGATCTTTAAAGTTCACTTGGCACCCTTGAAATTGGACGATAAAGTGGATGTAGAATTCCTCGCCAAGCAAACTCCGGGATTCTCAGGGGCAGACATTGCTAACATCTGCAACGAAGCGGCATTGATTGCCGCGCGCAGAAAAAAGTCACACGTTGAGAAAGATGACTTCATTGACGCTGTTGACAGAATTGTTGCCGGCCTCGAGAAGAAGAGCCGCATCATTACTCCAAAAGAGAAGAAGACTATTGCCTATCATGAAGCCGGTCATGCGGCTGTTAGCTGGTTGACAGAGCACGCTTCCCCATTGATCAAAGTGACCATTGTTCCTCGCGGTCGCTCACTCGGAGCTGCATGGTATTTACCGGAAGAGCGCCAGTTGACCACCAAAGCACAAATGTTGGATGAAATGTGCGCTGCATTAGGTGGTAGAGCATCAGAGGAAATTGTTTTCGGAGAAGTTTCAACCGGTGCGCTGAGTGACCTGGAAAAAGTGACCAAGCAGGCCTACTCGATGGTTTCTGTTTATGGACTGAATGACAAGATTGGAAACATAAGCTTCTACGACAGCAGCGGTCAAAGCGACTACTCCTTCCAAAAACCATATAGTGACAAGACAGCTGAGTTAATTGATGAAGAGGTCAAGAATATAGTGGACGAGGCCTATGATCGTACTAAGCAAATTCTTGGAGACAATCGTGATAAGCTGAACAAATTAGCTGAGTTGCTTTTAGAAAAGGAAGTGATCTTCAAAGAAGACATGGAGAACATCTTTGGAAAGCGACAGTTCAATAGAGATGAGGAACCTTTGATTCATGACTCGAATGAAGATGCAAAAGGCCGCAATGGTGTAAATGGAAAGTTGGAGAATGTTGCTGAATTGAACGGCAATGAGCACCAGGACACCGAGATGGCCGAAAAATCGGCTAAAGAAAAACCAGATGATCATGAACCAACCGCCTGACAACTGGGTCATCGTTTTCCGCTCTACCTCAGAGTATGAAGTGGACATAGTGAAAGCTATGCTGGCCGATAACAGCATCATGAGTGAAACGATCAATTCTCATGATCATACCTTCGATTCTCTGAATGTGGCGCGAGAAATCGGTTTGTACGTCCACAAAAACGACCTCGAAAAGGCCATCAGAGTAATTAAAGATTCGGAAATTGAAGGATAACCTGAGATTATATCTAAAAAGCCGTCATTAGTCAATAATATCTTAGAACTCAACGACAATCATGAATTCAATGGTTTGACAGCACCATTACTTGGTACACATTTCCAGAACCTCGAATCGTCTCTATCAAGATTATTTGTCCCGATACGAACCCAAATTCATCAAGATCAATACTCGACACATTTCCATAAGAAGCAATTAGTCTTCCAGAAATATCGCGAAGGTTCACAATTAACAAGTCTGCAGTTTTTGTTCTAATAATACCGGTGGCTGGGTTTGGATACCACAAGTTGGTTGATTCGATGTTGACAGGATTCGAAATGTGTGTGGATTCTTGATTAAGTTCGAATTCTGAGACAACTGAGCATTCATGTGAGTCATAGACTTTCACATAGTGTTTCCCTGAGTCAGTCAATATAGCCTCAAAAGACACAATACTTTGATCAGTCGACCACTCGATAGAATATGGAGCAACACCGCCAGTCGCATTAACGATAACATTCCAAGTGTTTGGCAAAGAATCAATAAGGCTGATTAAAACTTCTGCACTTAAAACTGAAGGTTGATCAATACTAACGCTTGCCGAAGCTTCACAAGACCTTAAGTCTATAACTTTCACTTCATAAACACCAGGATTGAGTTTGCTTCTATTACTTGTGAATACGGCATCCGACCAATAATACTCATAAGGTGATGTTCCTCCACTCACTGAGGTAATGATCGATCCCGAAGTATCCCCAAAGCACGAAAGATCATTGCCTGCTAGTAATATCTCCAACGAATCGGGCTGCTCCAAAAGCACTGATTTACTCAACTTACATCCGAATTTATTCGTTACTGTAACCGAATAACTACCAGTATCAAGATTCACTCTTGCCACTCCCGTAGCTCCGTTCTCCCATACTTGTGAATATCCAGCTTGTCCGGCCGAGGGCACCATGGTTACAGACCCATTACTTTTTCCAAAACATGATGGATTTGTCTTATTGATTGCAAAGGATGGATTTGATCTAGGGAAAATATTAATTGATGCGCTAGAGGAGTATCCATATTGATTTGTTACGGTAACGGAATATAAACCACCCGCTACCACTTGAATAGTATCCGAAGTGCTTCCATTAGACCAGAGAATCGAATCATACCCTCTTGGCACCGCTAATCTGAGTGTATCATTTGGACATAGATTATTGCCATTTACGGCCATTATAGTTGCCTTTGGAACCGCATTTCCAAACTCTGTCAATTCAATAATCTGAGAACATTCGATCGTATAAAGTGTGGTATCGGATCCATTTGGCCATCGCACATGGATGGAGTCAAACCCACAAGTATCACCTGAAGCTAATGTTAAGCAGTTTGAGTTTTGATTTAATAGAACACCCCCCATCTGAACGGTTCGTATATATTGATGATTTCCCACATATGCGGTTACCATAGAACCAATAGCATCTTTATTTGAGACGGAGCCCTTTAATATCAACTTGAGCCAATTGTTGCTTGTTTGCGTCCGATTTTCCCAGAGATCTGCTCCCTGCGGTGAGATGTTCTGAACGCATATATCGATAAGTCCATCGTTGTTAAAGTCTCCAATGGCATTGGCGGAAGAACGATGTGTATCAGCAAGTATGACATTTGTGGAATCAAAAACACCACTTCCGCCATTCAAAAATATTCTTGATGGCGTGGGTGGCAGTAAGTTGGTTTGATCATCATCAGAGTAGTACAAATCCAAATCCATATCAAGATCAACATCAAAGAAATTGGCTCCCCATGAAGCATGACAATTAGTTACATCGACATTAGAACTATCTGAAAAATTTGTGAATGTTTCATTGCCATTGTTCTTGTATAGAAAGTTATGCGGAGGACCTGCTGCAGCAAAAAAATCCAAGTAACCATTATCATCTATGTCTCCAACGGTTGCCCCCATTCCAAGTGCCTGGACTAATCCACCAGAAGAAGACCCAATCGGAACAAACGTGGAATTACCTATGTTCTTATATATCTCATTCCCAAAATTATGATCATTGACTATGTAGATATCTTGAAGTCCGTCCTTGTTCAAGTCGAAAAAAACACACCCAAACGTGGTGCAATATCCATTATTGGCCCCACAGGAGTTGGATATTTCTGTAAACCCACCATTCTGATCGGATAGGTAAACCCTGTTGGTGTAAGTAATGTCAAAATTAGAACAGTAGAAATCAAGGTACCCATCATTGTTTATATCCGCACATGAAATACCATGATAATTGTATGTAGTCGTATCAATACCCGCAGCCACGGAAACGTCAGTAAATTGAAACCCGGGATCTTGTCGGTATAGTCTTATACCACCAACGCTCTGCGAAACGATTATGTCCTTGTCTCCGTCATTATCGTAATCCAGCCATATTGGCTGCTCGGGTGTCGATAAACCCGGTAATGTTATGGTCTGAAGCAAAAAATTATAGCCATTCTGATTCTTATAAAGAAACAGCTGGCCAACATCGCGCTTTGTAAGCAACAGATCATCCCAACCATCACCGTCAAAATCCACGAAAGAAATCCCTCCGGCATATGGATCCGTGGATATGCTAATTCCGAATTGATGATCTAGACCTCGTTCGCCTGCGACATTAGTAAATGCAACCTGAGATTTTACATCCAAGGAATTAATAAATGCCGTGAATAGAGGTAAGGAAATAAAGATTAAATATCGTCCCATTAAATGGAATCACTTTTGAACGCAAATTAACCAATTAGAAATGAAGTTTCTAGAGCTCGTGTATGCTGGAGAGGAAATATTATTTATCAAACTTTAGTCGTATGCTCTATTCCATTGATATAACTTCCACACCAAGTCACTCATTTGAATTAGCGCCATCAACGCTAAATTCTCTTTATTTGAAGCCGACTGTTTAACTCAGAAAAAGACCATACTTATCATCTCAGTCAATTCAATTTTGCGTCCAAGCAACCTGTTGACCCGCACGATATCATCTATTGCTTTCGTGGTTTTAATTCTAGGGCCACTCTTCATTTCTGACTCACGCTTCGCATTCACATTATATGCTTTACTTGGTGGATTCACGCTGAATGAAGTGATTAACCTTATTCAGAAAGGTAAAACCAGAGTTCAAAAACCACTGGCAATCACGCTTTATATCATGCTCGTTTTGTCGAGCTACGCGATGCTTTATTTAAACGAAACGTCAAAGTGGGCATTGATTGGCTTGGGCTTGTTTTCCTTGACGGCTGCCGTTTTAGAACTCTTTAATGTTGGTGATCGTCCCTTCGAACAAATCGCTTCCACCCTGCTTACGCCAATTTATGTTGCCGCTTCCTTTTTAGGTATCGCCTATTTCTTTGAATACAGAAGCGACCTGCCCACGCCTTACATAACGATATCTGTTTTTGCACTCATCTGGATAAATGATTCAGGTGCTTACCTAATTGGTCGAAAACTTGGCCGCACTAAACTCTACGAAAGGCTTTCGCCAAATAAAACTTGGGAAGGAAGTATTGGAGGGATGTTATGCGCACTAGCCGCAGGATATGTATTAAGCATGCTTGATGGTATGCCAAATACAGCGATCATGATTGGTTTCGCATTCACCTGCATCTTATTCGGATCCTTTGGTGACCTTCTCGAATCGCGCATCAAAAGGGCTGCGGGAGTAAAGGATTCAGGAAGGTTCTTGCCAGGTCACGGAGGTTTTTTTGACAGATTTGATGCAATGATGCTCGCAGTTCCTGCGGCTATCCTTTTCTTTGAAATCGCACTACCGAAGAGTTAATACATGAAATTTCACCGCGAGGGACGTGTTTCCATTTTTCTAGCCATCATCGTTTCGTTGGCAATCGTTTTAGCAGCTACTTACGGGCTTGATCACATAAGACTTGCGCAACCAGTTGCGCTTGCTGTTGCCGTATTCATCATGGTAGCAATCCTTCAATTTTTCCGATACCCGGCAAGACGCAAGCTCATCATGGATGACGCCATCATTGCCCCTGCTGATGGAAAAGTGGTGGTTATTGAAGAAGTTCAGGACAGTGAATACTTCAAGGAAAAAGTTCGACAGATCAGCATTTTCATGTCCCCAACGAACGTGCATATCAACTGGTATCCGATTACGGGTAGAGTGATCTATTCAAAGTATCATCCTGGGAAATACTTAGTGGCTTGGCATCCTAAATCATCAACAGACAACGAGCGACACAGCATTGTGATCAAGCATCCTAAGCACGGTGAAATCTTAGTGAAGCAAATAGCCGGAGCCATGGCAAGACGCATTGTGAATTATGCGAAAACCGACACAGAGATCGAACAAGGTGAAGAAATGGGCTTCATCAAGTTTGGTAGCCGAGTGGACTTACTTATTCCGATAAGTGCTAAGGTTGAAGTAAACTTGGAACAAAAGTCCATAGGCGGACAAACGGTGATTGCTTCATTTGCTTAATAAGGGCAGTAAGTCTTTCAATCTACTTATGCTTTGATGCTGGTGACGCAATGCTTTCGGATTATAGTGGATTGCCTTCCATCCAAACTCTAATGCTCCAACGACATCAGCATCCAAGTGATCTCCGATCATAAGCGACTCACCTTCGCTTGCGCCACTCACCTTTTGAGCATATTCAAATATTCGCGGACTCGGCTTCTTGGCGCGTGCCAATTCTGAAGTCACCACCTGATCAAAAAATGGTTCTAGACCGGAAACTTTGAGCTTCACCAACTGAACCTCGTGAAATCCATTGGATAGGATGTGGAGTCGATAGTTACCGGAGAGTTTCTCAAGTACTTCAAGCACATCATCATTCAATTTGGTCTTGTGAGGGCACTGCTCAATGTATGCCTGTCCAAAGTGGCGAGACAATTTCTTATTGTAGATCCCAACATCTTCCATGGCCTTCTCAAAGCGCGCAGTTCGCAGACGAGCCTTGGTCACACGATTTTGACGATACAAATCCCAGTAGTGATCGTTATGAATTAAATAGCGTTCGATGAAGTAGGTCTTGTCTGCATCCGCTTTGTCATGAAGCTGAAACTGGTCGTATACTTCGCCCAATGTCTCTCTGCTGTTGGAATCAAAATCCCAAAGCGTGTTGTCGAGATCAAAAAATATGTGGCGAATGTTATCCAAAGATTGGCCCGACCAAAAAGGTAATCGATGTCAAAACTATTGACCAAAACACAACCGATGCAAACATCAGTGGAATAACGAGCTTGTGTCCATCGTAAAACCGAGCTGCGAGCAAGCACCCAACAGGAATAGAAATGATGCAAGGCGTAATGAATGCCAAGCCATAAAGTCCATAACTCGCCCGTACTTTAATAATTGCCCTGTTTCCTTTAGTAAACTTTTTCTTGGGCTTCTTTCTCGGGAACAACTTGCGCCATCCTGCCATCAACATTTCACCCGCATAGAAAAAGACAAACACACCAAAAAAACCACCGGCAGTTGTAATTAGTAAGGTTTGAACAAAACCATACCCAGCAAGATAGACGGCCGTTGGACCATAAAGAAACTTTACACTAGCCAGCAATGCTAAACCAACAATCTGAAGCACTTCAACCATCACCTATGATTGGAGCTTAGGTCCGAAACACAAATCGCCTGCATCCCCCAAACCCGGAACGATGTACTTGTCTTCGTTTAACTCAGGATCAATGGCAGCCACCCACAACTCAACGTCATCACCAAATGACTTGTCTAGCGCATTCACCCCATATTGGCTCGCAATCACCGCAGCCAAATGAAGCGCCTTGGGTTTGCCATACTCTTTTAATGCGTACATGGCATTTTCAAATGAAGCACCCGTAGCCAACATAGGATCATTCAAAATCAGCACCTTTCCTTCCAGTGAAGGACATGCAACGTATCCAACGTCTATGGTAAACGAACCATCCGCATCGTGTTTTCTATATGCCGAAATGAATCCATTTTCAGCCTTTGGAAAGACATCTAAAATGCCTTCGTGCATCGGCAAACCGGCTCGCAGAATTGTGATTACCACTACTTCATCGCCTAATTGAAATTGACCATGCTTTGCCAAAGGAGTCGTAATCAGAACTTCCTTGTAATCAAGCGTCTTGCTAATCTCTAAACCGATGGCTCTCCCCACCCTTCGAATGTTCTCGCGAAACATGGCGCGATCGGTTTGAACGTCCACATTGCGCAAATCAGCCATATAATTATCTATCGCTGATCTGGCTTCGCCTAAGTGATGGATTTTTTTCACCCTAAAACCTTTTTTATCAGTGGAGGCATCCACCCTGTTTGAGCCTGTAAATATACTTTTTCACTACCGCCAAAGCTTTTGTAGAAATAGGCCAAATTCTCATCATTACTGCCTTCAAAATCGAGCGCTGACGCGGAATTTGCGTATCGCTTGATAATCGCATCAAACAAGAAGTGCATGGCTCCGACTTCTCGCGCATCAGGGGCATTTCCAGTGAAGAAATTAAGTAGCCGATTGTTCGTCTTCAAAAGCATGATGCCAGCTAAAAATTTACCATCAATGGATGCTACCCAAGTCTCTGATTCGTTGCGGCCAGCAAATGCCTCATAGATACTTTGAACCTGAGCATAAAATGCCTCATCCAACTCATTTACTTCCTTGCCTTTTCCGAGCTTAAACTGCTTTACGATTTCAGGCTGATACTCTTCGTCAACACTGATTACCAATTCTGCTTGTTCGGCCTTTCTGATGTTCGACACGGCATTCCGCTTGTAATTCTTCGTCAATGTATCATACTCCGAATCAAGCGCAAGCTCAACATTGATATGCTTCCTTCCAACCTCGAACGGTATTGCTTTAAAGTGATCGCTGAACTTTACGTTCAATCGCCAGTAGTTTGACTTCAATTCCTTCCACACCATTTCAATCTCCCCTTCACTTATTGATTCAGTAAAATAAGGCCCTAACTGCTGCGCAAGCAAGGGTTGATACACCTGCGGCACAGGAGAGCGTTTGATCGGTACAGGCCAGACCCATTCGTAATTATCGCCAACGAACGCAGACCATTCTACCGTAACCGCATCCAAGAAATACGTGAGCGCATAGTGTCGGAACCGATCGGATGACCGAACAACTTCATTCCATTTTTCATCATCAATTTGATGGCGCTGAAGGAATTGCATCAGGCGAGAAGGCTATTCAGAATTTCAAAAGATGGGAAACTCACATCATAACCGATCAGAACTTCCGGATGCCAAACAGTGGAATACACACCTCCCAACGATTCAACAACTTTTTTAAGTCTATGAGCATCCTCAATGCAAGCGGACAGTGAATCACGCGACCGCACAGAAACCATGTCCATGTATATCAGTGGATGGACGGTCAATCCGGTTGACTCCTCGCGCTCTAGGTCATAGAATCGGAAGGGCTTGCAAGTACCTGCTCGAAAGCCATTGGTGTCCGAAAATCCCATACTGTAGTCATGTTCAATTCCTAATTCCTCCAATCTTCTGTATGTGGATGGAAGTCGAAAGCGCAAGTAATGCTGACGGCTGCGCATGATGGTATTACTTGTTACGATTCGCAAACGCTCTACTTCTTTTTCCAGCATTTCGGGCTGCTCGGAAGTGTAATACGATGGATGAATACCTACTTCCGCGTCCACACCAATTCCATTGATTTTGTTGATCACATTCGGCAAGTGAATCGGGTTGTTGATGTCATAGCGACTTGTTTCTCCCACCTGAAAAAAGAAAATGGGCTTGATGCCAACCGTGGCACACTTGGTGATGATTTCATCATAAACATCCAACGGATCGCGTTTTTGCCCCAACATAACATCGAATCGCTGACCAAGTCCTCGTTGATCGACAATGGCATCTTTTACGCCACCAATCAACGTTCGCGCGATGCCCTTGGACTTGTACATGAGCAATTGATCCACGTCAACGGTGACCTCTAGTTGAAACTTGGACTGATTCAACTTCAGATCATACGCTTCCTCTAACTCCTTCTGTAATCGTTGAACATATCGATCAACCAATGGGATCTCAATCGCACCGTGCTTGGAAAGAATGCTTGCAGCACTCGTGAAGCGGCCATGGTCGTCATGACGATAGGGAATATATTCTTCGTAGCGGCTAAGCAAGTAAAAGCAAGCAGCAATTGGATCGTGTCCAAGCTTGTTGACATTGTCAGCGAACAGCAGAGGCAGTGCATCCGCAACACGAACTTCGATTTCATGATCCTGTATGCGTTTCTCGAATAACAATGATGCAGGAACAATCTGCGGACATGACCACAGGTTTTCTCTCGAATAATTCAGTTTCGGGCCATGAAAGCTTCCGAACTCTTCACGATCGGAGGTGATTTTTGGATTTAGACCAAATCGCCTTTCAAACAACTCGTTGGCTATGTAGGCCAAGCGTGCTGTTTTGCGTTCGCCATATATCAGGAAGTCTTTGCTCATAGCAGTCCTTCGTCTGCGAAACTGAAATAAGATTTACCGGCAATGATCAGGTGATCGAGTACAGTAACCTCAACCAACTCACCAGCCTGTTTCAATTTGGATGTCAGCGTCTCATCCGCTCGGCTTGGTTTCAGATTTCCTGAGGGATGATTGTGAGCCACAATGATCGAACTGGCCAAGCGATCGATCGCAGCTTTGAAAATCAGTTTCGTATCCGCAACCGTTCCCGAAACTCCACCCTGACTTATCCTGACTACTTCAATGACCTTATTATTTCGATTCAGCAATAGAGCATAAAATTGCTCGTGATTCAAATCAGCGAGGTATGGGTACAACACATCAAAGGAATCTTTACTGGAAGTGATCTTCTTCACTTCGCTTGATTCGGCAGACTTTCTTCTCCTTCCCAGCTCCAATGCAGAAGCTATATTGATTGCCCGCGCTTCGCCTATTCCTTTGAATTTCATCAGGTCCTTTAACGACAATTCACCCAATTTATTCAAGTCATTTTCCACAGAAGCCAAAATTCGTTTGGCGATGTCGATGGCTGATTCTTCACGCGTTCCGGATCCGATGAGGATACCAATGAGCTCGGCATTGGTCAACACATCCCGACCTTTTTGGATCATCTTCTCTCTAGGACGATCATCTTCTGCCCAAGCCTTGATCGAAAGCTTCTGAGTCGGATATGTTGAATCTTCATTCACAGGGTGAAAATAAAAAAGGCTCCCTGAATCAGAGAGCCTTTCCTAATAATGTCGTTTACCAATTAAAGTGCCGCAGCGTGCTTAGCGATACTTGACTTCAAGTTGGCCGCTTTGTTTTTGTGGATAATGTTCTTCTTAGCCAATTTATCCAACATAGCCTCAACTTTAGGTAACAATGCAGCAACCTCCTTCTTATCAGTAGAAGCACGCAAAGTGCGAACCGCGTTACGAGCAGTTTTGTGGTAATAGCTGTTCAACGAACGCTTCTTTTCGTTCTGTCGAATTCTCTTTAATGCAGACTTATGATTTGCCATAATGTTCTTATTCGTAGCCCGTAGGGGAATCGAACCCCTGTTTCCAGAATGAAAATCTGGCGTCCTAACCCCTAGACGAACGGGCCATACCCTTCAAAAAAGGACTGCAAATGTAATTATATATGCAATCGACACAAGTCGAAGGGAAAAAAAATTAGCGCGCACCGGAATCGTTTGCTTCAAAGCGAAATCCGAGGCGTTTTCCAGTCTTCAAACGCAAGTCTTGACTGAGCATCTGCATGTCATCCAAAGACACCTCTTTCACTGCCTGATATGGTGGTGTGTATAGATCAAAGTCGATGACATGAAGCAGGGCGGTTTCAATTACTAATCGAAGTGATTGAGCATCTAAAACTGCATTCGAAAAGTCATTAAACAAGAAGCCGAGCTGGTGCCTTCCTTCAACAAAGAAGTGTCGCTCGTGATTCACAAAAATTCGACCAACAAGGTATCCGCTATCGTTCAATCGATTGAACCTATAGGAATCAGTCAGGAAGTTGTAAATATTGATGATGCCGCAGTATGCTTTCTTTGGGTCCTTCATCACATACGGACTCTTGTAAATCATGTGAGAATTCGGGAACGAAAACACGTTGGTGTGCATATGAAAAATGATCGTATCACCAGCCATGGTCATCTGAGCTTCATACGGTCCGGTGGTTTTCAACTCAACCGCTACCCTGCCGTCCTTCGGAGCCACAAAATTGCGAACCTCGTTGGTCACTTCACCCAAAACTTGCTTAAGGTCCTTAAACACCTCTTTTGTAATTCCGAACACATCCTGCTTAACACAGGCTTTGTCCAGAATGGCTTGCTTTAGTTGATCGATTTTGGAGCCTTCCATGTTAGTATGCTTTGGCGAAAATTACACGTTGTTTGGAAGGCTTGCCCGTTCTGATGCATTTTCCTTCTTCTTCCAAAGCACCCAAAGGAATGCAACGGATAGTAGCTTTCGTTTCTTGCTTGATCAACTCCTCCGTTTCAGGTGTTCCATCCCAATGGGCACTCACAAACCCTCCATCGCCATCCACGATGCGTTTGAACTCATCGTATGAATCAACGGTGTGAGTATGCTGAGTGCGGTAATCTTTAGCCTTATTGTAAATGTTATCCTGAATTTCGGTCATTAAGTTTTGAACGTGCTTAACGACCGCATTCTGAGAAATTGACTGCTTTTCAAGTGTATCTCGCCTGGCGATTTCCACTTCCTTATTTTCCATGTCCTTGGGTCCAATGGCAATCCGAACAGGAACACCCTTCATCTCATAATCCGCAAACTTAAAGCCAGGCTTGTGCGTATCGCGATCATCATACTTCACTGACAACCCAACTTTTTGGAGGTCTGCCTTCAACTCATTAGCATATGCGGAGATTTCATCCAGCTGTTCCATGCTCTTGTAAATTGGAACTATGACCACGTGAATCGGAGCAAGCTTTGGAGGCAACACCAATCCAAAGTCATCTGAGTGCGCCATAATTAAAGCTCCTATCAATCGAGTGGAAACACCCCAGCTGGTGGCCCAAACGTATTCTTGTTGACCTTCCTTGTTGGCAAACTTCACTTCAAATGCCTTCGCAAAATTCTGCCCAAGGAAGTGACTCGTACCAGCTTGCAATGCCTTACCATCCTGCATTAATGCTTCGATGCAATACGTTTCTAATGCCCCAGCAAATCGCTCATTTGCCGTTTTTAACCCTTGAATTACAGGCAAAGCCATAAACTCTTCCGCGAACTGCGCATAAACCTTGAGCATCTGCTCTGTTTCAGCGATCGCCTCTTCTTTAGTGGCATGTGCCGTATGACCTTCTTGCCAGAGAAATTCGGCTGTCCGTAAAAACAATCGAGTGCGCATTTCCCAGCGGACAACATTCGCCCACTGGTTCACCAAAATCGGAAGATCTCGATATGATTGAATCCAGTTCTTGTAAGTTTTCCAAATGATTGCCTCGCTGGTAGGACGAACGATTAGCTCTTCTTCCAACTTAGCGTTTGGATCAACCATTAATCGACCTTTTTTCTCAGGATCATTTTTCAAGCGATAGTGCGTCACAACTGCACATTCCTTGGCGAAACCTTCCGCATTTTGCTCCTCCGCTTCAAACAATGATTTAGGAACAAACAGCGGGAAGTACGCGTTGGTGTGACCTGTATCCTTGAACATCTTGTCCAATGCTGCCTGCATCTTTTCCCAGATGGAATAGCCATAGGGCTTGATTACCATGCAGCCACGCACCTCACTGTTTTCGGCCAAATCCGCCTTAACCACCAACTCGTTATACCATTGAGAATAATTCTCTGATCGTTTCGTCAATTTCGCCATCTGCTTCCTGTTTGAAGGGCGGCAAAAGTAGAAATACATCCAGCCAATTCCATTAACAATTCCGCTGAGTAAATCTTGTCAAAATGCCTACCTTCAAGACACTAAATTTGAATTGAATTTTCAGTCGTTTCAAACTTTGGTACGGTATTGGCACAATGCGATGAAAATTGTTGAAATCATGAAATCTATTATGTCACAATTAGGCGCCATCATCATAGCATCGGTGATATTTTCTGCTTGTTCGAGTCAGCGGTATGTCAGCAGCGAAACAGATGACATCTACTATTCTGCCTCGGACCGCTATGCTGAAAACAACAATGAGTTCAACACGGTAAAAGATATTAGCGGTGAGGATTATAAATCAAACGAACCGGCAACCAATTCAGAATATTTCAGTGTAGGTAAGGAGCAAGACATTGCCAATCCAAACTCAGGACAGGCTTATCAAAACTATCAAGGTAGCGACCAGTCAAGCAAATCAGCGCAAACACAAACCCAAAGTGGAGCAACCATCAACAACTTCTATGGATCAACCGATTACTACGAAGGCGACTATTATGATGATAGTTACGCAACCCGCATTCGAAGATTTAACTCCGTGAATGTTGGGCTGGGATACTCATACTACGATCCATACTATACCAGCCCTTATTGGAACTATGGTTGGTCATATTGGAATCCTTATCCATCATGGAGTATAGGCTATAATTCATGGACCGGATGGAATGTTGGATATAATTGGGGTTGGGGAGGATATTATGGCTATTCACCATACTATTACGGATATCGTCCAGCGTATTGTGGATACGGTTATTACAGCAACTGGTATAGCCCATATTATGGCGGGTATTACGGAAACTATTGGGGAGGTTCTTATTGGAATGGGTACAACAATGGCTATTACGATGGATTCTACAACAGCTCTTATTACAATTCAGGAGCAGGAATCAAAACCTACAGTAGAAAAAACTACAACGGGAAAGCTCCCTCTGCTTTGGGTGGAGGATTTTCAGAGCAAGTCGCTACTTCGGGTAGACGTCCATCCGCCTCAGCATCTGGAAGAGGAGCCCAGTCAACATTGGAGCCCAAAGGAACGAGCGCAGCTGAAGCTACAAGGCCCAGTGGTGTTGCTAGACCGAGTTCCGGTGTAACAGCATCAGATAAAGCAACCAATGCTAATTCAGTTTACCAAGTGGCAGGAACTGGTCGAACTAATGCGACCAGAGATGTGAATACTCGCTCTGAGACCGTGGCATCAAATCGCTATAACCCAGCGAACCAGGACAGGTATTCAAGCACTAAATATGATGTTCACGGAAATCAAGCTACCATTGGACGATCCCAGACTGACCGTGGTCAAGCAACTCGCACTCCGAACAATACATCCGCTGCAGTTGTTAATCATCGCGCTGAAGCGTACCAGTCAGCGTATAGTGGTTCGGGCAGGGCGACCTATACAAGCGGCCGCACCGAGACAAGTTATCACGGAGGAGCAGTAAGAGAGAGTTCAGGTTCAACATCTCAAAACCAAACGATGAGGCCAAGTGCTACCAGAGGAAATAGTCCGGGCTATTCACCTGCTAACAATGATGTGCGTTCAGGAGCAACGAGAACTCCATCCACTCAGTCAGTTAGATCAAATAGCACTTACCAAAGTCCAGGGGCTGTTAGAAGCTCGACTAGACCAAGCGCTGGTCAATCAAGAGGTTCAGGAAGTTCTTCTACGAGGCCAAGTTCTTCAGGAGGAAATTACAGTGCGCCAAGGAGCAGTTCACCTTCGCCCAACTACAGCGTACCTTCAGGAGGAAATTCTCGCAGCGGAGCGACCATGTCAAGTCCATCAAGGAGCAGCGCACCATCAAGTGGAGGATCATCAAGCCGAAGAAGATGAGATTAAAGCAATCCATTTTCCTAGTCTTAGCCGGCCTCGTAGCTCAGCCTATTTTCGGCCAAAACGAATCTGATGCGCTTCAGTTTTCCAGAGGAGATATTTTAGGCACTGCACGCTACACGGGAATGGGAGGAGCATTCACCGCCTTAGGTGGTGACCCCTCTGCTACTTCTATAAATCCCGCAGGTGTGGCAGTATATCGAAACAATGAGTTTTCCTTGACTCCTGCATACCATGAGAACTTCAGCGCAGGTAGCTACTATGGCAGTTCTACCAATTCTGGAAAGAGCAATTTCAATATCGCTTCCTTTTCTATTGTGGGAGTTCAGCCCTTGAGACAGGCAGGAAAATGGAGAAATACCGCGATTTCATTCGGCATGAACAGAGTGGCCACCTATCATCAAAAATACTCTGTGGAAGGTTCTGGAATTGCGACTTCCATTTTGGATGACTATGTACGAGCAGCTAACTCATATAACATAGACTCAAGCCAGCTGGCAGCCACTTTTCCATTCGATTTATACCCGCTTTGGGCTAATTATCTAATTAACAATGTTCCCGGCCAAGGGAGTCTCTATTACAAAAATGTGAGCTCGTGGCCATTGGACCAGAGCTATAGTGTTGCTTCCTCCGGAGCAAAAAGACAGACCTATTTTAACGCTGGGGGCAATTATGACGACAAGCTTTACCTAGGAGTCGGGGTTAATATGTCAACTACTCGATTGGATCGCACATCAACCTTCAGCGAATTCTATGACCAAAACGACACATCGCATTTCATTGACGAGTTTTCGCACACCTATTATGAAGACTTTTATGGCGTTGGTTGGAGCGCTAACTTGGGCATGATTTATCGACCGGTTGATGCACTGAGGTTAGGCCTTTCATGGAAGACCCCTGAAGTCATGAATCTCGAGTATTCTCTGAAATCAGACAATGTTACTGTGGAGGAAGGCATCGCCTACGAAGTGGCTTCTCAGTACTACATAAACGAATACAAATATCGAACTATATCACCGATGCAAACCACGGTTGGCATGGCTTATATCTTCAAAAAGTATGGATTGATTAGTTTGGAAGCGGATTACGTTGATTACCGAACAATGGCCATGATGGGAAGGAGTGATAGCGACCCATTTACTGCAGAAAATGCATCCATCAAACGCTTGCTCAATCCCGTAATAAACATGCGAGGAGGGTTTGAATACCGCATCACATCGTTCCTTTCGGCTCGTGCCGGATATGCATACTATGGAAATCCGTACAAAAAAGCGGTTGTATCGAATGGTACATCCCAGATTTACAGCCTTGGTCTTGGCTATCGAACCGAAGACTTTTCATTTGACTGCTCTTATCAATACAAGTTCAGTTCGGATAAGTTCTTCTTGTACGATCCGGCATTAGTTGAATCCGCTCAAGTTGACATCACAGATCACCGCATTGCGGTCACTTTTGGCGTGAAACTATGAGGTTATTGCTCAACCACAAACTTTCTGGAAATTGTTCCGGTTGAGGATTTCAATCGGCATATGTAGGTTCCATTGGGCAAATCAGATGTGGAAATAGTCGCATGATCACCTGCAAGTTCGCTTTCCAAAACTGTTTTACCCTGAATATCTAAGATTTGAATTGCTTTAACATCATCAGTATAGCTGTTTTCCAAACGAATTAGAACATAGCCTTTGGCAGGATTTGGATACAAACTCATTTGTGGTTCCAATCCAATTTCTTCGCTTCCCAAAACGGTATGATCAACGTTTGCCAAAGTATATTCTCCTGGTAAGAGTTTGGTCAACTCCATTAATCCAAACCCATCATCATTTAGCGTAAAGTCATTCTTGGAATAAAACTCATACTCGCGCCAGTCATCGTAAGCATCCATTCTGTATAAAAGCAATAAACTGTCCTCTTGAACCCAGAAACCAAATCCATATCTAAATGTCCAGGACCGCTGGCTTTTCCTTCGTAGTTGAACTTGCCTTTCGGTTATCAATTGTCCAAGCCCCAAACCCTGTCACACGCCAGTAACCGATGGGTTGAAAGTCTGTAAGGTAGATTGGCAAAATCCTTGATCGCATCTGGGGCTGCCCAAATATGTTCGAAATAAACCAATGCTGAATCCGACACGGAAGTCACGTCCACGTTGCTCCAGAAAAAGTTTGGCAGAGTCAACGCACCACTCTCACTCACAACAACTCGATCAACAGTCCGCGCTTGAGCCTGCTCGTTCTTATCGTAGAGGACAATCATGGCTGGAGTCAAGGAAGAAGAGATTGTCTTCATCTCGTACTGTCCTGACATGGATGTTTGTCCTGATTCGGAATTCCAATTTTGATCGTAGACCGTATAATAAACCGGGACACCATCGTGATAGTCAGAAGTCCCCTTCAATTTTTGTTGCAAGTGCAAGTCAATACTTCCTCCTGACTTGGCAGAAAAGGAGTCCAGAACAACCACATTATAGCCAGGTCGAAAGACCCAATCACGAAAAAAGCTAGATAGGTCCATTCCACTAAATTGACTGAAGTATTTCTCGAGCGAATCTGAGCTAACCGGAGAATATTTGAACTTCTCCATGAATTGAGCACAAGTGCTGTAAAACGCTTCATCACCCATGTAGCCGCGAAGGTTGTGGGCGACCAGCGCCCCCTTTTTATACACGTGATCTCCATAAACGTATTCATGTGGCTGACCTGAAACCGCCCTATAACCGCCTTCTTCGTGATGCCCTTTCTGAAGCATGTATCGAAGATCTTCCTTCATTGCATCTTCGTAGGCCTTTCGACCATAAACCGCTTCTTCGAAAACGTACTCAGAAAACGATGCCCAACCCTCGTTTATCCACATGTCTCCGTCCGTTTGGCAAGTAATATTGTCGCCCCACCACATGTGCGCCAGTTCATGAGACATCAAACTCTCTTGCGCCAAGCTTCCGTTTGAAGCACTGATTGGATAGGCAATATTAGTGGCATGTTCCATAGCGCCCGAGTTGAACGGAACAAGACTATAGCCCACTTTGTCAAACCTATACTTCCCATAGGCTGCTTCGAAAGCTTGCACAGCTTCATCAAGATGTGTGAACGAATTAACCACCTTGTTTGAATCAGATGACTTTGCATGAATCTGATAAGGAATTGGACCGTTCAAACAAGCGATCGTTCCTTCAACTATAGTATAAGGCGCTACAGCCACACATGCCAAGTATGATGGGATGGTTTGATCGAGTTTCCAGTGATATGTGTCCGTTGTGTCACCATTGTTGGTTACACCCTGCAAAACCCCATTACATGAAGCTCTGCGATCACTCTTTACCCGAACATAGAACTCCATCGTGGAACGCTCAATGAAATTGTCATAGCATGGAAACCAAATGCGGCCATAGCTATGAGGATCATCCGCAAATCCAACTCCTAAGTTCCAACTGTAATCGCCTGAAAAATAAAATCCACCCCAACCGGAAGCATCTTTCATAGGACTTCCATGATAATATATCTCAATCTCGGTTTGTTGACCCAATGACAATGGAGAAGAGAACTCAACTAACAACGTAGTGTCAGATTGGGAATATCCTGAAACCATCGCGCCATTGACGGAATCCGCGGTTAATCCTTCGAAATCAAAGCGGACATACGAATTGGAACCCACTTTGGAGTTGAGCTTAATCTTCGCTATGCCTTCGATCTGTTTGTTAGCAACATCTCTCAGGTCCAAATCTAAGCGGGTATGAACGATGTCCATGCTATCGCTCCTATGATCTTCAATCATCAACCGGTTTGTCGAAGTGACAGTCTTATACTTTGAGCAATATGGCTGTGCTTGTGCGGATACAATGCTCAACAATCCAACAAGCAAAGAAATAATTGAAATACGCATTGCACAAAGTTGATCAATGAATCTGAATTGCAATCATTGACTGTGTTGGGATTTCAAGAAAACCATAGCCGCGCAATGACTAGATTAATCTAAAATGTTTGAATTCCTACCCCGCCATTTAGAATGTTGAATCGTCTAAAAACAAATAGTAAGAAAAGCTCAACTTTGAAATTCCAACTGATAGCCTATGCGTCCGTCAAGTGACTTGTTTCGACTCGTAAAATCCCTCTCCAAATCAGAAAAGCGATTCTTCAAATTGATGTCTGCCCTGCAAAGCGGTGAAAAAAACTACATCAAGCTCTTTGATACCATCGAAAAACAAAGCGAATACGATGAGGAAGCAATCAAAGATCAATTCGAGGGAGAAACCTTCATCAAGCACCTGCCATCGGAAAAAAACCACCTGTACAAACTAATCCTAAAAAGCCTTCGACTTTTTTATTCCGAGAATAGCATTTCGGCCATACTAGCCGAACACATACAAAGCATAGAAATCCTTTATAACAAGGCTCTTTACTCTGAATGCGGCAAATTGGTCAAGAAAGCAAAGAGTCTGGCTCGTGGTCATGAACGATTTTATTATTTGTTCGAGCTCATTAAGTGGGAGAAAACGCTATTAGAAGAAGAATTTCAAGCAGGAAAGTTCGACACCGATTTAAACAAGCTCGTGGATGAAGAACACAAGGTGATTAAGCAGCTGAGAAACCTAGCTGAATATCAAATTTTATACAGTAAGATCAACTACGTATTCAGACAAGGAGGATACGTTCGAAATGAATTGGAGCGAGAAATCGTTAATGAGATTCAGTCCCACGAGCTGATCAAAGGAAAAAACACAGCCCTTTCAAAGCGAGCTGCGGCAACATGTTATTATATTAAAGGACTATGTGCCATTACCAGCAACGAAGTAGAAGACTCCTTCTTAAATTTCAGCAAAGTGGTTCGAATCTTCGAAGAAAATCCCAACCTGATCCAAGACATCCCAAAGCAATACATCAAGTCGCTAGGGAACCTCTTCTACTATTACATCGGCTCGGGCGACTATGATCGATTGTTTGAGTTGATATCTAAAATGCGCTCGCTAAAGGATCAACCTGGTTTCAATCGCGTGGATATTAACATGCGAATTTTCCTGACCACACACTATTTTGAAATGCTTGCTTACGAACGGGCCGGACAGTTTGAAAAGGCGATGGAAATGTTTGAACCTGTGCGATCTACAATCAAAGAATTCGGTGAGAAAATGACCAAAGAAGACGAGGTCATATTTGATCACCTCTTTGCCAATGTTTATTTCGGAGCTGGCAAATACAGAGAAGCACTGAGACAGCTTACAAATGTTCTAAACGACAACGAGGTGAATCTTCGACAAGACATTTACAGTTTCTCGAAGCTATTTAACCTGGTCATCCACTATGAGCTAAATAACATCGATTTGCTTGACTACTTGGTGAAGTCAACTGAACGTTTCTACACGAAGCGTAAAAAGAAGATGGAAAACGGATACGAGTTTGAAGTCACCTTCCTACGCTCATTTAAAAAACTAATCAAAACATCTCGCAATCTCAGAAAAAGCAACGAGGTTCTTCAGGAAATGAAGGATGACTTGACAGCTTTGATGCGTGATCAAAATGAAAAAGTGGCGCTGGAGTATTTTGACTATTTGACATGGATTGAAGCTAAGTTACAAGGCAGATCCTATGGGGAGTTGAAGAGCCTTAACAACAGGAAAATCAAGATCCCAGTTTAACCAGAATGTCGCTGCTTAGCCGCTTCGAATAAACAAATGCCTGTGGCTACGGCAACATTCAAACTTCCCACCTTGCCATACATTGGTATCATTGCTTCCTTTCCTGCCATTCGAATCAGGTGTGGCTCGATGCCATTTCCTTCATTGCCAAACAACAAGTTGACAGGGGTCGTTAGATCAAAATCATATATGCTTCGCTCTGCTTTTTCGGAACAAGCTATGGTGGTAATCCCACTTACATTCATCATTTTGATTGTATCTCCCAATGAATGCACTTTACAAACAGGTATGTGATAGAGTGCGCCTGCTGACGTTTTCACCGCGTCTTCATTGATTGCAGATGATCCTTTGTGAGGAATAATAATCGCATGACAACCAGCGGACAGCGCGGATCTTGCAATTGAACCGAAATTCCTGACATCGTTCACCTTGTCCAACATCAAAAAGAATGGAAGTTCACTTTGTTCAAAAACAGCTTGAATGATCTCTTCAATGCTGCCAAACTCAATGGGCGAAGCGAACGCAACAGCCCCTTGGTGATTGTTTCTACAAAGCTTGTTGAGCTTCTCTTTTGGAGCCTTAACGATGCTCACTCCCATGTCGCGAGCAAGCGTCAATAGCTCTTTTGATTGGTCACTCTTCAAGTCCTGTTGAAGGAACAACTTGTCAATGATCTTGCCGCTCAACATCGCTTCGATGATGGGACGAATGCCATATATCTGCTGACCTGATTCTTTCATTATTGATACGTGATAACTCTACCCTGTCTCCAAAACTCAACTGCCCTATACCAAGGAGACTTGAGCGATCCATTTCTGTTCAAACGAAAGTCGTTATTTGAAAACGGATTGGTGACCTTCGTGAAAGTCAATGTCAACGTGTTGTACTTACCGGCCTCGCCATAATACCATGTTTCCGCACTCGTGGATCGAACCACTTTGGTTGGCGGACCGAAAACGATGTAGCACATTCCTCGATCACTCTTCCATCCTTCCAAATAACTGGAGAACAGTTGATTTGCTCGTTCAACTCGTGAATAGTATGATTGAATCAACATCCTCGCTCGATCTGGATTACCGCCTATTTTGAGCCAGTAAGCATCCACGCTTTTTTTCAAGTTCTGACTTTGCGTCAGCTCCTCAAATTCTTGAGTTGTTGTGATATACCGCAGCGGCATCATCAAGCCATTTACGGTTTTCGCTTCGGGATAATGATCAGCAAAAAAATAAACTGTTCCACCAGACTGGCTAGCGGAATCGGTGATAAACTGATAAAAACCCTCCTTGTCTATAATCGCCTTGAACTGTCCATTTTCATTTGCCTTCAATCTCACCTTGCGGTCAGGATTGAAGTCAAAAGGTTTGGGGTTGACAATGGCAAACGGAGGCGATGCCGTTGGAAAATCTCTTGAATAAAACCTCATCCAAAGTTTATCAACCTGAACGAATGGTTCAATAAAATAGCTATCCGCTTTGGTCACAAAGTCGGCCGTGATTTCAATTCCATCAGAGTCAAACATTAAATACGACTGCTCAGAAAACCGATTAGCCTTTACAATATCGATGTATTGCTGATCATTTCGAAGTGAGTTCAAATCCCGAAGAGTCACTTCGAGCAGATGGTTTCTATCCTTTACAATGTTCAGATAGAACTCGCCTAGTGCCTTTCTATCCTTTTTGCAGGCAATTTCCTTTAAAATGATACTACCGCTGTCTACCGCTGTCAACGTGGAATAGTTGTAAAATATCTGATAGCGAAAAACCAGACTCATGGTAGTTCCCATGCTTTCATCAAGCTCTAACGAGTTCGGATCCAATTCCCATTTCACCCTCGTACGACCATCTTGGAGATGATTCACATCATAGGTCACACGAATGTTGTTTTCACCTGGTTCCGCAAATAAAGCGGTAAGGTTTCTACCTGTGGTTCCCTTCGTGGTGTCGCATGCCGATCCCAAAACACACAGAATCATGTAAGCTAGAAGTATTGAAATCCGATTAATCAATCTTCGCTGGAATTTTCCAAAAGGTTTGAGGGCATTTCCTTGGATGTTTTCGCTCCAAGTGTTTTGATCTTTTCAGCGCGTCTAATCAAATTTCCACTGCCGGTTTGTAGCTTATTCAGCGCACCATCATAAGCAGCGGTGCTCTGTTCAAGTCCTCGTTTGATTTTTTCGAAGTCAGTCAAAAACAATACGAATTTATCATAGAGCCTTCCGCTTTCTTCGGCTATTTCAATCACGTTTCGATTTTGCTTTTCCTGTTTCCACACGCTGGCAATGGTTCTCAGTGTTGCCAACAACGTGGTCGGACTGACGATCACAATCCGATTGTCCCAGGCATAATTATACAGCGAAGAATCAAATCGCAATGCTTCAGAAAACCCGGCTTCAATGGGAACAAACATCAAAACAAAGTCTAATGAGTCACCTTTTGTTTTCAATTGATAATTCTTGCTACTCAATCCTTTGACATGGTTCTTCAAACTCGCAACGTGCAAACTCAATTGCTTCTGTCTTTCAGCTTCGTCCTGCGCATTAACAAACGCCTCATACGCAACTAGCGACACTTTAGAGTCAATGACGATATACTTCTCATCTGGAAGATTCACCACAACATCCGGCCGAAACAATCCATCTTCAGTTCGGGTCGAATTCTGCGTTTCATATTCGATTCCTTTCTCCAATCCAGAATGCTCGAGAATACTTTCAAGGATAAATTCACCCCAGGCTCCTTGCTTTTGAGAATCCCCTTTAAGTGCTTTTGTCAAATTCGTGGCATCTTCGGAAATCTGCTTGTTCAAGTCCATAAGGCTTTTCACCTGACCCATCAATTCTGAGCGGCTCTTCGATTCTTCGTTGTAAACTTCGTTGACCCTCTTCTCAAAACTTTCGATTTTCTCCTTGAAGGGTCGCAGGATTTCATCCACTTGCTTTTTGTTAGAATCACTGAATTCCTTGGTATTCTGCTTGAGGATTTCGTTAGCCAAAACCTGAAACTCATTTTTAAATCGCTGATTCAACTTTTCAATCTCCTCAAGTTGTTCTTTCAATTTGGTTTCGAGATTTTTCTTCTCAGTTTCCAATCGTTCTATCAACCCAGTTTGGGTTTTTACTTCAGTTGTTCGCTGATCAATGAGTTGTTTTTGTTCCTCAAAAAACTTGATTGAATTTTCGAGTCGCCCCTGTAACTTTCCATTCTCTATTTGAACCTCCTCTTTCTCTCTCTTTACCCTATTTAGTTCTTGCGTAACAGACGAAATATCAGCCCCTTCGACTGGTGCTTTAGTCTTCATGTAAAACACTCCAACGGCAGCACCAACAACCAATCCAACCAGCAAGAAAACGAGATATTCAACCATGTTTCACTTCAAGCTTTTGATTCAGCAAACGTACCACATACATCCTCAAAGGATGACTAAAAGACGCTGAGAAATCCGAAATGGAATTTCGCTGCTCTTATCAATAGTGGATTCCCTTGTTCGCTACCCAATGCTGTCGACAAACTGAAAATTCCAGCTTTCGTTCCGAGCGTGATTCCCACACCAACGGCATAAGGCGTATCTCTTCTGACTCCAATTCTATTAAGCGAATTGTTTTCATACCAAGCCTGATCAAATAGGAGAAACACGTATCCATTCTTTTCAATCTGATAACGCAACTCCGATCGTGCTATCACATATGAAGTTGCAAATATGGACTCCTCATTAAACCCTCGAAGCGTTTTCAATCCACCAATTCTGTATGCCTCATTATTAAATAATTGATCATTGATCAGTGAAGCTCCAAGATAGCGCTGATGCCAAACCAACCTAGGCACCAAACTCAGATAATAGGCTGTGTTCAACCGCGATTTAACTTGCAGAGATGAGAGGCTCAATGAATCATAAATAAACTCTGGCAATGCACTGTTTTCCAGAATCACTTTGTTACCCACTCCGCCTTCGACAAACAATTCTACCCCCTTTGAAGGATTGAGTCGATAGTCCAACTTGGCATAGTTGAAACCAAGGCCATAGGAAATAATGGTTCGATCCAAATAAGGTGGAATCGTCACCGTGTTTTCATATTGGCTGGTGGAAATTAGGCTAGTCGTCTGTCTATCCACAAATGCACGCAGGAAGTTGTTGCGACTGAATATGTAGCGAAGGCCTAACTGTGAGAATACATCAGTGAAGGTGGTATCTCTTCGGTAAATCTTTAAAATACCATCCGGGCTTATGGGTGAATTTAAGACAAAGGGAACCACTACTTCCGCATACAAGTCTTGAGTATTGGTTTGCAGCTTGCGCCAATTGATGTCAATTACCTCTCCATTCTTCAAGGCGTTTTCCAAGTGCAAAGAAGCATCACCAGTTATGAGAATCTCGCCAGTCTTTTCATCTGGCAGGAAACCGACTATTCCGTCAAAACGACTGGCACGTTTCGAGTTAAGGAACAATGTCACTTTTGTTTGACCAGTCTGAAATCGCACCTGAGCCGGACGCGATTCTGAAATGAATTGTACCTCACTTAGGTTTCTGGAAATCGTCTTGATTCTTTTTTCATTGTAAATCCCGCCTTCCTTTATACCCAAATAGTTGGTCAAATATGTTTCGCGCACTTTCAAATCGCCTACAACAATGACACTATCAATCTTCATAAATGGACCTTGTTCCAACATGACGGTTGCATAGAATTGATGATCTATAATCTGAATACTATCCAGCCTAATTTCAGCGAATGGTCGTCCTGTATTTTCCAATAGGTTCAATGCCTCATTCATTGCACGACCAATGCGTTTTGGCGAAACCGGCTTTCTGATAAGTCGGTTGACGTTCACGTCCGCTTTGCGCATGATGCGCAAAGCGTCCTCCGTCATTGAAATATTCGCCCATCGGTACGCTGGCCCAGTTCGAACATTAAGAATCAATGTATCGCCACGCCATTCTTCAGTGACCTTGTAGTTGATGAACCCTTCACGAAAGGCATTCGTTTCAATTAATTCAATAGCTTCCTCCAACTCGCGCGCCTTAAATCTTTCACCATCCAGACGCTTAAACAACCTGCTATCAGCTAGGTCAACTTCCACCATTATTATCTTGGCGGTATCGCTTTGAGCAAACCCGTCCAACACAGCCAAGAACAGACAAAGGCTAAGCCAACGACCAATGGATGGGTTCCAATCCACGCTTTTTCAAATATTCGTTAGTCCTGCTGAAATGTCGGCAGCCAAAAAAACCGGAATGTGCAGAAAATGGAGAAGGGTGCGAAGCCTCGAGTATCAGATGCTTTGAATCATCAATCAATGCTCTTTTTGATCGAGCATAATTCCCCCAAAGCATGAAGACTACACTCGCTCTATTACTAGATAATGCAGCAATGGCCGCATCTGTAAACTGCTCCCAACCATGCTTTTGGTGCGATCCTGCACTAGCCTTCCTTACTGTTAGGGTTGAATTGAGCAGCAGCACGCCTTGTTTTGCCCATGGCATCAGGTTGCCTGTCATTGGCAACGCTGTTCCCAAATCCTCGCTCAATTCCTTGAAAATATTCTTCAGCGAAGGTGGCTGAGAAATTCCATCCAAGACCGAAAATGCAAGACCATGTGCCTGACCCTGGCCATGATATGGGTCTTGCCCAAGAATGACCACTTTAACCTCATTGAATGGGGTTGAATTAAATGCGTTGAATATCAAAGACGAAGGCGGATAGACTTCATACTTCCTTTTTTCAATCAATAAAAACTGCTTCAATTCTTTGAAATAATCATTTTGAAATTCCAAATTCAGAACCTCTGCCCAGCCCTTCTCTATTTGAGGATTTATCTCTATTGAAGATTTATTGCTCATACAATTACGACTAGATTGTTCATTTATTGGTCGAAAACCCAAATTTTCATGATTCAACTATAAAGCCTTAAAACCTAAATTTGAAACATCAAAAGTGAGTTTTAATCACTCGAATCAAATCAACATGAAGAGATTAACCATCGTTTTCGCACTTGCTCTTTTTATGGCAACCGTGATTTCATCTTGTAAGACGCATGAACGCTGCCCTGCATATGGTGTCAATGACACACAGATTAAGCAAGAGTCAAACTCATAGATTTCCGTAGGCAAACGCCACTCTTTGTTCTAATTCAGGATTGAGACTTTTTGCAACAGGGCAATTTATTGCCGCTGTTTCAAGCATGTTTTGCTGCTTTGAAGTGTAAACTCCCACTAGTTTAAACGCTATTTCTATTCTACCAACCCTCCTTGGATTGCTTTCCATGATTTTCTCTAACGAAGCTTCTCCTCCATGAAACTTGAATCCATGTTTATTGGCTGTGATTCCCATCAGCGTGAACATGCAGCACGCCAGCGAAGTGGACAATAAATCCGTTGGAGAAAATGCCTCACCCCTTCCATCATTGTCCAATGGCGCATCCGTTACAATGGTCCTTCTTGACCTCGAATGTGTGGCTTCCGTCCTTTTGTCACCTAAGTATTGAATTGTTGAAGTTACCATATGCCTAGCATGAAAATAATACGGTGCTGAAAATTATAATTTTGAATGTTCATGCGATCAAAGTATAAATATCTACTTCTTTCAATCATAATATTTTGTGCTTACATCCGTGCAACCGGTCAAACCATAAATGAGCCAGTCGCAAACAGAGGCTTTTACAGAAGCTACAATGCCGGAAGCTTTTTCCTCCATACTCAAGGCATAGGTGGCTCATACAGGCGCGGTTGGAGAAAAACGGGATTTAGCAATCACATCTTAAACATAGAGCTCCTCACATTCAAGGATCATAAGGAGTTTAAAATCACATATCCCGGAAGTCAGCTTAGAGGTTACTACTATGGTAAAATTAGTTCCGTGGCGCTCATCAGAGCATCATATGGAGGTCAAAAAACAATATTCGATAAAGAAGTAAAGCGTGGGGTGCGCGTCAGCCATACGCTGCTTTATGGACCAACATTGGCATTGGTGAAACCTGTCTATGTAAGCTTCACCAGCAGTCAAGGAGGAAGACTAAAGGAAGAAATTGTAAAGTACTCAACCTCTCTTCATAGTGACGGTGAGGTGAAGGGAAGGGCACCAGCCCTGTATAAACTGAATTCCACTGACATATATCCTGGGCTACATATAAAATATGCATTAAACTTTGAATATTCTCAAGATGATGCGTTCATAAGAGCCTTAGAGACTGGAGCCGCATTTGACGCCTTCTATAAGCGCCTACCTATCATGGAAAACGGCTTCAACGAGCAATTTTATCTTACGGCATATTTGGCATTCGTATTTGGCAAAAGGGAACTATAACAAACACGAATTCTTGATTAATCTTACCGTTAACTACAAAATCAACGCCACTACTGAATTGATCAAATCAAAAGGTGGATTTTTATATAACTTGCGCTTTCATATTTCTCTACTACCAAACAGCAAATTATGATGAAGAGTTACATATACTATTTACTTGGTTCTGCGGCTATTGTGGCAGTTGGTCTAGGACAATTTGGCGATGATCAGACATCCTACGAACCAAGGAAATTGATAGCAAAAGCACAACCTCATCCGATGG
>JAWKNJ010000019.1:0-123783 GCA_041391765.1 Flavobacteriales bacterium | reverse complement strand
TGCTGGATTACCACCACCAACACCAAACAATTGGAAGAGTTTGTCCGAATCAAAGCAGCCGAGGTTGCTTATGACAAAGATGACAATCCTGTCTTCCTTGCCCCGTCTGCATGGATGCTGCAAATGGCACAGGAAAACTACCCTGATCTTGAATTCCATACGACCTCGGAATTCAAAACAGCAAAATCGGCTACCGCGTAGTTCAAAATTCGCCTATATTGGCTGCGATTCTTAACAAAGGAATCACAAAGCGCAAATGCCTGATAACAGAGGCGTTGCGAAATTTAAGACAATCTAAATATTTCTATTTTTGTCCGATTCAGACATAAGTGTTATTATCGCTCGTCAAATGAAAAAACACTACCTAACCCTTTTCGCCACTGCACTTAGTGTAATAGTATTTACTTCTTGCGGAGGCGGAGACAACGCGAAAAGCGAACCGCAGGAGGATACCACAGCAGTGGATACCAACGAAGTTGAAATGTGGGGATTTGATGCAATGAATGGCAGTTCGTATCAAGTTCCAAGCCCGAATGAACTTTTCGGAATTATCAAGTCTAGTAAGCTTCCTTATAAAGATGGGTTGATTACCACTGCGCAGGTCAATTATGCATCATCGAAGACTCAAGCATTGAATTTTGGACGATTGACCGCTGACATAGCTTATACCGCTTCTTATGAGAAATTTCAAGAGTCTATTTCAAACTTCGATAACCTGAGAAAGGTGGGTGACGATTTAGGCATTTCATACGTATTTGACGAATTGATGGTAAACCGTGTGAAGAGTAACATGGATAACAGTGATTCACTTGAAGTTATATCAACGAGTTCATACCAGAACATCATTGGTATGTTGGAGCAGAATGAAAAAGGTTCCACGCTGGCTATAATAGCTGCCGGAGGATTCGTAGAAAGCATCTACATCTTGACCAACATGATTGACACCTATAAGGATGGTAACGAAACCATACAACGCTTGGCTGACCAAAAATTGGTAATGGAAAATGTGTTGGACTATTTGAACTTGTTTAGAGATGAGGATCGCGTGTTGGAAGTGCTAACCGATATTCAAGGTGTGAGTGACGTATTCTTGAATCTAGATGAAGTGAGTGTTTCTCAAGAAGTAAGTCAACAAGGTCAAAAAACTGTTCTAGGCGGCAACCGAATTGTAATGACCGCTGATGAATTCAATGCCCTGAAAAAGGCTGCAACCGACTATCGTAATTCATTTTCAAATCCAAGCGAAGGATAATATGTACGGCATGAGCAAACTCCTATTCCTAATTTCGGTTCTTGGCCTGACCATTGGTACACTCAGTGCGCAAGACTGCAAGAATTTTCATAAGAGAAAATGTTATGGTTCTGATAACGTTTCTATGATGTACAACACACAGTCTAAAAGTGGCATGTTCGTTCTTGGCCACACCTCCGACTTGGTGTTCGTTGCACATTCCGGTCAAGATTATCGCGTGAGTCTTTGTCAAGATAACAATGTGGAGGAACCAATTAAGTTTAAAATCGTTGACAGTCGTTCTCAAGACGTATTGTTTGACAATGAAACTGCTTCACTTGACGTTCCTGCAGATCAGGGAACTGAAGGAGGACTTCCCATGTTCTTCGAATTCAGCAGTGAAGTCACGAAAAAGATAATTGTTCGAATCACAGCTCCAGGTCCTCCACCTGAAGAAGGGGGAAAGAAAAGTGCTCAACCGGATCCCGAAAGCCTTTTCTGCGTTGGCGTTTTGATCGAAAACATGGCTACGCCTAAGCTTGGTTTTTAATTAGCGGAATTGCTACTGTCAAAAAGCCCTCCATTTGGAGGGCTTTTTTTATGCCCTAAAACTGGAAATAAATAAAAGGCTGGGCCTCAGCAGAGATGCTCTGATAGATCACGAAGATCACCAGCAAACTGATCATTCCCTGAATAACAGGATGTGCGTTCGCAAAACGATCTCGCCACTTAGCCTTGAACTCAGAGCCTATCCAGTGGGTGATAAAGCCCAATGCCATCACCAGCAATACATATCTGAACCCCGTTGCAAAATCAAGGGCTATTTCCCATCCAAAATTTGAGATCACCTGATGGGCAAAATTGTTGACCGTTGCAGTATTTGGAGCTCTAAACCACAACCGTGTGAATGTGATGAATGAAAACGTGATTGCAATTCTCCACGCCCTTATGACCCAATCTTTAGAGTCCTCATAGGGGCTGATCTTCTTCCAGGCTTTGTAAACCAAGAGCCCTACCCCATTGATCCCACCCCAGATAATAAAGTTCCAACTTGCTCCATGCCAAAGCCCCCCTAATAGCATGGTAATCATTAAGTTGACGTTGGTACGTAACGTTCCTTTTTTATTTCCGCCCAGAGGTATGTAGAGGTAATCCTTCAGGAATGTACTCAGGGAAATGTGCCACCTGCGCCAGAAATCACCAACACTCACCGCCTTGTAGGGTGAATTGAAGTTCTCTTTCAGTCTGAATCCCATCATCAGCGAAAGACCAATCGCAATATCGGTGTAGCCACTGAAGTCAACATAAACCTGCAATGAATAGGCAATCAACGCTGTGACATTCTCAAGTCCGGTGTAACTCAATGGATTGGCAAACACGCGATCAATGAAATTAACTGCCATGTAATCGCCAATGAAAATCTTCTTGAACAAGCCTTTGAGAATCAGGAAGAGCGCCAAGCCGAACTCAGCCTTGGTCAAAAGACTCTTTTTATAGAGTTGCGGGATAAAATCAGCGGCTCTAACAATTGGTCCTGCAACCAACTGAGGAAAAAACGAAACATAAAACGCGTAATCCAAAACAGACTTAACCGGTTCTAGTGTTCTGCGATAAATATCTACCACATAGGTGATGATCTGAAACGTGAAAAAGGATATACCGACCGGCAGTAAAATCTGATCGACACTGAAATAGTCACTTCCGGTCATCGCATTTCCGAGCAGCGCCAGAGGATTAAATATGGATGAATTCAGTCGCCTGTGAAGTCATTATATACATCCGCGAAGAAGTATAAGCCCACGTATTGAAATGGCACAGAAAAAACAGGTGTACAGTGATGCTCAACCCCAGCAGTACCTTTCGATCAAGCGGATCTTTCGTTCGTGGCATAAGCCATCCTATGCTATAAGAAAACAGAATTGAAAACACCAGAAGTAGCAAAAAAGTGCCGCTGGTCTTGTAATAAAAGAAGAAGCTCGCCATCATGAGAAACGCATTTCTCAATGCCACCTTGCTACCAAGGCAAATCCGGCATAGACCGCGAAGAAAAACACCAGAAATCAAGACCGGTAGAAGATCATTGGGTGCTTATCCGAGAATTGAAATATGTCGATTATTCGTTCCAGATGGGATGCTGATTGTTATACCTCAAATAATCCTCCTGTGAATGCCTTGTAGAACAAGTCGCCTTTCAATAAATAGCCCGTATTGAGTGAAATGCGCCAAGTCAGGTTCATCGCCGCATCTCTCCAAACTTTCGCTGAACCACTTTCACCACTTGATTCCATAAAGATCCCATACGCGAGCATCAAACTCATTGGCAAGCTCTTAGATCACTTTTTCCGGTAGAAGGCAGGTTATCATTATGATCCTTGCGCCTGAGAGTAATTATCGTTTGGCAATGAAATATGAAAGCGCATTGCGGATTCACCCTGCGAATCATTTCAAGAAACGCTCGATAGTCCGTTTTATATGATTCTTCCGGTATAATCCGGCGGCTCCGATGAGTCGTTGGTGCCGGTGGACATAATGACAAGGTCAAGGATTCAACAATGCCAATTGATCTTCAAACAATTCACAGCGCTTGTATGACTAGTCAAGAACCATTAACGCCAATGCTGCTCGATAGACCCATTTCCCGGATCATCATTTTTGAAATCAACCCATAAAACTGCAATTCATCGCTTGATGATGAGGGTTTCGAAATGCAATCTCAATCGAATCAACCGGCTCGTTAAACTCCACGATGATGTGTTTCAATGAGTCACCAAATCGGTCTAGCTTAACCAGCGATGCTGGCAACACCTCCATCTCGTGGTCGATACAGAGATGTTGCTCATTAATGTGAAGCATTTGTTTTACATGAATGGGTGACCCATGAAAGGTGAATTTCAATGTAGCTAATGTGTCAGACGTGGTGGCCGTATTGATGCGGTAGCACCCCTTACTTTCGTGCTTGTTATGTGCGCTTCGGAATCCTTGCCGCTTTCCTGTCCATGCCACTTCGTAGGAATAAGGCCTGTTGGTTTCGGCAGCTTTAAATGGGAATAGAACACCTAGCACCATGAACTTTTGTGTCAATCTGTTGCAATCGCTCGCGTAACAAATTGCTCCAGATATCCACCTGAATGTGAACCTCCAAAATGAACAATGTTGAGTTGGCCTTCCTCGATCGCGCATCATTCGATCGAATTGCATGTAATAATTGTCCATGACAGGACTCCTCATGTATCGCCAGTGAACATATTCTAAGCTCATAGTTCACAAAAGAATGACACGAACCTAAATTGAATCCATGTCTACTTGCCCACCAAACCCAACCGTGGATCAATGTAGAAAGTAATAGGAGCATTCAGTTTTCACTCACGGTACTTGATTTTGGCTATTGTAAGCCTCGTATTCGATCATCAATGCTTTATAGAAAAATTCAGAGATTATGCGTGCACCACGCGGTGTAGAAGTGAGTGTAGTCTGTGATGGCCAACGGTGGATCAACCTCTACCACGATGTGGGTTCTTCCTCCGCTTCATACATATCCCAATATCCAGCATCTGCTCTAAGTGTTGCGCTTTTGAGAGCATCGAACTTCTTAAAAGTGGATAGGTTTCATGGCGTTCACCATTCTTTCTAAGACATGTCCGATGGGTATTATTACTTTGCTGATTGAAGCTCAAGACGAACCAGTTGTAGAAGCTTGATTTGACGATAAAACCATTTCCGTAGTCACTTGCCTGTTGTTTGGTCTCCATATAAGGCGTCGTACGCCATATTGAAGAATGATCAGAGTAGTATTCAACTCTGCCAGCATTTCGCCTAAAATCTTGTTGTCCATCTTGTGAAACACCGTGCCGGAGCTGCCACGCATGGCCACGTTGCTCACCTGAACTCCATTTCAATCCTTCGAGACTGACCACCAAATCTGTGGATCACCTTTGACGAATCGTCGATATCTTTTCTTGGCGCATTAAAGCTCAACGCAATGTGGTTCAGGTCTTTTCGTCCTTTGAAGTAGTCACTAAACACTGTGTCATCCACGGGAAACGTAAGCTTTACTGCGTCTTCAACAGAACAAACATTATTGGAAGGATTTACAGTTGTTATGAACAAGCATCCCCAGCATTGTAACAACCAAGCTTTACTATGATCTCCGCCTCATTTAGTACGACATTCTTCGGATAAGGGGTGTATGTAGAATACGAACACAAAGCACCATACTTGTCTGTACCTCCCTTCTCACCTTCAGAGATGAATCCTGGATAGCGATTCCAATTTTCTGAATTACTGTGTCCAATGATTGGAACCGTGTTGATATTACTAGCTGGCAACAAGCCAACACCGGATCCACCAAAGCGTTTCTGAAGCTTATCGCGGATATAACTGGTCATTCGATCACCTTCGATCTGCGAGTCGCCATAGTGCATGACGTGGGTTTTTCCACCCTTGTAAGCCACTTCATCCAAGGCTGCAAAAAACTTGTACAACACAGATGCATCGTTGTTTTTGAACTCTATAGGCTGTAAATATTTTTCAGCCGCCCTGAGGCTGTCCACGTTCACCTTTTTGGGCTTTCGTTTCGGAATGAATGGCCGTTTCACTTCAGTTGTGTCAACCGATGCTACAGTCGTATCAAGTTCCAAGACGATCAGAGTGTCCTGAATTACAGTCTCAGAAATCTCTTCTTCCTCATCTGCAAGCGCATCCGCTAAGTTGATCGTTTCCGAGATATCTGCATATTCCACCTTATCCTCACCCAACAGGTGATTGATGGTCGGATATCGCAATGTCATGCCATACGGCAAAACCACACCACCTTCAGGAAACACAAGGGCCAAGCCCACAAGGCTGCAAGACAAAAGAAAACTGAACAAGAGGATGAATCCCGGTTTGCGTTCGGTCATGGGTGTGGTTGAGCCTCAAATGTAAGGCAGGTTGCAGCCCAATTGGAAAAATGACAAGCAGAAGATAAACACCGAAGGGTTGGTGTCGCTATCGATTCAGGTGATCTATGGCCTTTTGCTTTGCCCAGGTCCATTCTTTCCATGTCGAGCCTTCCATTTTTTCTTGAAACCGAGTCTTCTTGTCTTTCAAAACGTTATGGTATTCCTCGGCTGTCATATACCGCTCTTCGAAAGGAAACTTCTGCCGCTGTAATGCTTCCATTGTTTGGAGCTCTTCTAGGCTATAGTCTGTGTACGGTATGGCCTCCGGATCAAAACTTGCCAGGTAATCGAGATGGAGAAATGATTGTGTGTAGTGGCTGAAATTATAGGTGGCGATGATGCGTTGCCAGTTGGGCAAAGCGGAGATCACAACCACAACAAACACTGAAAGCGTGTTCCAGTGGAAAAGATAAAAGGCTGATTTCTTGTCACGTACTTTGATCAAAACCGTTGCAATTCCAAAAATTACCAGCGCTAGGAAAAACAATATTCCGATTCGCTTGCTTGCCAAGGCGAAGTGATTGATGTAGTGGATATTACGAACCACTACAGATATTGAAAGAATGATATTTTGAGCCAACCAGAGATAACATAGCCTTCTTAGCCAAATGGATCGGGAATAGAAATTCAGGTTTTTCCGAAAGAAAAAAAGTACGATCGCCACAGAAATAAGTATGCTGAGGATGAGCAGGTATGTTCCCTCGTGAACAAATTGTTTCAAATACTCGCCTTGCCATTCAAAGTTGAACCATACCCAATAAACATCTATGGCATTGACAACAGCCAGCAATAGGTTGAGACACACTAGCAAGAACATCCCTGCCAACCACTCGTTTTTCAGCACCATCAAACTCACACCGCGCATGAACTTCACACGCACTCGTTTCATCGTCATGGAAGCCAGAGCATCAGAATCTACTATTCGAACGGGAATCACGTGAACCATCGCCAACACGGATATAATCATCCCTAGCACGAATACACCTATCCATTGCCAATTGAGATATTGTGATGCCCACTCTACCCACCGATCTAAACCATCAAACATTCCGGCCATGTAACCATCAAAAACCGGATTGGAACCACGATAAATTAACACAAACAAAACGATGATAGCCAGAGGAGCCATCATGTAATAGAACCTCAAAGTTTTCGAAATCCCTCGCACCTTGAAAGCATCCTCTTTTATCAAGTCGTGCAAAAACTGAAATCCTGCTGCCACACTATTGAAAGCACCTAGCCTAGCGACTGTCCAAAACGATCGAGCAGTTGGTTCGAGTGCTGCGCCAACTACCATAACTCCCGAAACCAAATTCACAAACAAGGTCCATTCAGATACATTGAATTGGTAAGCTATTGCGGTTAACAAGAATGCACCGGAGGTCAACCATCTAAACAGAGACCAGCTATTTTTCAAGTGAGCGAAATGTATGGAGAGAACGAGTAAACCCTCAAAAAGGAGAAGATTAACTCCGGAATTGCTTTGATAGAACAGGTAGCTGAACGAGAGAGCCGCCAAAAGGATGACTAGGAGATGCCTGCGTGTTTTCAAGATGGATGGTTTTGTTGGCTTCCAAACGCCACCTATCTGATAATATTATGCTCACGTTAAAGCTTTCGCAATCATTCACATTTCACGTATGCGCTGCCGGAAATGGGATGGTATTCCTTCTTCTCAATCACCTTGATTTCATCACCACAGTATTGACCGTCCAACGGATCTTGAAACACAATGGAATCGTTGTCGTTCAATTCATAATAGGTGCAGTCTTTACACTCGGGTTTGCAGGAGACAACTTGAATTACGAAATAAGCCCCAATGATGAGTGACAATCTTTTCATGGCATTGAATTGTTCACTAAAAGTAACGAGCGATCAGCATAGTCGCTGCTATTGAACCAAGATTTCTTTTCGAACCCAAGGGCCACTTGCTTCATTGACACCCAACTAGATAATAAGTTCCAAGCTCAACAATTTGAAATTCCACAAACCGGCAAAAATCTCCCGTGATAAACCGTTTTTCCGTCATGGAACCAAATTGCAAAGTCATCCATGCCGTCCTGCATTGAACAACTAAGTTACCAAAGTTGGGTTTGGAAATAGAATAAACTCATCTCTTGTATACGCTCGCTGAGGCCTGTTGGCCGCCTTACTCAATGAGCATTCACCTTAATGTCACCTTGTTTCAAGATACTCCACCGAACAGTATCCAGATTAATGTAACTCTCGGCAGAATAGACAACGTCCACTAATCTGAATTCCAGCGTACCCAAGGCGTATTCTCTTGCGTGTATAGTTCGGCCGTATCCCAACCCAGAATTCAGCAGGGATGAAGATTCCATGACCAGTTTGTTGATCAGTTACTTGTCCCGCCAGTAACACGCTCTTCTATAATTAGGCTTGAATACATGCCATTCTCCTCCATGTCGGATGCAATAATATTGCCACTGGGCAGCCATGGATAAACCTTCCTTAGCATCCATGAATCCTTCGTATCGATAGTCGGACTGGTGTCAAAATGTCCAACTTCTACCATATTCTTGCCGGTCGACTTCATCAATAATATTGATCCCATAAGTATAGTAGGAAGTGATAAGAAAGCTGTGTCTTTCCAATCACGTGTTTGTGGATAATAGGTGTCGTTCGTCAATTATCCAATTCAATGGGTTGAAAATATTTGATGCATCATAGGCTGCGATGCGACCATTTTTTACCTCGTCGTGGTAAACACATACTTCCCATTGAGAAACTTAAGCGTTGTATCGAATACGGGCGTTTTCAAGATGCAACCGCCTTCTTAGGTTCATACTATTTTTTGAACGTCAACCACTTGCAAGTTCTCCATCAAAAACGAAATAAAATTTTCCGTTTCTCACTACCCCATCATTATTGCAAGTAATTTACTCATCGTAAATCCCCAGAGTTAGAGGTTCATTGGATCGATCTTCAGGTCAAGCATTATTGCACCACCTCCGGCAGAAAAAATCGGACCCAAAAATGTATGCTATTCCATGATCGTCAATGAATAGGTTGTGTGCCTGATAGAAAATTGCAGTATCACCGATCCAGTAAGAATAGTTCAGGTTGTTGGATTCAGGCAATGGGCTCAAGTCTATGATCATCAACCTTGGGACCACACTCGCATGTAACGTAAGCATATTCTCCCCAGGTTTTGATATCCCGCCAAACGCTGGAAGCCTCGCGGTTCTACAACGAATGCTTCTATAGGACTTTTTGAGGATCCAGTGACATTTACAATCAGAAACATCATTGTAAAGTCCCAACCGGCTTATATTCCATTCCCCTGCTCGTCACATACCCCCAAATATCTGCTTGATTCCAACATCGTATTGCACTTTGCCTTGAAGATCAATGTTGAAGTTTTGACCGACCAAACCCGTAGCAATAAAAGAGAATAATATGCTAGCTATGATATGATGCATACGGTAAATGTATGCACAGAATTAAAGCTCCAATGTAATCTGGCTTCCTGCACCAAAACCATCTGATTTCTTTTCAGCTTTTGGCTCTGGTTGCTTTTGTGGCGCAGGCTCCGCTTTAGTCTCTTGTTCCGATTCTTTTGGAGGCTCCGGTTCTTGTTTTTCTTCCACCATCACGGGTTCGTCCGGTTGATCCACCACTTCTTCCTCTGGCTCTGCTGACTCAGGTAATGCCTCTTCAACGACAACATCCTCTGCCTCCGCAATAACTTTCGGCTCATCCCAATGCCCTTCCTTCTTTTTTAGTGGTGGAATGGTCGATTTCGCAGCTGCAGCTCCATTCGACTTTGTGCTTGTGCCTAATGGTTTCACTTCTACGCTTGTTCCTTGTTCTTGAGATTCATTGGTATGTATCTGCTCCTCTTCTCCATCCTCAGAATCGTTATCGTGAACCGGCTCATAAGGCAATGGCTCCAGTTCTTCGATGGTTTTGACCTTGAATTTGCTCAGTTTATTGCCCAGCGCCTTTAGGCCTTTCACCGAAATGAATGACTCCAAGTCAATTTTCTCATCATGACGCTTATTGCTGCGCTGATCAAACTTCAACAGAGCTTGGGGTCTCCAATTAAGCGACACAAAGAGCATTGAATTTTGTTCATTATCACCGATGAATCGAACGGGCTTGTCACTTTCCTCAATTAAGAATCGCTTCACGTATTCATCATCCTTATCCGCATCGTGGTAAACCACGGTCATCGGCTTTTTCGGATTCCATTTTTCGATGCGAGTCATGTCGTCATCGAACTTGGTGAGCACGTCAATACCAGTTAAACGATAGCTTCCGCTCTGCATAACCGTCAAGATTCTGTCTTCCCCCTCAAATGCTCCCAAGTACGTACCTCGCTCTTCGTAGTTGAGTCTTCTAATGGATTCATCAAACCACACTTTACGAGCGCTTAGAGTCGATACACCCTTCTCCTTCAGCTCAATGCGGTTCACGCTGTGTTTGGTCAGGATGTTTCCTGCCGCGGCCCTTCCCTTAATAGCTTGTTCGCTGAAATCAAAGTCGAACTTAAGTTTCTTGATCTTGGCTTTCGCTCGATGAAGGACGGTAACCACCTCGGCTTCACCGTTCGGATTAGCGGTCAAATGAAGAACTTTAGACTTGGCTGTTCCTTTGGTCAAGTCATATTCGCGATCACGAACAATTGACGTAACGTTGAATCGCTTGACCATCACATTTCCGGCAGGTCCATCTTGATAAATCATGTTGTAGGTCGTGCGTTCATCATCCTTCTTCCAGATGTCTACATGAATGATATCCTTACCTACAAAGGTTTTATCGGCCATCTTAGTCACCATCATGATGCCATCGCTCCGAATGATAATAATGTCATCAATGTCAGAAGCGTCACAAACGAACTCTGCTTCGGTGCGCTTTAAGCCGTGACCAATGAATCCTTCTGCTCTGTCAACATACAACTTGACATTGCTGGCAGCTACCATCGTTCGTTCGATGGTTTCCAACGAACGAATCTCCGTCTTGCGTTCTCTGCCTTCAGCGTACTTCTTCTTTAAATTCTTGAAATACTCAATGGCATAATCCGTCAGGTGGTCCAAGTGATGCTTAACCTGGGCGATGTCTTCTTCGAGCTTGCTCAAGTATTCATCGGCCTTATAACCGTCAAACTTGGAAATACGCTTGATGCGGATTTCGGTCAGCTTGGCCACATCATCATCTGTCACCGCTCGCAACAAGTGCTTGATGTGTGGCTTTAAGCCTGTATGTATTGTGGCGATGATGTCTTCCCAGGTCTCGCACTCTTCAATGTCGCGATAGATGCGCTTTTCAATGAAAATCTTCTCTAGCGAAGCGAAGTGCCACTTCTCTTCCAGCTCACTCTTTTCGATCTCGAGCTCCAGCTTGAGTAGGCCTTTGGTTTGTTCCGTGCTCTCCGCAAGAATGTCGCTCACGCCCATAAAGCGCGGCTTGTCGTTTTCGATCACACACGAGTTGGGCGAAATACTGACTTCACAATCGGTGAACGCATAGAGCGCATCGATCATCTTGTCAGGCGACTCTTTTTCGTTTAAGTGAACAAGGATTTCCACATTTTCAGCAGTATTGTCCTCCACCTTCCTGATCTTGATTTTACCCTTGTCGTTGGCTTTAAGGATGGATTCAATCAAGGATGAAGTCGTGGTCCCGAATGGAATTTCACTAATGCGCAGCGTTCTCTTATCATCTGCTGAAATGCGCGCCCTCACCTTGATGCGCCCACCGCGAAGACCGTCATTGTATTCGCTGAAGTCAGCAATGCCACCTGTCGGAAAGTCTGGATAAACCTTGACTTTCTTCCCTTTCAAATTGCTGATCGAACCATCAATCAACTCGATGAAGTTATGTGGAAGAAGCTTACACGCCAAACCCACAGCGATGCCTTCGACACCCGAAGCCAGAAGCAATGGAAACTTGACAGGAAGGGTAATCGGTTCGCGGTTTCGACCGTCATAGCTAAGTTGCCAATCGGTGGTCTTCGCATTAAAGAGCACCTCAAGTGCAAACTTGGTGAGCCGTGCTTCAATGTATCGTGGTGCGGCCGCGCTGTCTCCGGTGAGAATGTTTCCCCAGTTTCCCTGACAGTCGATCAGCAGCTCGCGTTGACCAATTTGTACAAGGGCATCACCGATGGACGCATCACCGTGCGGGTGATACTTCATCGTGTTTCCGATGATGTTAGCCACTTTGTGGTAACGACCATCATCCATTTCTTTCATGGAGTGAAGGATCCTTCGTTGAACGGGCTTCAAACCATCATTGATGTGAGGCACAGCGCGCTCAAGAATCACATAAGAAGCATAGTCCAAGAACCAGTCCTTGTACATGCCACTGACATGGATGACCGTATCGAGCTCTTCCTGCTGCTCCTCCTGCTGGCTAAACTCCTCGTCCCTTTCTTCTATGTTCTCGTTCTCTTCTGCCATTAATGATCAAAGTGCATAGTTATACTCCTTTGAACTAACTCTCGATCTCCATTCGTAATTGAAGGACTCCAAACCGCCATCTTATGGACAGCTCTCACCGCTTCATCATTAAAAACTGGGTGCGATTTCTCAATAATATTAGGATCACAAGCAAGTCCAGACTTGCCAATTTTGAATCTAAGTAAAAGATCCCCGGCAATATTCAAGTCAAATGCGGGTTCTGGAATTTTTGTTTCGCGAAACAAAAATTCAGAAAAACCAACCTCACCTCCTTCATACTCTGCGGCCCTATCAACTTCAGAAAAAATCGACCTACTCTCATCCAATTCATCCTTAATCACGTAGGCGTGTCCAAACTTAATCCCTAAGATTTCCTCATATCCTAGATTTATACAAATATCATTACCAATCGCCACTGGTTTGCCTTGATACCTAGCAATTCCCCATTCCATCACGCCTATAGCCTTGATCATTGCGGAGTCCAAAACATCATTTGCAGTTTCTAAAATATCCACACTTCTTGTGCGCCCATTGGTGTCTATTTCGAAACTCAGGACAACCCTATCCTTAGCCCATCCACGTTTTGCAGAATGAAGATGTTTTGACAAAGTTCTTTTAAGTTGTTCTTCATTAAACTTTTGCCCATAACAAGCGTGCGAAGATTCTACCTCCATGCCATTCTCGTCAAACCACTTCTCTTCCTTTACTAGCCTTTTTTTCCATTTCTTCAAATGTCTGAAGTTACCATTGGGCCAATACTCAACTTGGTTTCCTTCTGGTATTCCTTTTTCCCAAACGGTCACTATCCTGGTCTCACCGGATGGATAATACGAAATTGTCCGCCCTACCTTATTACCATCCCTAAATAAGGACCTCTCATATAAGCGACTATTTGAATAAAACATCTCTTTTTCACCTTGTGGAACCCCAAGGGTATCAAGGTAAAAAATCGACTGCAGTGCTCCATTTTCGTAGTAATTAGCAACCGAGTCCCGCAACTGTCCATCTACGAAGAACATTTTCTCCTTTAATCTTCCATTCTCGTGATAAGACAACCAAGAGCCATTTTCATTCCCTTTAGCATTATATACCCCCCCTGCTGCTTTGGCACCGCTATCATAATACCATAACCAAGTCCCTACTCTTTTACCATTGTCACTATAGTGACCTTTAGACTCTAAACGACCATTTTTGTAGAAAGACTCGAACTTTCCGATTGGTTTATTATGACTAAGCTGTCCCCGAAATTTAATCTGACCCGATTCATATTTGCTAAGCCTTTTACCATGTAACTCACTTCGATCGTTGTATTGATAAAACTCAATGGTATCTCCATGAACAGAATATTCAGCACGCGTTGAAACGAATGCAAGTTCGTACAGCGGGTTATAACTTTTCGAGGTGGCTTTCATAAAAACCGCCCCGTCTCGGTAATAATCAAAAACAAAAAACAGAGAGTCATTCATGGGCCAAACCTTACGATAGAATGTTGCTGCTTCGAACGGCTCAATTACCTCGCGATCAGAGTTCAGCGCATACATCAATGTATCAACAGATTGTCTCACCCATGAACTCTGTGATTGCAGGCTATGAACACAAACGACCAACAACAATGAAAATATTCGTATTAGGCTCATGCGGCTTCCTCAACAACGTCCTTTTCTACTTTCAAGTTCTCGATGATAAAATCCTGACGCTCCGGTGTGTTTTTTCCCATGTAAAAGGACAGCAAGTCTTTAACAACTGCTTCCTTGCCAATTAGAACAGGATCCAAGCGAATGTCTTCACCAATAAAGTTCTTGAATTCGTCCGGTGAAATCTCTCCCAGACCCTTGAAACGTGTAATCTCAGGGTTCTTACCTAGTTTTTCGATCGCCACAATGCGCTCTTCGTCATTGTAGCAATAAATCGTTTCTTTCTTGTTGCGCACCCTAAAGAGTGGAGTTTGCAACACGTATAGGTGTCCCTGCTTCACAATTTCCGGGAAGAATTGTAGGAAGAATGTAATCAACAGCAAGCGAATGTGCATTCCGTCAACGTCAGCGTCTGTAGCGATCACCACCTTATTGTAACGCAGGTTTTCAATTCCATCCTCAATGTCCAAAGCGGCTTGAAGTAGGTTGAACTCCTCATTTTCATAGACCACCTTTTTGGTCAACCCAAAGGTATTCAGCGGCTTACCCTTCAGCGAAAACACTGCTTGAGTGCTTACGTCACGGATTTTTGTAATCGAACCAGAGGCCGAATCCCCCTCGCAAATGAAAATGGACGTATCCACATTGCGTTCATCTTTATCACCCAAGTGCAATCGGCAGTCGCGTAGCTTCTTGTTATGCAAACTAGCTTTCTTGGCACGATCTCTGGCCAGTTTCTTAACACCGGCCATTTCCTTGCGCTCGCGCTCACTCTGCACGATCTTTCGGTGTAATTTTTCGGCTACTTCAGGATTCTTGTGCAGGTAGTTGTCCAATTCTCGCGAAAGAAAATCTGACACGAATGACCGCATGGACATCCCTCCAGGCTCAATTTCGTTTGAACCCAGCTTCGTTTTGGTCTGTGACTCAAAAACTGGTTCAATCACTTTCACGCTAATCGCTGCTGTGATTGACGTCCGCACATCTTGCGCCTCAAAGTTCTTTCCGTAATGGTCGCGAATTACCTTGACAATCGCTTCTCGAAATGCAGCTTGGTGCGTTCCGCCTTGGGGAGTATATTGACCGTTCACAAAGGAGTAATAATCCTCCCCATAACTCTGCGTATGTGTAATCGCTACCTCAATGTCTTCCCCTTCAAGGTGAATGATCGGATAAAGTGGTTCTTCATCAATATTTCGGTCCAACAAGTCCTTTAAGCCATGCTCAGATTCATAGCGCTCACCGTTGAAATTGATCGTCAATCCACGGTTCAGATAGGCGTAATTCCAAAGCATTTTCTCAACGAACTCATGCTTAAAGCTGTAGTTTTTAAATATCTGTTCGTCAGGAATAAACGTAACGCGAGTTCCTTTTCTTGTTGAAGAACTTTCAACCGGAAAATCTTCGGTCAAATCACCTCGGGAAAACTCAGCCGCTTTGATCTGCTCATCACGAACAGACTCCACTTTGAAGTAGGATGAAAGTGCGTTTACTGCTTTGGTACCAACCCCGTTTAATCCCACCGATTTCTTGAATGCTTTGGAGTCATACTTACCCCCGGTGTTCATTTTCGAAACCGCATCGATCACCTTTCCCAAGGGAATGCCGCGGCCATAGTCTCTGATCTTCACCTCATTCCCCCGAATGCTGATGTCAATCGTCTTGCCGTTTCCCATCACAAATTCATCAATGGAGTTATCGATCACCTCCTTGATCAGGATGTAGATACCATCATCAGGCGCATTACCATCGCCCAGCTTACCAATGTACATCCCAGGCCTGAGTCGAATATGTTCAGACCAGTCGAGGGTGCGTATGTTATCTTCGGTATATTCTGCTGACATGATACTCCGTTGGGATGGAGGCGAATTTAATACGCACGCCTCGGCACATCTGAAAAATCACCTCTTGGTTTTGCACAGTGTTTTAAACAGGTTCACACCGAAATCCCCAACTTTTTCACATGCTTAATGTGCGCTTAACCATGACCTTAACATACCACTATACATTTGTCCTAAATGAAGACACTCTTCATTGTTCGCCACGGAAAAAGCAGTTGGGACGACATCAACCTCAATGACATTGATCGTCCCCTAAAAAAGCGCGGTGCCAAAAACGCCAAGGAACTCGGAACGCACCTGCGAGATGAGCGGGCAAAAGTGGATTTACTTCTAAGCAGTCCGGCAAAACGAGCTTTCGAAACGGCCAGCATCATAGTAGACTTCCTTGAAATTGACGACACCGAATTTCAAATCATGGAATCACTCTACATGCCAGACTTCAGCACGATTCTGAAAGCCATTCTGTATACAAACGACTCCGTCAATAACTTGATGATTGTTGGACATGAACCTTCCATCACTAGTTTGTTGAATCACTTTCTAATCAGGCCTCCGGAGAAGGTGATCACCGCCTCGATGACCAGAATCGAATTTGAATGTAACAGCTGGAAAGACATTCAGTCATCCAACGTGAAAACCGCTCATCATTGCAACAGGCACGACTGGAAGGGCTTTGACATTCAATAATCCATTGGCGTACGTAATTTTGCGCCATGATCAACCTTTCTCAACGCATCCAAGCTTTTCACAACCTGGGCAATGCCATTGGCGAATACATTGATTCTCCTGAATCGGAGCACAGTTCATGGCTTCGCAACGCTGTTCATCTGGCCGGAGCGAAAAATGGGTGGTTTACAGAACGTGAGGTTCATCATGCGCTCAAGTACTGGTCGAACACGCTTAAAACCTCCTCTCTGCAGGAGTTTGTGAACGATTACACAGTCACTGACTCTGTCACTTACAGTGTGGGGTTGATCATGGCCGGCAACATCCCAATGGTTGGTTTTCACGATGTGTTATGCGTTTTATTGTCCGGGAACTCGGTCGTTATCAAGTGTTCAACCTCCGATGATGTCTTGATTCCAGCGCTGCTTCACAAACTGACAGAAATAGAACCTGATCTGCAGTCGACCATCAAGATTTCAACAGGAAAACTGGAAGGCTATGATGCCGTGATAGCCACAGGAAGCAACAATACTGCACGCCACTTTGAATACTATTTCAGCCGCGTTCCTCACATCATTCGCAAAAACCGAACAGGCATTGCGGTGCTGAATGGAGACGAAACCATGGAAGAATTGGAGGGTTTGATGGAAGACTGCTTTCGTTACTACGGGTTGGGATGCAGAAATGTGACCAAGCTCTATTTACCAGCGAATTATGACCTCAATAGAATATTTGAGGCAAGTCTTCCGTTTTCCTATTTGATGGACAATAAAAAATACGCCAACAACCACACCTACTATAAAGCACTCATGATGCTCGAACGGAAGCCATTCTTGGAGAACGATCTGATAGTGCTTCACGAAAGCGAATCGCTATACTCGCCAGTGAGCATTTTGAATTATGAGATTTATCAGGATCAGGACCATTTGACACAAGTGATTGAAAGTCAACTAGACCAATTGCAGTGCGTGGTTGGGCACAAAAACAGACCTTTCGGGACAGCACAACGACCAGAGCTAAATGACTTCGCTGACGGTGTTAATACCCTCTATTTTCTCAGTAATTTAGCGGCCCAAAGGCTTCCAAATTAATTTTTGATCGTATAATATATTAGATTTTCTTTGCGGGTTAATTCTCCTATTTCATAGATGAATAAGGTAAAACGTCCAATAGACACACTTTTAAAGGTCATATTTCTTGGTCTTTTCTGCTTGCTTTTTCAACCCAGTTTCGCTCAAGTTTTTTCTGAGTATTTTGGAACAAGCTCAACATGTTCAGATATAGATACCCTCAGGTATTCTCCTAACAATCAACCACCTGGTTCTACATATAAACTTTATATGACGGGATCAAATTCACAAGACACCACTAACCGATGGTTCGTCAGCTCAAGAGAATCTGGACAACCAGTAGGTGCTTGTGCTACAAGTTGCACCGGCTTGAACAATACCTTACATGTTAGCACCAATTCAGGAACAATAGATCCGAATTCAACATACCATCCTGATAGTGCTGCGAATGTATTTGCCTACCTGCCTATTTTCGACCCGTCATCAACCAATGGTGATTTGAGAGTTGAATTTGATTACTTGGAAGGAGGTAATGCTACTGACAATGGATCATTCGTAATCAACATTGGGTTGACCAACTTTCACCTTCCTCCAATTACATATGACCCTCCTAAGACTGTTACATCACTTTGCCCTGGGGGCGAGTGGAAACATGCCGTGTACTATCTTCCTGGTGGATCGTTCAATACTTTGGCTCAGGTGTTTTTTGGTTTTAGATGGGTCAATGACAACAATGGGATAGGTTCTGCACCATCATTCGCGATTGATAATTTCGAGGTATTCGAAACGCTTCCGCTGACAAAAATCGGGAATGATAGCACTATTACAATTTGCAATGGCGGAACAATTAATTTTAAAGATAGTTCTGAAGGTAACCCTACTGCTTGGCTCTGGGATTTTGACGGTGCCGCAGCTAACTCTACGCTTCAGAACCCATCGGTCACGTTCAACACGAATGGAACTTACAACGTTATTCTAGAGTCCACCAATAATAACGGCTCAAGTTACGACACTGTGATAGTTACGGTAGTTACCTGTTCACCACCGACACCCGGTATAGCTTCTATCCCGAACGATCCATCAAACCTATGCCAAGGTCAATGCGTTGACTTTGCCGATGCATCCACTCCTGGAACCTATGGTATGGGGGAATGGCACTGGCAGTTCCAAGGTGGAACTCCATCTACCAGTGATCAACAAAACCCGGGCTACATATGCTTCTTTGCTCCCGGCACATACGATGTTATTTTAACCGTTAAGGATACAGCATCCGGTCTTGATTCTACTATAACATTTACCGCATATGTGACAGTGACCGATTGTCAGGTACCTACTGCGGCCTTCAATCAAGATACGACTCGTATTTGTAACAACGACTGCATCGAATTCTACAGCCTTAGTCTTGGAAACCCTGAAAATCTGCGGTGGCAATTTGGCGATTCCACCAAGTTTGGCAACCCTTTCATTGAGGAAGGTTTAACCGATGACTTGGACACTGTAACAGCATGTTTTACGGTACCCGGAATTTACACGGTTAAACTGACCGCATGGTCTGGTGACTATAACGACCCTTTGAATCAGTTTAAAGATGACACGCTCGGAATTTTCCAGCAAATTATCGTAGACAGCTGCCCTCCTCCATTACCCGACTTCACGGTAAGTAGCCAGGTGATTTGCCCAGGAACCTACGTAGTATTCCAAGACTTAAGCCTTTACGCCACAGAATGGGAATGGGAGTTCCCAGGTGGACAGCCAAGTCTTTCTATCGATCAGAATCCTGAGGTGCTCTATGACAGCGCTGGTTTTTATCCTGTTATTCTAACTGTTAAGAACGTCAACGGTGACAGTACTCTAATCATTGAAGAATACATTCAAGTGGACTCATGTCTTGATCCACTTCCTCGCTTCACTGTCGAGTCAGACAGCATTTGCCGTGGTACGTGTGTTCAGTTCTTCAACACCAGCTTACGTGCAGATTCTATTTTCTGGATATTCTGGAGACACCCGGACATGGCGCGCGACACAACAATCTTTGGTGATACAGTATACTTAACCACCACGGACACCATCATCATTGACACACTGATTCCTGGAGTCGACTTTTTACCGCTTTATTACACAAGAACCGGTGTTTCGTCCCTCGATTCTATTTCAGTTGACACCTTGTTCATGGCTCAGGATCCCATCTTTTGCTACAATGACAGCATGGTGATTGGAGTTCAGTTGTTTGCGTTTAACCAATATGGGGTATCCATCGAAAATTCACAAGATGTCGCTATATTGAATGTGGGTGGAGAACCACCTGTGTTAAAACCCGGACCGGATAAATACGTGCGGATAGATAATATAAACAGTAGATTCTTTCTTATTGATACTGTGAAATTTGAACCCGTTGGCACCGGTCAATTCTACGCTTGGTACCCTCAAGAAGGTTTATCGTGCTATGATTGCAAGGAGCCCATTATTCATCCGACATACACCAGGAAATATTTCATTACCAATTACGATGATTATGGATGTCAAGCCTTTGATTCTGTCATTGTGTTTGTAGAAGAATCGTATTATGCAGGCATCCCTAATATATTCAGCCCGAATGGTGATGGTAATAACGACATTCTTTGGGTAAGAGGAAATGCTATTGCAGATGACGGCTTCGTCATGCGAGTTTGGAACCGATATGGCGAGATGGTATTTGAGTCTTATTCTCAAAATGAAGGCTGGGATGGTACTTTCAAAGGCGCCCCAGCACCAATGGGCGCTTACACCTACTATGTTAAGGTGACGTTCATAGATGATGTTGGCACTGTAGATGAACTCACCGGAACTGTAATGCTGGTTAGACACTGATGAAGATGAATAAGTACATATTGCTCTATGTCGCTAGTTTAGCTATTAGCGCTACAACCATGGCTCAGAATGGAGGTGGTGTATATGATCCTGTGATTTCAATGTATGGGACGCAGCCTCTTTATTTGAATCCCGCACTTTGTGGTAACATGGATAGCAAATGGAGAGCTACTCTAAACTACAGGGAACACGGTTACACCGTTCATCGCCCCTATCGAACTGCCGCTGGCGCATTCGATATTCAACTTCCCATCAATGCATGGAATGGAAATATCTGGGGATTTGGATTGAATTTTTTGAGTGATGATCAAGGTGATGTTCGATTCTTTGACAGAAGAATCAATGGATCATTTTCATTAGGCCAGTATTTGGACCCAAGGCAAATGCACAGCATTAGCGTTGGTTTCCAAGGAGGTCTAGGCTGGCGAGGGATTTCATACGGTGATGTATACTGGGACAACCAATGGGTAGGACAGGGTTTTGATCTTCAAATTGATCCAAATGAGTCTCTTGATGAAAATGTGAAAGGGTACTTTGACTTATCAACCGGACTTCAGTATACCTATTACAGTGGAAAACTCACCGAATTCACGGGTGGCGTGTCCATGTATCACGTTAATCGTCCTGATGTTTCATTACTTAACGACACCTCAGGAACCTCCCTGCAAAGGCGTTACAATATCCACGCGGAATTAACGCAGCGAATTCGCGAAGGAAACAACTGGGCAATAAAACCAAATTTTCTTTATAGTAGACAAGTTCAGCGGTCATTAATTACAGGAGGAACTAAATTTCAATTCCTTTTCAGCGAAGGGACCAAAACCACGGGTAAATTAAGTGAATCCAGCGTTACGTTTGGAGGGTTCATTCGAGGTTCAAAACCTGACACTATATCTGGAACGAGTTTGACTTTCATTGCTACAGTCCAAATGGAATTTGCAGGATTTAGCTTCGGAGGTGGTTATGATGTTCCTATTCTAGGTACATACTTAGGGTTAAATGGTTTTGAAGGCGGCTTTGAGTTTATGATCAGTTACCGTGCTGGACACAATCGCGGACTGTACAATAAGTATAGCCCTCACCGTAAAGGGCGTCTGTAACTTATATGTACTTCATTCATCTTAACATGGAATGAAGTATCTATTCCCTACCCTGCTCTTCTTTTTTGGTATTTGCGCTTCGCAATCCACTATTGCTCAACGCGTCAAAATCATTGGTAAAGTCATCCACAAAGAAGACCCTACGTTCAATCTTCTGATCGTTAACAAAACCACAGGGATTGGTGGTTTCGGAAACCCGGATGGAACCTTTGAACTCTGGGCACAAAAATCTGACACTATTCTGGTTGGTGCTCTAGGTTATGAAACCGAGAAACTCTGCATGGTTGACAGTGCAATTAAGGATAGATATTACGTTAAAGTGTTCGTTCGTCCCCTAGCCTATCGGTTAAAGGAAGTTCAAGTGTTCCCCTTGCGTGAACTGGATTCCATTCAAAAAGACATACGCGCGCTTGGTTATGATGAGCGCGATTATATGCTTAGCGGTATCGATGCCTTCCACAGCCCACTAACGTTTCTCTATCAGCAAGTGAGTCGCAAGGAACGCATGATGCGCGAAGCCTATGAGATGATCAACGAAGAACATAGAAGAACACTGCTCAAAGAGCTCTTTGCACAATACGTGAGCTACGATATTATTGACTTGCGACCTGATCAATTTGAAGACTTTGTTGACTTTATTGGTGTCAGTGAAGCCCAAATGAAATCGATGAGCCAGTATGATTTTATCATTTTCACGAAGAATCGATATAAAGCGTTTGTAAATACTCCACCTAAACTGAGGCAAGACATTGATACGCACGACTAGCATTTTCAACAACCCAGCGTTGCAAACAACATGTTGAAGTCGTTGTTGCAGGTTCTCATCTGATTTTCTTAGCAACGTAAATCAACAATGATGAAGAAACTAATTGCCTTGGCATTCATTTCCTGCTCATCTTCAATTTTCGCTCAGCACAGCGTTGTCCTGAAAACAGGTGAGAAAATTGAAGGTATTGTGATGGAGCTCATGGATGATGAGTTGACTGTTTATGTGAATCGCCAACCAAAGAAGATCATGCTAAAAGATGTGAGTTCCATCTTCTTTGATGAATATGTTGAATATGACGGCAGCTTATTGGATGATACCCCAGTAAAGAAGATAAAAAGCTCGAACGGTGGCTACACCGTTGAGTATCAAATAAAAGATCGTGAGATGATCACACCACCCAAGTTGAGCAACGCCACACAAAAACAGGGAACCGTGGTAGTTGAAGTTTTAGTGAATCGGTCAGGAACGGTTTTGAAAGTAAAACCTGGCGTTACCGGCAGCACTACGAGCGATGAGTATCTATTAACTAAGGCTGAATACGCATGTAAAGGCATCAAATTCAATGAACATATGACCGGGCCTTTAGAAACCAAGGGATTGGTCACAATCCACTACTAAAAACAAAAAAGCCCTCTTGCGAGGGCTTTAACTTTTAATTCGGTAGACTATTCGTTGGTCGGAACCAGAGTCGCGTACTTTTCACCGTACTCTAACATCTGTCCGAGGAATTCCTCCGGATACTCCACTTTCACATCAACGATTTTATCGCCTTCCATTACCGGAACCAATCGTGGGTTAATGAACCCGCCATATGGAGCGCTGTCCAGCTTCTCTGCACGAGCTAACACTTCTTCATGTAGCGCCTTGTCTACCTTCACTCCGTAATTCTCAACTAACGCTCTACCAGCCTCGTAATCGCCCTCGCTCTTGATTCGCTGAATTTCACGAAGAAGATCACCAAACAAGACACGAAGCTTTTCATAATTCCGTACTTCGAAATATGTTTTTCCGTTTTCAACAAGTTTGACGATTACACTGTCAGCCATTCCCTTTTCATAACACCATGCTGCTACCAATTGACGATTACGCATATGCGCCTCCTCGATGCTCGCTCCCGGTTCTACTCTTCTCAGTTGAAGCATCATACCGTTTCGGATATAACTATCATACTCTGCCATTCCAACTTCTAAAGAAGGCATCAGTCCAAGTTCTACCAATTTAGGATCCAATAAGTAGTAAAGAGCAACCAAGTCAGCCCTACCTTCCTCCAATGTGGAGGCGTAACTCTTCAACGTTTCCTTAGGAGTTCCAACTCCGGGGTTTATCTTTCCTGAAGCATGACCGACAACCTCGTGAAGCGCTGTGTGGAGCTTTCCAGCCAGAGTTCCATGCTCCTTAGAACGATTCCTCTGCTCCTCGGTACGCACAAATTCCTCAGAGAAACCTTTTCCGGCAGACTTATCATATGCCTGAACAATGTTACCCAAGCTCACAGACTTTGATCCATGCTTCGCACGAATCCAGTTTGCATTTGGAAGGTTCACACCGATGGGTGTAGAAGGAGACGCATCGCCAGCTTCACCGGCAACGTTAACCACCTTGTAAGTAACTCCAACCACGTTTGGCTTTTTATGTTCTGACATTATGGATGAGTTATCCTCAAACCACTGAACATTATCCATCAACACCTTCATGCGCTCACTGGCATCAAAATCCTTGATCTGCACGATGCTTTCATAGGATCCTCTGTAGCCTTTTGGGTCGTTATATACTTCGACAAAGCCCTGGATGTAGTCGATATCACCTTCCGTTGCTTGCGTCCATGCAATATTGTATTCATCCCATTTCTTGAGGTCACCCGTCTTGTAATATTCAACCAACAGCATCAGTGCATCGCCTTGAGCTTGATTTTCGGCCACAGATGCAGCCTTCTCTAACCAGTATACAATCTTGTCAATGGAACCTCCATAAAGGCCACCGGATTTGTATACGTTTTCGAACAACTTACCGTCCGCTCCTCGCTCCAATCGACTGTTCAAACCGTATGATATAGGTTCAGCATTATTCTTATCAATGATTTTGGAATAATATCCATCCACATCCTTCTCGGTGATGTCTGGAGCATAAAGATTTACTGCTGATCCCTTAAGTAATCCCTTGTCAGGATCTAAGTTTACCTTTTTATTGTCGAAGGCAGGATCAAAAATCGCCTTAAGCGCTTCAGCGTTTAAGCTAGCACCTGTCTCGGCCATTAGCGTTTCGAAGTATGCTTGTGGAAACTCAGCGGGCAATTTGGCCATGCTGTAGTGATGATGGATTCCATTAGAGAAGAATACACGCTTTGCATAGACTTCAAAATTCTTCCAGTCTTTCGAAGACTTGTCGCCACTGTAATTCTTCAAAATCACCTCTAATACTTGTCGAATCTCCAAGTTATGGCGATAGTTCTGATCCCAGATTATGTCACGACCACTCAATCCAGCCTCATACAGGTAATAAACGAGTTCTTTTTGTTTAGTGGTTAGCTTATCCCATCCGGGAATCCGATAACGAATCAGTTTTAGGTCGGCAAACTGTTCCGCCATGTATTTAAAGTCATCTGCAGATTCTTCCACTGCTGCTGAGTCAACGGCCTCAGCCGGCTTCTCATCTCCTCCTCCGCCACATGAGTAAAGGCTCATAGTCAGCGCTAATCCTGCAAATAATAATTCAGGTCTTTTCATTTTTAGTGTAAGTCTTAGTAATTGATAGTGAGCGAAAGTAACTTTTGAAAGGAACATTCAAAAACACCTTTGTCACCAATTCAACTATTTGATGCACAGCGCAGAACAAAAAAAGGCCAACGGTTGTCCCTCGGCCTTCTAAGTGTTGCGATTGATTCTATCAGTGAATTCCTTTGGCAGCGAGATATCGCTCAGCATCCAAAGCGGCCATACAGCCTGTTCCTGCAGCCGTAACCGCTTGACGATAAACTTTATCACCCGCATCCCCGGACACGAAAACACCTTCGATGTTAGTCCACGTTGAATCAGACTTATGTTTCAAATATCCCACTTCATCCATGTCCAACCAACCCTTAAAGATGTCGGTATTCGGTTTGTGACCAATTGCCACGAAAAAACCAGTAACATTTAACACAGACTCTTCATTCGTTTGTGTATTGATCACTTTCGCACCTTCAACCGTTTGATCTCCAAGAACTTCAATCGTTTCAGTGTTCCAATGAATCTCGATGTTTGGTGTATCCAGGACGCGTTGCTGCATGATCTTGGAAGCACGCATTTCATCTCTTCGCACGATCATATGTACTTTCTTGCAAAGCTTTGCGAGATAAGTGGCCTCTTCAGCCGCAGTGTCACCAGCGCCTACCAAGGCGACCTCCTGTCCACGGTAGAAGAACCCATCACAAACGGCACAGGCCGAAACTCCTCCACCCAAGTCACGAAGCCTTAATTCACTTTCTAAACCCAGCCATTTTGCCGAGGCTCCGGTTGAAATGATAATCGAATGCGCTTGTAATTCCTCTTTTTCATCTACCCACACTTTGTGAATTGGACCCGAAAAATCAACCTTGGTCACATAACCTGATCGAATATCTGTTTCGAAGCGTTCCGCTTGCGCCCTGAATTCCATCATCATTTGAGGGCCATTTACCCCATCCGGGTAACCCGGATAATTTTCTACATCGTTGGTGTCCATTAACTGTCCACCGGGCTGCATGCCTTCGATCATGATCGGTTGCAGTTCTGCGCGTGCGGCATAGATTGCCGCTGTGTAACCCGCAGGACCAGAGCCGATTATCAGGCATTTCGCCACTCCATTGTTCTCACTCATTTTTCTACGTTTTTATTGAATCGCGCAAATGTAGATGTTGAATTAAGAAATGGGTAAATCATATCATAGGATTAGGAATTGTTAGAAAAAGTAAAGCCGCATTTCTGCGGCTTTCGATTGGTCGGGATGACTGGATTCGAACCAGCGGCCCCACGCCCCCCAGACGTGTACTCTAACCGGGCTGAGCTACATCCCGAAATTGGATTGCGAAAGTAAACTTTTGATGTCTCTTTTGTAGAGAAATTAGACTTAGTGCCTCGTCCCTTCCAGTTGTTGAATATCCTCAATCAATCGCTTGATATCCAACTTGGAAGTACCGTTGTAAACACCTCGAATCCTGCGATGTCGATCGATTAGCATCACGTTTTCAGTATGCAGAAAATCTGAGGATTCCGTCACGCTCTTTCCGAATCCCTCATCCGCGAAATAGGATGTACGTGCAATTCCGTATAAATCTTCCTTTGACCCGGTGAGCAGCTTCCACATGCTTCCATCCAGCTCATGAAGTTGTTCGAAATACTTGAGTTGAGCCACCGTGTCCACCCACGGCATTACGGTATGTGATAAAATCATTACGTTGTCCTGTGCGTCAAATGCTTCTTGAACAGTCAACAATTCATTCGTCATCAAACGACAAACCCCTGGGCATGTGGTAAAAAAGAAGTTTGCCACGTAGATTTTACCTTCAATGTCCTTTTCAGTCACTTCTCGCCCATCCTGATCAGTAAACGAAAAGTCGCTGATGCGGTGAATATTGTCATAGGCTGATGAGTCTTCTGAAATCCAATGGGGAGTCAGATCCTCAGAGATATAGAACGGAAGGCTTATTTGCTTCGAATCACTTGTTGTTACCTGTAGACCGCAGGCAACTAGGAACGAAAATGACAGACCGATGCTAATTTGCTTTAAGCTCATCCAGTTCTTCATTTTCGGTATCGATATTCTTGCATCGCTTCACTCCAACTAATCCATAGATTCTTCCATTTTCGCGCACTACGTAATTGCCTCTCAGTTTACCGTCCTCACGATACATTTTCTGGGCACCTCGTTCGTATCCATGTTCATAGTTTAAATCACGAAATAGCTGACCGGACTCATACCACTCTTTGTGATTCCCCTCGCTAAATCCATCTTCGAAATAATAGGCATACTTCATTGCGCCAGACTCGTAATAGCCCAGATGCTCACCGTGTTTTTGTCCATGACTGTATGGACGTGAGTATTCAATTTGTCCGTTCTCATAGATGAGTCGCGACATTCCGTGCTTCAGCCCCTCTGCATATTGCACACTTGAACGCATCTGACCTGAGGGAAAGTACTCAACCAGCGTTCCTGTAAATGGTTCGTCACGATAGAACAATGTATCGACCTCTTTGGTCAAAAAAGAATCCCCAACCATGATGGTCAGGGACATGTCAAATGTTTTTTCGTTAACCGAAGTTTGAGTCAAACTTGACTCGGATACATTGATATCACACGCTTGTAAGGCAAAAATCAAAACGGCAGATGCCCTCGCTACCCTCAACAGAAATCCGAATTAATTCGATTTCGTACCGGGTGTTCCGTAAAACTCACCTCCGTTGATCCAGGGAAGGTCATCGGTGATGTGATAATGGTAAATACCGTCAGGGAATTCTGCAGTAGCAGAGGTGTGGCCATGATAGACATCCAAATCATCGTTGGTGAGACGCACTCCATTCTCAACGGGTCCATATACTGGAAATCCATCCAACAAAACTCCCATTAAGGCATCATCTCCTTTGGTCTCAGTTAACCATATAGGCTCTATGTGATAGTGATAGGCTCCTTGCTGTTGTGGGTGTCCTTCGTATTGATCGAATGTGTTTAACTCTTCCAAGATATCATCACCGGGAGCAGCCTCTTGATTAAAAAACACCACGCCATTCACCGCAACACCAAATGCGTCCATGGCTGTAGCTTGATGTGTGGAAGCCATTTCAGGATAACGTGGGATTTTCAACGTGTAATTCTGTGCCTTGATGCTGTTTGGGTTCTTTTTGAAATCCTTGTTTTCCGGCTCATCATAGGCTTCGTACAACGAATTCGACTGAGCGTAATACATGCTCTTGTGGTCAGGCTGATCGTCTGTTGAAATGGTGATATACTCATCACCGGTTGACCATGTCAATCCTGAGCCATAAAATTTAGATTCCAGCACGCTGATGTCCGTTTTATCTTCGGTAGTAGGGTCATTTCCTGTTGGGTCCTCTGTCTTGGTGTCGTCATCCTTGTCATCATCATCCTTTTTGCACGAAGCAACGATGAGTGCGACTGATAGAATGGCAAATGCGGTGTAGGTCAGAAGTTTTTTCATTGTAATCTTGGTTGGATTACAATTTTAAGGTTTTCCTTGGCTTCGACAAATACTGATTTTGAGGCAGATGCCTCAAAATCAATCCCATTACAAAAACCTGAATTCCACAACATTTCCTTATTCAAACCTAATTTGACGAGCATCTTTGGAACTCATAACGGATGATGAATAACCGGCAACATATTCTTGGGATTGTTATAATGCTTTTCACTCCCTGTATTCTGTCCGCAGAAACGTTGGGGACTTTTGAACAGCATTACAACCAAGCTCTTCGATATGCCGATGTTTCCCTTCATGCCGAAAGCGCCAAAGAATTTAATGAAGCCATCTTGATTGCTCGGGAAAACAACTGGCGTGACAAGGAGATTGAAGCAACCATCTCATTGGCCGAGTTGATGCGCAAGACTTGGGATTTCCGCGAAGGGCTGGACCTATTGTATGGCTTGGGTAATACAAGCGACTACCCCCTATTAAACGTTCGCAAGCTTGGGCGCTTAGCTGCCATATACCATGAGTACCAAGAAGATGATATTCCAAACTCTACCGATTCGGTGCTGAGCATTCTGACCCGTGCAATCGACTTGGCTAAACTGGGAGAGTATCGGGTGGAAGAAGCAGGGTTGAAAAACGAATTGGGGTTCTTTCTGTCTAGAAACGGACAACTGTCGAAAGGTACCGAACTACTCCTAGAAGCTGCCAGAATTTTCGAGTCAATTGGTGACATGCGTAATTACAGCAATGCCATGACACATCTGCTTGAGAATCAAATCCAGGATCAAAATCTTGTGCAGGCAGACTCGATTATCAAGCATTTGAGAAAAATCGTTGACGGACACGATTGGTTCAGCAATGAGATTGATTTCTACAATCAAATTGCGAGCTATCACAGGGCCAAAGGAGATTCCATGGGCTATCTTGTTTGGGATCATGAGGCGGCTAAGAGCTTTGTCAAGTACAACAACACCGTACATAACGATCGTATGGCTTCGTTTCGAGTTTTGCACGACACTAAAAAATTTCAGGAGAAAGCACAGTTCTCCGAACAATTGGCTCAGCAACGCAAGCTGCAGCTGGAACAAGAAACGGAGCGAACCCGCTTACTCGCGATATTCCTGAGCATTCTCGGACTTTTGATTCTTGGCGTCATTGGATTATTGATAAGAGAAAGAAACCTAAAAGCCAAAGTGGATATTGCCAATGAAAAATACCACATGCTTTTGGTGGAAAGTAATCACCGAATCAAGAACAACCTTCAAATGATCATTTCCATGCTGGAATACGCGAGCAAGGATTTGAGTGATCGAGACGGTCGCGCATTCAAAAGAATGTCTAGCAAAATACACACCATCAGCGCGTTACACAAGCACCTTTACCTTGACGTGCATAATGAAAACGTTGAGTTATCGACCTATTTTTCGGAGATCATCAAGCTCTATGAAGAAATTTCTCCGGATAATCTTCAACTTGAAAAACACATTGATTCCATTGATATAAAGAGTGAGCGCATTGTTTATTTTGGATTGATTCTCAATGAAATGTTGGCAAACACTATTGAACACGGAAATGGAAAAATCAATGGGATCGAGCTTCTTGTTAACCGAAATGAAGACCTGTGTCTTTTTCAATATAAAGACGGATCGAGTTGGGATGAGTCCAGCCAGCAGGGAACGGGAGCCTCACTGATCAAACAACTCGTTAAGCGTGTTGGTGGCAGTCAATTCAAGCTCGATTCTACCATTGGCCAATATCAATTCAAATTCCATGTCTAGGGCTAACATTGTCATAATTGAAGACGAATTCTTTGCTGCAAACCACTTGGCCGAATTGGTTGGAAAGGAAGGTTTTGCGGTTCAAGACATTTATCATAGCGGAGAGGACTTTCTACAAAACACGGATTGGAGGTTTGACGCTGCCATTGTAGACATATTCCTTGCTGAGGAAATGACCGGATTGGATGTTGCAAAGCACTTGGTCGATCACCACAAACCTTTCATTTTCCTAACCGCCAATCAAGACACGCGAACACTAAAAGATGCCGCTCGTCTTAGCCCGGCAGCTTACATCTCAAAGCCGTTCAAACCGAATGACGTCACAGCGGCACTACACATCATAGCCAACAGTCTGGCTCCTAAAATCAAGGTGCGCGGACTTCATGGTGTGGAAGAGATCAGTCCGAGTGATATCATGTTCATTCATTCCGATGGCGCCTACATTGAAATCCAAACAACAAAAGGGTCCATCGTGCAACGAAAGCTGTTGCGTGAAATAGCAGATGAATTGCCAAGCTTTGTTAGAGTGCATAGATCCTACCTCATCAACGAAGATTATATAGATCAGCGCAGTGCTTCAAGCATCACCATTCGGGATCACACCATTCCTATTTCTCGAGATTTCAAGGATAGTTCGGAAGAATAATTTGCGGTCCGTTTCCACCAGATCATTAACAGCTTTTACACCTCGATTTATTCGATCACTTTCGAACTTGCCGAGAAAAAAATGCGCTAGCAAAATTCTAACCCAATAAAAAAGCCGCTGAATAGCGGCTTTTTTATTCTACTACTTTAGTGCTTGTGCAATGTTTCATTGTAAACACCTTGGACATCATCATCTTCTTCTAGTTTATCGATCAACTTTTCGATCTCGACCAGTTGATCTTCCGTGAACTCAACCCGGAAGTTGGGTATTCGCTCCAAGTTTGCTTTGGTCACTTCAATTTTTCTTTTCCTCCAACGCTGATGACAATGTTCCAAAATTGGTGTAATCGGCATAGGCATACACAGTTCCTCATTCTCTTCTGTTTCTTCGAGCCCTTATCGATGAGCTCCAACTCCAGCTCTTCCAGAATCATACCACTCCTTGGGAAATTCGAAAACCGCTTTCGGCTGAACATGAATTCAATGAACCAGTCGGAACCAACGAACCTCCAACTTTATTGAAGTAGCTTTTTACATTGGCAACCGTTCGTGTTGAGTTGTCCGTAGCACATTCCACAAAAACCAATACTCCGTGAGGTCCCTTTCCTTCATAATTTATTTCCGTAAAATCAGCCGCGTCCTTCCCTGAGGCTCGCTTGATGGCGGATTCAATATTATCCTTCGGCATATTTTGGGCCTTGGCGTTTTGAATAGCGGTGCGCAGTGCAGCATTCATGTCCGGATCCTGCCCACCATCTTTTGCTGCCATGGTGATAGCCTTCGCCAACTTTGGAAATATGCGCGACATCTTATCCCATCGCTTCTCTTTTGCCGCCCTGCGGTATTCAAACGCTCGTCCCATAGTGATAAATTTTCGGGATGCGAATGTAAGTCGAGCGAGATTTACTTTCAATGATCAATTCTTCCTTAATACCATCAATTAGGTATTGACCAGTAACATTTGAGATCGTTCATTTGCGCTTGTTTAAACTCATTCTAAATAGTTACACTGGCTTAACATTCACGATCTTGACTAGACTTGCCCTCGCAATTAGCCTTCTCTTCCTGGTTCAACTAGCTTTCCCTCAGTCGGCAGACAACGAAACGCGCATGCTTATCAACCTGATGGACTACATCGCCAAAGACTATGGTATGGCAGTTCAAAATGGCGAAGTCGTGAGTGAATTTGAGTTTGCGGAAATGCAGGAATTCGTTCAGAGTGCTTCGGATTACCACACGAAACTCACACAAGCATCCATCATTGACACACACCTTCAGTTAGGTTCTCATATCAACTCTTTATCCATGGCTATAGTCTCTAAATCCAGCTCGGAGAAAGTGGCCAATATCGCAGATGAAATAAAGGCTAAAATTTTAGCTCTGAACCTTGTTGCTCAAAGCCCAAAGACTTGGCCTGACATGAATGCCGGGAAGTCAGCTTTTTCGGTGCATTGCGCTTCATGTCATGGCGCCACAGGAGATGGGAACGGCCCCGTGGGCGCGGGCTTGAACCCCTCACCCACCAACTTCACCGACAGAAACATTATGAATGGGGTGGCTCCCTTTCAGGCGTTTAACACGATCCGACTTGGTATTCCGGGAACAGGAATGCGAGGTTTTGAAGAACTCAGCGATGAACAAATTTGGAACCTAGCTTTTTATATTGAATCGCTGCACTATGACAGCCCATCTTCCCAAAACACCTCCAATGCAATCAACCTTGAAGAGATAGCTACCCTTAGCGATGAAGAGCTTATTGGCAAATATTCTGAGTCTGATATACGCGCAAATAGATTAGGGTCTGTGGAGACAAATACCAATGCTTCAATACCCACGGAAGTTGCTAGAACGCTGCTCAAAGAGTCGCTGAACGCATATAAATCGGAGCAATTTGACTTGGCTGCCGATCACGCGCTAAACGCATACCTAAAAGGCATTGAACTGATCGAGCCACAAATCAAGGCTTCAGACAATGCGCTCTTTCAAGAATTGGAAAGCTCAATGATGGCTATTCGTGCTGGTATTAAAGCGCGTATTGGATACGGTGAAATGACAGAGCGAGTGGAGCATGCCATGATGGTAATTGACGAGGCAGATGCTGTTTTAATGGACAGTAAACGTGGAATGTTAATGACCGCTTTTATCGCCATTACCATTTTGGTGCGTGAAGGACTCGAAGCATTCTTCGTTATTCTCGCCATTTTAGGTGTGCTCCGAACAGTTGACTCACCGAGTGCTATTCGCTGGTTGCATGGAGGATGGATCAGCGCAGTGGTTATGGGTATAGCAGGCTGGTTTTTTGCAGACTCCTTACTAAACTTTAGCGCTGAGAGCCGTGAATTGATGGAAGGTCTGATCGCTCTGATTGCCGTAGTTGTGCTTTTATACCTGGGCTTTTGGCTACACGGGAAAACAGAAGCTGCAAAATGGAAGGAATTTGTGGAAACCAAGATCAAATCGCTCATCAACAGCAACAACATGATCGGGTTGGGTGCATTTTCGTTTGTAGTCGTTTTCAGAGAAGCTTTTGAGTCTGTACTCTTTCTATCCTCCTTAACCACCGATGGTCAGTCAGAAAGCAAGATTGGTGTATTGATAGGATTCATCGGGGCAGCAGCAATCTTGTTATTCGTGGCTTGGGCCATATTGAAATGGTTTAAAAAACTTCCAATCAGAAAGGTATTCCTCTACTCTTCCATAGTCATTCTGGCTCTGGCATTTGTATTAGCCGGAGATGGCATTCATGCCATTCAAGAAGGAGGATACTTGGATATTCGCTCATTCCCGATGAACATCAAACTACCATTGCTTGGTATTTATCCTACCTATGAAACGATGGTGGTTCAAATCGCAGTTTTGGTAGCCATCACTATTCTTTGGAAAGTAAATTCCAAGAAGTCGGTGTCCTAACTTCTTTCCTCCCAAATTCGAATGAGATGAACAAGCGTGTCTACGGCTTTTTCCATGTCCTGCACACAAGCCCATTCCATTTTGCTGTGAAAAGCATGTTCGCCTGCAAATATGTTCGGACACGGAAGCCCCATGAACGACAACTTGGAACCATCCGTACCACCACGGATGCTTCCTTTTCTTACCTCTACTCCTGATCGCTTAATCGCCTCAATGGCGTGTTCTGAGATTTGAGGCACCTTCTGAATGATATTCTTCATGTTGCGATACTGCTGTGTAACGCTGAATTCGTAGGTTGAGTTCGGATATAGCCTCATTGCCTCTTTCAGCAATTCTTCAAGTCTGGATTCGAATTGATGCAATTCATCATCTACGAAGGAGCGAATAATGAATATGATCTCCATCTGTTCTACCCCACCCTTCATTTCATAACCGTGCACAAAACCTTCACGGCCTGATGTTGTTTCTGGAGACCAGCTGTCCTTGGGAAGTGAGTCAATAAATGAAGAGGCGATCCGAATGGCATTTTCCATCTGATTTTTGGCAAACCCGGGGTGTGTATTTACCCCCATTATTTTCACCTTGACCATGTCCGCAGAAAATGTTTCATCTTCAAACGAACCCAATGCTTCACCGTCAACGGTATAACCAAAGTCAGCCCCCAATTTGCCAATATCCACTTTGTCAGCTCCTCGACCTATTTCCTCATCGGGTGTGAACAATATTCTCACTTTACCATGCTTCACTTGAGGATGCGTCATGAAGTAATGTGCCATGTCCATGATTTCAGCCACTCCGGCCTTGTTGTCTGCACCGAGCAGTGTTGTGCCGTCAGCAGTAACAACATCAAGTCCTTTTTTACTCTGTAACTCAGGATGCTCGGAGGGGTCGATTACCACTTCCGAATTCTTTGGGAGTTTTATGACTCCACCATCATAATTCTTATGTACCAAAGGATTCACATTAGCACCCGAACTTTCAGGAGAGGTGTCCACGTGCGAGCAAAGACAGATCACAGGTACATTGGGCTTTTGGGTATTGCTTGGTATGGTAGCATACACATATCCAAATTCATCCATTTCAGCGTCTGCAATTCCCATGGCCTTGAGTTCCTCAACCAGGAGCATACTCAATTTCTTCTGTTTCTCCGTTGACGGAATGGACGTTGAGTGGGGATCGCTCTGAGTATCAATCTTAACGTAACTAAGAAATCGATCCAAGACAGTGTATTGATATTCCATTTGCCTCTATTGACTTCAAATATTGCGATTCAATCATGATTTGCCATGGGTAATAATAGGTTTCAAATTGAAACACCATTCCAAAATCGGGAATATCATAAAAGCACGGAGTACGCTAATTTACACGTAACCTTTTAATTTCTAAATCGTTAACTAAAATATCACTTCAGGCCTGTTTTGTGTGTCGCGACACACAAACCACAGAATCATGGAAACACTTAATGTATCAATATTGGATGACAATATGTTCTTTCTTAAATTATTCCACGAGCGCATTTCCAGGCATTCCATGCAGCTCGAATTGGGTTCTGGGAATCGAATCAATATACAATCCTATACAAGTTATCTTCAGTTTTTGGATCAATTTGATAACAGTACAGATCTTGTATTTCTTGATTTTGATCTAGGTGGCGGATTCAATGCCATCGGAGTGATAGATGAACTAAAAAAGGGGAAGTATATGCCCAAAATCGCCATCATCACTGAACATCAGGGGATTTCTAAACTTCCTTCAGATTCGTTGAAATACATCGACAGCTACATAAAAAAAGATAACTATGTAATTCCTAAATCATGCTTGCTGATTCAAGATTTAATGGAAGAAAAGTTCTCCGCCTGAAGTGAGGGTTCAAACGAAATATCGCAACATCATCCTACTGGGAATTATTTTTTTAGTTCTGATTTCCACCCTCATTTATATAGGTGATACTGCCAGAAAACGCTTTGACGAAATCATTGAAACGCTGATCGAGGATAAAATCGAGACCGGCCCGGAACATGATGTCAGAACGGTTCAGTCACTGCTTGATGAAATTGAACTCGCAGTCAAAGTCTATATTCTCACTAATGAGGATGAACCATTGCTACAGTACTATGATTTAAACTTCAAAATGCTCGATCAGTTTGAGCAGATCGCGGCTAAATCAGCGACTTACTCACCAGAAGTCAAACAAGCCATCGATTCCCTCGAAGCGGTCACATTCAGGAGGATTAGAATTTTCGAAGACTTGGTGAACACTCGCGATGAATTTCGCGTTCAAAAAGCCATGAACAAGGTGGAGCATGCGCTTGAAGTCGCCACACTTGAGATGAGTGCATTATATGCCGATACTATTCAGTCAGAGCGTGGAAAGGCTCGCGCACTTCGCAGGCTGTTTACCAAGGAGAAGCAAAAAGAAGTCTATGATTCACGAAAAAAGAAGATTCCGAATTCGATTGTTCAGGAATTCAAAGTCAATCTTCATGAGCTTTCAAAAGAGGAAAGTCAGAAGGAATCTGACTTAAGGCAACGCAACCTAGAAGTAACTGCCAATGGAGAATTTGTTCGGCAACAAGTTGACTCGCTAGTCAATGTGGTGGCGGAGCTCAGACTTAGAAAAAACCTCGCCAGGCAGGCCCATATTGAAGAGCTGGCGGCTGCAAGCAGCAGAACAGTTACTTATACTGTAATTGCGGCTATCGCTTTCATCCTTGTATTTGCGTATTTGATTTTCCTTCAAATTCAGTCCACAAATCGATTCATCAGAGCGTCCAAAGCCGCTAGTGATAAGGCTCTTGATTTGGCTCGCTCAAAAGAAAACTTTATCACTAACGTCAGTCACGAACTAAGAACTCCGCTCAATGCCATCATTGGATTTAGTGAACTTAACGAAAGGGAAAAAGACCAGATCAAAAAGGCAGAATACAACCGAATAGTTAAGGAATCTGGACAACACCTTAAGTCTTTGATTAATGATTTGTTGGATTGGTCTAAAATCGAATCGGGACAATTCACATTTGAAAAAAAGCCCTTTGACCCACAAGTGGTTTTAAGCGAGGTCAGGGAAATCGTTTACAGCCAACATCACGACTCTAGCGTGCGCTTTACGCTAAGGTCAAACATCAAAAATACCCGCCTCCTTGGTGATTCCGTTCGCCTCAAGCAAGTGTTGATCAACATCTTGAACAACGCTTTTAAATTCACAGATGAGGGCGAAGTTAGATTGGTCATGGAAGAAACCAGAGGCGCTGATGATAAAAGCATGCTTCGAATAACCATAACAGATACAGGAATTGGAATTTCTGAAACAGACCTACCAAAAATCTTTCAAGACTTCAAACAGGTTGATTCAGAACGAAACCGCAAATACGAAGGCTCTGGATTAGGACTTGCGATCACAAAGAGAATCATAACTCAACAAGGCGGAACTATCCGTGTGCAAAGTCAGCTTGGAAAAGGTACCACATTCACTGTAGAGATTCCTTATGAAATCGGAACATCCGCAGGCATTAAGACAGATGGAAACAACATTCAAGTTACTTCTCAGAGGCTGAAAGTGCTCATTGCAGATGACAGTCTGTTCAATAGAAAGCTACTCATTTCCATACTTGATCAGCCAAATATCGAAGTATTCGAAGCCGATTCTGGAGAAACAGCATTGGAACTTTTTCAGAAAACTTATCCTGATTTGTGTTTGTTTGATATTAAAATGCCAGGAATGGATGGTATCGAGCTGGCAACTAAAATAACAGAGCTCAATCTCTCGCACCCACCAATATTATTTGCATTGACGGCCGCTGATAGTCCAGAAATGAATGCATCATGCCAAGCTGCAGGATACAAGGCAGTTCTGCCCAAACCCCTCGATCAAATGGCATTGTTTAGGTTAATAAACGAGAACTTCGATGCACATGTAGATGACGGACATCATAAATCAAAAAAGCCAACAAAAGCCTTTGATGCGGCTGTGGTGAATCGAATCTTCGAAGACGACTTCGAATTCCGAAATGAAATGCTCGGAGTTTTTCTGGAAAGTATGAGCAAGGAATTCGCAAAGCTGAATCAAGCTGTTGAAGACAAGGATTTGACAGCCATTGATGACATAACCCATAAAACCCTTCCCTCTTGCAGGCACATTGGCGCTGAAGCATTGGTAGTAAGCCTTGAATCGCTTCGAAACAGCGCGCGGAATAATGGTGACATCAGTGAACTAAAAGTTATGTTCATAGAATGCAGTAACCATTATTTATCGGTCAGTAAGGTCATTCAAGGAATCATCGCTTAATATTTCCCTTTTTGCGGCTACACTTGCAATTGGAATGAGTTCGAATAGTAAAATGAAAATATTCGTGGTGGAAGACAACGACTGGTATGGTCGGTTGATCAAGCACAACCTCGAGTTAAACCCAGATCACATTGTTTCCTATTTTCCGGATGGAGATTCAGCGCTGAAGGCACTATCTGATAGCCCGGATATAGTCACGCTTGACTACAGACTTCCTGATACCACCGGAATGGAATTACTGAAAAAGATAAAGACCCAGAAACCGAACACCGAGGTTATTATCATTTCAGAACAAGAGGAAATTGGAACTGCGGTTGAACTATTAAAACTTGGTGCCTCAGATTACATTGAGAAGTCAAAGGACATGCGCGACCGACTGTTGCACTCCGTGGAAACTATCAAAAAACATAGAAAACTTGTCAAGCGTGTCGAAGAACTAGAAGAAGAAGTCGGGAAAAAGTATGACTTCAGTTCAATAATGGCCGGAGAAAGCGAGGCGCTAAAAAGAGTGTTTAATCTCATTGGAAAGGCTGCTAAGACTGATATCAATGTAATCGTAACCGGTGAGACGGGAACTGGGAAAGAACTTGTTTCGAGGGCTATTCATTATAACTCTGGCTACTCCAAAGGACCATTTGTGGCGATCAACGTTGCTGCCATTCCATCTGAGTTAATTGAGAGCGAGTTGTTTGGCCACGAAAAGGGCTCATTCACAGGTGCGCATCAAACTCGGATCGGAAAGTTTGAACAGGCTTCAGGTGGAACACTGCTCTTGGATGAAATTGGAGAGATGGATCTTAATATGCAGGCAAAGCTGCTAAGAGTTCTTCAAGAAAGGGAATTCGCCAAAGTAGGATCCAACAAGAACGTCAAGTTGAATTGTCGAATTGTAGCAGCTACTCATAAGAACCTTGTTGACGAAGTAAAGAATGGAAAGTTTCGTGAAGACCTTTACTATCGCCTTTATGGCATCACTATAGCCCTTCCGCCCTTGAGGGATAGAGGTTCCGATGTTGTTTTGCTAGCGGAAAAGTTTGTTGATGAATATTGCGTGGCTCAGAAAATGTCACCGAAGAAATTAAGCAAAGAAGCAAAACGAAAATTGCTGAATTATAATTTCCCCGGAAACATTCGTGAGTTGAAATCGGTTATCGAGCTAGCTGCCACGATGAGCGAAGGGTCAGAAATAGTAGAAGATGACATTCAGTTTCCTGAAATTCCTCTAGAATCAAAATTATTCTCAAATAGCCACACCATGCGAGAGTATCAGCTAATGATCATCAATCATTACCTGGAGGCCAACAACGATGATGTTATGACCGTTGCCGAAATACTGGATATTGGCAAATCGACCATTTATCGAATGCTTAAAGAGGAGTGAAACCTTCCCGATTTGATGATTATTTCCCAAATTGGGAAATAACTCAACCCTGACTTCAGACTCTTACTGCTGATTTTCAATTATTTATAAATCATGGAATGATTGGTTCATGCTTTGCCTAACAGATGGCACCATGAAAACAAACCGTCACTTCATTATCGCTTTAATTACTTCAACGTTGACAATGAGCTTACAAACCGTAGCTCAGGATCAAAGCGTTGGAATAAATGGACCTATTGAGAAAAGTGCTTATACATACGCAATAGGAGTAAGAGCTGGAGGTGAAAGTGGTGTCACTGGAAAATATAGATTCGGTAGCAACGCAATTGAAGGAATCATTAGCATCCAAAACAATGGAATTGGCTTAACCGGAATTTATGAATGGTATGCTCCAGCGTTTTCTGTACCTGGCATGAATTGGTACTATGGTTTGGGTGGACATGCTGATGCGCGCTCACAAAACATTTACATAATTGAAGCCCCTCGAAATTCAACCGACCGCTTAGGGTTGGGTGTTGATGGGATCGTTGGAATTGAATATAAAATCGCACCTATACCCATAGCAGTGAGCTTGGACTTAAAACCAAATATCACCGCTTGGACAAATGGAGGTATTGGATGGGGTATAGACCCTGGAATTGGAGTTAAGATCGCTTGGTGATAACTAGATAATATTTTCGCTTACTACAGATTGGATTGGGGTAAGCGGGGGCGGAAGGGAACATTCTCACTTAGAAATGCATTTTGTAGGGTAATTGCATTTTCTCTTCTCCCCCGCTTTTTTTTATTGTTTCACAAAGCGCAGCGGTTCAGTCACCCTGTCCGTTCCTGAATCGCAAATCATAGTATATACACCATTTGGCAACTTTCCACAGTATAAACCATAAGACTGGTATGAACCTTTAGATGTAATCCTTTGTGATAACACAATTCGACCATGCACATCAACCACACTTAAGTTATAATTCCCCACAGGCAATTCTCCATTAACGACCATAAGATCGCTTACAGGATTTGGATATGCCCTAAGCTTAATGCCGGAATGCACCTCTTGAACAAATGTTCCCGTGTCGACAGTGTCTAAATTGATGAAATGTGTTTTTGCGAACTCAAATGCTTCAGGCCCCAAAACCATGCCTATTCTTCTCCCATTAATATCATCCGCGGGAGGATGAATTCCGCCCCAGATCCTGGATAAACTGCACTGATCTGAAGCGTCAAAGTATTTAGCCCATTGCAAAATAATAGTCTGGCTAGGCCCATCTTCAAAAACCAGAAATTCGTCCTGAAGCGCAGGAAATTGTCCAATACCACCGGGAAAGTATTCACTACCAGTAAAGAGTGAGAGCAATTCTGCTGCTGTACGTGAATAAGTCGAGTGACCACTAACATAGCCAGGAAATGGCGGAGTGACAAAAGATGGTCTCTGATATGGCCACCAATCTTCGGCCAAAATCCATCCCACTCCGGCTTCATCGACAGCGGTATTTTCTACATAATCATGCCCCCTCCAGGCATATACTTTTATCTTCCCAATGTTGTTTGAGTCGAGCAATGCTAGTGAATCACCTGGCAATACCAATTCGATCAGCCCTGGCTCAAGAGGAATTCCTGCAACATGATAGGATAAGGCGTTTGGATCTGAACTTTGCCCCCTATCAGCCATGTAACGTATCGCAGAAATTGGCCTTACATAATCATAATATCCTTTGATACTCCATGCAGCAATGGCAGCATCATGCATGGCGCCACCGAGGGCGAAATACAATTTAACGTCCCATTCCAAGTCGTCTAAAACATCTCCTTCACCCATGAAGCGTTTCTGTAAGGCTGGATGATCGTTCACATGATTGGCAATCACAAACCAATGTCCCGGAGGTGTTTCAGAGTTAGGACCATCTGCCCAAAATTCGGCTAAAACACGAGTATAATCACCTCTATGTACAACTTGTGATTCATAGGGTAAATTGGTAATCGGGTTGATCGAGTATCCTGTACCAGGATCTCCTCCATTGATCTCGTCATAAAAGTTTGGATAGTCAGCAAAATCTGTTGGATAGTCTGTGATATTTCCAATTGATGCCGGAGAAATATCAATCATAACTCCGTCATCTGGTGAAAGATGTGATGACCATTTGGACACCAAAGAGAAAGTCCATTTATAATAATCAGACCCAGTTGTCGACACAGTCGTATCCAACATGGGTGGAGGACCAGGATTGTGGTACACTCTCCAATTGTGACCTTCTCTCACTAACACCTCACTATCTTCATCAGGCATCGAAAAAGTTGTCGCATCTCCCCATTCAGGACTTAGGCATTTAGGAGTCGCACCCAAAATCACATTCCCACTCTGATCAATGAAAACATCAAACGTTAAGGGTTGCCAGCGGTTTGGATCAACAATGTTTGGATTTCCTGAATCTGCGAGAATCAATGAAGGATTTATCGGCTCGTAGTATTGATTGGCATATGTGTTTGCCTCATTTGATCCATCCTGATAGCCGTAGTTGATCATAAAGGCAGCTATATAATTTCCGAGTGCACCCGGAGGTCCTGTGACATAATCCCATGAAATCATATTCTTATCGTAACCCAAGAAATCCATCAGCGAATCAGCCTTGGCAAAAATCAACGAATCACCAGGGGCATCAACAAATCTGTGCTTAATCATGCGATAGGCTGCATAGCTAATTGCTTCCTCCCTAGCAGCTTGAATATTCTGAGGAGTATCTACGCCATTAAATGGCATTGTAAATCCATGCACGGTCTTACCCAGCATATAGGGCGTAGCAATAGAATCATATGCTGCCCAAGCGTCATACATTACCACGGATGTATGAAATAGGTTTCGAGCATGCACCGTTGGCCTCGCATAATCGTGCCTGATTCCTTCTAAAACCATTTCATTCCACATCCTTGCCACAGACTGCTGAGCGTTGAAGTTATTGACGACAAATAGCAGGCAGGTTGATAGAATAAGAAATCTAAGTTGTAAAGAGCCTTTCATAGTGCATATGTTTGGTGAAGCAACGAAGCTATTAATTCTGAGAAATTTCAATGGTACATTACAATCCAAAAGATTGGTTTGGTCTGATTTTTAAATTCCATAAATCGGACACGTTTCGTAAGCTTTTCTGGGTGATTTTGTCCTTAGCGATCTATTCATTCTTTATAGTTTTCCTCGAATTGAGAGTCTTTCACAGCGGCTTTAAAACCACAACTTCTGTGCATTCGCTGTTGGGATTCGTAATCTCCCTTTTACTTGTATTCAGAACCAACACCGCATACGACCGGTGGTGGGAAGGCCGAAAGCAATGGGGAGCCTTGGTGAATGTCAGCCGCAATTTCGCATTAAAAATCAAGGCTTTTATACCCGACTCAGATCACGAACTAAAGAATCGGCTATTTGATGCTGATGCAACTTACGCCACCATCCTCAAGGATCACCTCCGAAATGCACCAGCTGAGAAGCTCGCTTCTTGTATTCCTAGTGAAATCAAAATCCGAAATCTTAACCACATTCCCAATGCATTGGCGAATGCGATTCAAGATTTGCTCCTTGAAGCTTTCAAAAAGCACGAAATCAGTCAGGCAGCCTATCTGGCTATGTTGAACGATGTCAATGCCTTTACTGACATATGCGGTGCCTGTGAACGAATCAAGAAAACCCCCATACCCTATACATACAACATCTTCATCAAGAAGTTCATTTTCGTTTACATTATCACTATGCCTTTCGCTTTTATCAGCGACTTCGGTTATTGGTCTGTTCTCGTAACGATTTTTACGTTTTACACGCTGGCAAGTCTTGAGTTGATCGCAGAAACAATAGAGGATCCTTTCGGACTCGATCCAGACGATTTACCAACAGATGAACTAGCTACCACCATTTATAATAACGTTCAAGAAATAAAAAACTCCCAAAATGGCATTTGATGAACATTTAGCCCAGCGCGTTGAGTCTGTGCTAAAGGAAAAGAAAGTGAGGTTTGAAGCCAAACGAATGTTTGGTGGAATCGCTTACATGGTTGATAATAAAATGTGTGTTGGTATTATCAAAAACGACTTGATGGCAAGAATTGATCCGGCAATTTATGATGAGGCTCTGACAAAAAAAGGTTGTATTCCGATGGAATTTACAGGGAAACCAATGGTTGGTTATGTAAACATCAGACCGGAGGGCGTTGATATGCAAAACGACCTCGAGTATTGGATAAGTCTTTGCCTTGAGTTCAATCCCCGAGCCAAGTCGAGCAAGAAATAATCACCAAAAAAAAGTTGGGTTTCAACGACAAGCAAATACCATTAATCGATGTCCGATCTCCTTCGGAGTTTGCCAAAGGTCACATTCCGGGGGCAATAAGCTTCCCGCTGTTCTCCGACCAAGAACGCCATGAGGTTGGCACATGCTACAAACAAGTCGGTAAAGCGGAAGCAATAAAACTTGGGTTGCATTTGGTCAGTCCAAAGTTTAGTGATTTTGTAAAGCGTGCGGATGAAATTGCACCGGATAAGATCATTACTGCGTATTGTTGGAGAGGCGGCATGCGCAGTGGTTCGATCGCATGGCTCTTAAAAAATGCCGGATTTGACGTAAAAACCATCAAGGGAGGATATAAAGCATGGCGAAATGAAAGCCACGCTCTGTTCGGCAAAAATTGGAGACTCATAAATATTAGCGGTTTCACTGGAACCGGAAAAACCGAAATTCTCCGATCGCTTGCAAATCTTGGAGAGCAGGTGATAGACTTGGAAGGATTGGCTAATCATAAGGGTTCTGCTTTTGGGAATCTGGGCCAACAACCGACTACTGAACACTTTGAAAACCTGCTCGGGTGGCAATTCATGTCATTTGACTCGGAAAAACCAATTTGGGTGGAAGACGAAAGCAGAGCCATTGGCCAAGTTTATTTGCCACTTGAAGTACGCCAACAAATGCTTCAAGCTAAAATGATATTGATCCAGAGAGCGAAAGAAGAACGAATTGCTGCTTTATGTGATGACTATGGCAAAGTGGATAAGCCAATACTGATTGAAAACTTTGAGCGACTGGATCGAAGACTTGGTGGACAAAATGTTAAACGAGCTATTGATTTCATCAATGAAGGGAACCTGCCTGATGCCTGTGAAATTGCGTTGGACTATTACGACAAAACCTACGCCTATTCTCTGGAAAAAACACAAAGAGCTGCAGCTCAAGTATTTGAAGTGAGCGGACAAACTAATGAACGCATAGCAGAACTATTGATTCAATGGAAACACGAAAACTTACCCAATACAGCCACGGCTCAGGGTGCGGATGCAAAATAGCACCTGCAGATCTAAACGACATTCTATCCAAAGCCGGACAAGCAGCTATTTCCTTTGAAAATTTGCTTGTAGGCAACGGAACAAACGATGACGCAGCCGTGATGCACATTGGCAACAGTGAATGCATCATAAGCACGACCGATTTTTTCACTCCGATCGTGGACAACCCTTACGATTTTGGTCAAATCGCTTCTGCTAATGCGCTCAGTGATGTCTATGCGATGGGAGGCAAACCGTTGATGGCTGTCGCCATTCTAGGCTGGCCGATTGAAACATTGGGTAATGAACTTGCTGCCGAAGTGATCAAAGGTGCTCGTGCTCAATGCGATAGCGCTGGAATCCCATTAGCCGGAGGTCACAGCATTGATTCTAAGGAGCCTTTCTTTGGGCTTGCTGTAACAGGTTTGGTCAAAGAAGCCAACCTTAAACGAAACAATACTGCAGAGGAAGGCGACCTTATCTACATTACAAAACCCATTGGCAACGGTATCCTATCCACTGCCATGAAAAGAGGATTGCTGGACAGCAAATCGATTTCAATGGCTGTAAATCAAATGAGTACACTCAACTCGGTCGGAGGTGAATTTGGAAGTTGGTCAGAAGTAACGGCAATGACCGACATTACTGGCTTCGGGCTTTTGGGTCACTTGATCGAAATGTGTGACGGCTCAGGACTCAGCGCCAGAATTAATTGGATCGACATTCCAATGATAGATGAAAGCATCCTCTCGCCTCTTGTCCAGAAGTTCGTTATGCCGGACAACACCATGCGAAACTTTAAAGCCTATTCACCCAAGTGTTCTAAACTAAGTGCACAACAGCTTCAAATCCTTTGTGACCCACAAACCAATGGAGGCTTACTCATTGCTGTGAAACCCTCCGCCAGAGGAAAAATGGAAATGGAGCTTACACAGCAAGGCCTTTACAACAAACCCATTGGCCAATTTGAAAAGTCCGAGGAGCTTACTGTTATCGTAAATTAGTCCAAAATGATACCTACCGGACAATGATCGCTGCCCTCGATCTCATTCAGAATGAACGCATCTTTCAGCCTTGGCTTCAGTGAAGGACTGACAAGGAAAGTAGTCAATACGTAATACGTCGTATTGGCTCGGGCGTCCCCCTCTCCAGCTCCACCAGCTGTATTTTTCCTCATCAGGATAAAAATGGCGGAATGTGTCGATGAAGCCGGCACTCACTAGATTGTCCATGCCATCAATCTCAATTTGAGTATAACCAGCTGTCTTGTTATAGTTGCTCTTATCGTTTTTGATATCGATTGGCTTATGAGCCACGTTTAGGTCGCCACAAACAATCAATGGCTTTTCCTTTTCCAATTCTGTTATATAATTCAAAAACGCTTCATCCCAACCTTTACGATAATCCAGTCGCTTTAGCTCTTGGCCAGAATTGGGAGTGTAAACTGTTAATAAATTGAAGTCACCAAAATCAGCCACTAACACACGTCCTTCCGTGTCGTGTTCAGGGATTCCCATATCTGCTTTCACCGATTTTGGTTCCGTTTTCGAGAGGATCGCTGTGCCCGAATAGCCTTTCTTTTCCGCAGAATTACAATGAACATGATAGCCAATGTCAAACAGAGTTTCCATAACCTGATCATCCTGAGCTTTAGTTTCCTGAATACAGATCACATCCGGGTTCATTTGTTTAAGATTCTCGCTAAAACCTTTCTTATAAGTGGCTCTGATACCATTCACATTCCATGAAATCAATTTCATATTCTATCACATTTTGGGCGAAAATATAATGGCTATTCACCCAACCGTTGTTAATTATTCACGCATTTGCGCTTCAGAGCATTAAATACTGCCCTAAATTTGTTAGTCATTCTATGAAACAGCTAATTCGCACCCTTGTCCTTTTTATGTTCATTTTTACCCTTGGACTTGACGGCATGGCTGTGCTCAAGGTAAAATTCAGGATCTTAGATGATGCTCAAAACGTCATGAAAGGGATGACTATTAGGCTTTATGACAAGAATGATATCATCGAGGAAATTCAAAAAGCAGGCCCTTCGATTTCATTTGAACTTCAAGAAGAAACCATCTACACAATTGAAGTAGAACTGCAAGGGTTCGTTACAAAAAGGGTTATGGTCGTAACCGACCTTTTAGGAGATGTGGAAGATGTTTACCGTTTTGAAATCAGATTAGAACGTCAGGTCGATTATCGCGGTATTCGAAATGCGGATGACTTTTTTGAGTATCCAAGCGCGATTATTGAAATGGATACAAATAGCGGTGTGTTCAATTATAATGAGACGTATTTACTGAGCACGCAAAAGGCTATACGCGAACTCTACGAAAGCGGAAGGGAAATTAAATTCTGACTTTCTATCCTTATCTATTCGTCACATTCTCAACAAAGCCAACACGGCACTAATTTGTTGTAGCCATCGTAATCCTACTTTTAGCCCGTTAACCTGTCCTATATTATGACTCGATTCATCCTTCTATACATTGCGCTGCTTCATACCAGCGGGCTATTTGCGCAAACTAAATTCGCACAACTCGGAACTGATTTACCCACCCCCAACAGTTACCGAACGGCATCGGGAGCTCCAGGACATGAGTATTACCAGCAAAAGGCTGATTATGATATGGACATCACGCTGGATGATGCAAAACAGACGGTTACCGGAAAAATCAAGATCACCTACACGAACAACTCACCGGATCGATTGGATTATCTGTGGTTGCAGCTAGATCAGAATATGCGAGCAAAAGACAGCGAAACCAAGGCCATTTCAACAATGTCGTTGGACGAGGGAGCTTCCTATAACGATATCAAGAGGCTTCACAATGACTTTGACGGAGGATTTAAGTTGACCAGTGTTAAAGACGCGAATGGCGAGGCAGCCAAATACACTGTAGTCAAGACCATGATGAGGGTCGACATTCCAACTCCATTAGCGGCTGGAGAATCTACCACTTTGGAGCTGGAATATTGGTACAACATCAACGACAGAATGGAGATTGGTGGACGCTCTGGCTATGAGTACTTCAAAGAGGAAGATAACTACCTCTACACCATCGCTCAATTCTACCCCCGGATGTGTGTCTATAACGAAGTTGAGGGTTGGCAAAACAAGCAATTTTTAGGAAGTGGAGAGTTCACACTTCCCTTTGGAGATTATAAGGTAAACATCACTGTTCCAAATGATCACGTAGTAGCATCTACAGGAACACTTCAAAATGAAAGTGAGATCCTTACCAGCGAACAAATCGAACGATTGAAGCAAGCTAAAACGGCAAAGAAGCCGGTGATGATCGTGAATCAAAAGGAGGCCGAGAAAGCCGAAAAAGGAAAACCAAAGGGAACCAAGACGTGGACGTTTCATGCAGAAAACGTGAGGGACTTTGCATTCGCCTCATCACGTAAATTCATTTGGGATGCTATGGTGTGGACATCAACGGGAAGACCATCATGGCGATGAAGAAAACTTTGCGAAGGAGGGGGAAATCCGTTGTGGGAAATGTACTTTCGAGGTGGTGGCGCACACGATTCGGAGCTATAGCAACCACACTATTCCTTATCAGTATCCGGTTGCGATTTCGGTGCACACGAATAGAATTGGTATGGAATATCCTATGATCTGCTTCAACGGTGGTCGCCCCGAGGAGGATGGAACCTACTCTGAAGGTACCAAGTACGGGATGATTTCTGTGATCATCCATGAAGTGGGACACAACTTCTTCCCTATGATCATCAATTCGGATGAACGCCAATGGACTTGGATGGACGAAGGACGAACACGTTCACCAATGCACGGCAGAAAAGGGAATGGGACAAATGAACTTCTTACCCATCGCGCAGGGGACCCGCCAGCAAAGGTGTGGACTACATGGAAGGCGATCGCAGCAAGATATCTCCCATTATGACCTTAGCGAGAAGCCTTGTTTCAATTTGGTAACAACGCCTGGAAAACCGGCTGCGGCTCTCAACATCCTGCGCGAAACCATTTTAGGTCGTGAGTTATTCGACTTTGCATTCAAGACTTACGCAGAGCGATGGGCTTACAAACATCCTACTCCCGCTGACTTTTTCAGAACGATGGAAGATGCATCAGGCGTTGACTTGGATTGGTTTTGGAGAGGATGGTTTTTCACTACAGAGCCCGTGGACATTAGCATTGATGAAGTAAAGCTCTTCAATATCAACACCAAAAATCCGGACATCGAACTAGCAGCCAAACGAGAAGCCAACGAAGCTGAGGAATTATACTTAGGCGATATGATCAACAGCAAGCTGGTGGCCTACACCATGGTGGAGCAAAAGCCTGAACTGAAGGATTTCTACAATAAGCGCGATGAGTATCAGCCGACAGCGTATGACAAAAAGAAATACGAGGACTTTTTGGCCAAGCTAAGCGATGAGGAAAAGGAAATCATCAATGGAAAGTGGAACTACTATCAGATGAAATTCAGCAACGAGGGTGGCTTGCCGATGCCGATTATTCTCGAGTTTACGTTTAGTGATGGAAGCACGGAACGACACTACATTCCCGCTGAGATTTGGCGATTTGACGCAAAGCAGGTGAGCAAGGTGTTTTATGCCAAAAAGACCATCGCCTCCGTGGCTTTGGATCCAAACCTGGAAACAGCAGACATAGACCGCAGCGACAACTACTGGCCGCAGCGCATTCCAAAGAGTCGATTTGATCTTTACAAAGGTTATGGCCGGTATGGTGCCCCCAGCAACGAGCCGAACGACATGCAGAAAGCCAAGAAGAAGTAAGCAAACCTTTTAGACAAATACGATTATGCCATCATAGGGTACATTCGCCAAAACTTGACACATGTTTCGTTTCACTATTGCCATATTCTAGGTCCTTTTATCTATGCGAGTCGTTGCACAGAAGCCAGGTGCAAGTGTGACTTTCAATGAAATAGATCTGTTTGAGGTATATGCAGAAAACGAAGAACTAGATCGACAAGACAGAGCTGCAGTCATCGCATCGCGATTGAAGAACTATGCGGAAAACGGAAGACTGCAACCAGACTCATTTCGCGTATCCCAGCGCGACTCTTCCTACTACATAGAATATGGCAACAAGCGAGTTTTTAAAATCAGACCTGGAGATGCTGAGGCTATGGAGGCTTCGCAGGCAGAAGCTGCTCAACTTTATCTAGATGAAATTCAGCAAAAGCTAGCAGGTAGAAACGCTGTGAACTATGTAAAGAACATGGTCATCAACGTAGTTCTCGCCTTGATGGTTATTTTATTGCTCTTCCTGGTGATTCGCTATATGAACAAGCTGTTTCGCTATTTGAACGTACGCCTGATCCGATCAAACAGTGATTATCTAAAGGGAGTTTCCTTCAGAAACTATGAGTTTCTGGGTAAAGAGCGTTTGATCACTCTCCTTTCCAGTGGACTTGGCATCATTAAATGGGTCTTCATTCTAGTCCTGATTTATATTTCCCTGCCGATCCTGTTTAGCATTTTCCCAGGTACAGAAGGCATCGCTCGATCTTTATTCGCTTTGGTTTTGAATCCGGTCAGAAAGATTCTCACAGGATTAGTAAACTATTTACCAAACTTGGTAACCATCGGTGTAATCGCTTTAGCGGTGAGATATGCAGTTCGTTTCATTCGATTCCTTTCCGATGAAATAAAGTCAGAGAAGCTTGTTATTCCTGGATTTTATCCGGATTGGGCCTACCCTACGTATCAAATCCTTCGATTTGTTTTCATTGCCTTCGGATTCATAATGATATTCCCTTATTTACCTGGAAGTGACTCCCCAATATTTCAAGGTGTTTCCGTATTCCTGGGTTTGTTAGTCTCTTTCGGCTCGGGATCAGCCATTTCTAATGCTGTGGCCGGAATAGTCATCACGTACATGCGCCCCTATAAACTTGGTGATCGGGTTAAAATTGGAGAAGTAACCGGAGATGTCATTGAAAAGTCGATGTTGGTGACGCGTGTCAGAACAATAAAGAATGAAGACATCACCATTCCAAATTCGACCATCCTGAGCAATCACACGGTCAACTATAGCACGATCGCAAAAGAAAAAGGAGTCATTCTCTACACCACAGTCACTATCGGCTATGATGTTCCATGGAAAGACGTTCACAAGGCATTAATAAAAGCGGGTAAAGGCACTGCAATGATCGAGGAAAGTCCGGAACCTTTTGTACTTCAAACCAGCCTAGATGATTTCTATGTTAGCTATCAATTGAATTGCTACACCAAGTATCCAGAAAAAGCAGCTCTAATCTATTCCAACATCCACGCGAACATCCAAGATGAGTTTAACTCCGCAGGAATTGAAATTTTATCTCCTCATTACAGAGCAGCAAGGGATGGCAACATGACTACTATTCCAGTGAACTATCTGCCTTCAGATTACAAAGCGCCTAGTTTTGGAATTAAAGTCGACAAGGAAGGTTAAACGGAGACTTCACTCAGTCGCTGAATCACATAGGCTTCCATTCGATTCATGTTTTGATGTCCGCCTTCGATGGCTTTATTTTCAATAGCGACAAATTCCAACACTTCACGCTTCTCAAAAATCATGTGGTTTCGAACCATGGTTTTTCCACCACGATCTTCAAACGTAATCGTCACGTGAAAACTGATGGTTTGTACTTCCTCATCATCCGCATGATGATAAACGATTCGCTCGGGTCGCTTGATTTCGGTGTAAACAACCTTGTTGGGGTAGTCTTTACCATCCGGGCCGTGCATCATAAAGCGCCATCGCCCACCCTCTCGGAAATCCATGTTGTGAGTAGTGATTGTAAAGCCATTGGGACCAAACCATTGGGCCAGGTGATGTGGATCGGACCAAACTTCGAATACGAGGTCTCGAGGTGCGTTGTTTAGCCGTTCGAAGGTGACCTCACGCTCTTCTTTTTCGCTTAGGTCTTTTGGATTTGTACCCATTGGTTGCAATTTATTGTTGGTTTTTGATTGTAATTCTTGCAAATAGTTTTCGAGCGAATCGAACCGGCTCATCCAGATCTTGCGATACTTCTCTATCCAATCGTGAACTTCGTTTAGTTTGTCTAATCGAGCGGTGCAATAGCGCTCTCGACCTTTTGTTTGAATCATCACCAAACCGCACTCCTCCAAGATTTTCATGTGTTTGGACACTGCCGGTCGGCTGATTGAGAATTGCTCAGCCACGCTATTTACATTTTGTGGTTGGGTGGCAATCAGACCAATAATCTCTCTTCGGGTTGGGTCGGCAATGGCTTGGAAAACATCGCGTCTCATGCCTCAGAGCCTTTAATCTCTATACGCTTGCGCCATAGCATGTAGGAACCAATCATCAATCCGATTGGCATGAGCATTCCGGCAATATCCGGTTTCAGACCGTCAACAGAAATGATGGAAACTACAGCCCCTATCAAATCATAAGCGAATCCGGCATAGGCCCACTCCTTAATGGTTTTGAATCCGGGAATAAGTATGGCGATGGCTCCTAGGGCTTTGGCCACACCAATGAATACGATAAAATAGTTGGGGTAACCCAGTGCTCCAATAAATAATGCCGCATCCTCTGCCAAAATGATATCGGGAATGGCAGTAAACATCATAAATGCAGCGAAGAGTCCGGTGACTGTCCAATAAATCCAAGTCTTTTGATTCATTTTTAATAATTTATGTAACAAATAGGTTACAATTATATGTAACTTTTTGGTTACACGTACCAAATGCATAAAAAAGAGCCTGCGATTAATCACTTTCTCCGCACGCTTCACCCTCCTTCGCTTGTCAATTTCAGGGGTGCACCTGTACAACACCTTGAATAAGGGTCTTATCCAAGTCTGGAACCATGATCAAAGTGGTTTAAGCGCCATTTAATCATTGGAGTTGACATGATCTGTTATTGAACATCGAGTCTGTCTGATATGCTCTGAGACCACTTTTCTTGGGCAATCTTATTTTGTCCAAACTCGGTCTCCTCTACATACCTTTTTCGTTCTTCATTCAAATCGGCATAAATCTGATCGACCAAACCTTGAGCTCCCGCTTTTCCTTTCATGGCCGTTCTACCATCTTTTGATTCTAAGAAACTAGACAATCTAAAAGCGTGAAGCTGAGCTAGTTGAAAAAGTCCGTTTAAGTGTTTAAGTCCTTGTTCTGTTTTATAAGACTTTTTTACACCGGACAAGTCAGCATACACAACTGCTTCACTGTTCACTGACTTTGGAATTCCAGCCATGCTTGGTTTCGAACCATGAAGCTTAATATCAATGTATAATTGGTAAGGCACTGTACTCGTCTCACTCATTGTTATCTCGAATGAATCCCATTCAAGTGTCTCGGTATTTGTAAAATATAGTATGCTTCGTTTTCCACGATTAATAATCTTCCTCGTAACCGTATCCTCTCCCAATATGTACATATCTGCTACACATCTGTAGCAGGTTGATGAGTAATCTGGATACGCCTCACTTGAAATATTGACAAATTGTACATCCAATTTACAAGCGTCCTCTTTGATCATAGCCATAGCTTGCTCCTCCGAGCATTTTATGGTGTAACCCAGGTCATCCAGCTTGATAGAACCTAGGTACCTTATGTTCAAACCTTTTAAATCCAACATTTTAGTAACCGATGGATCGCACCCCATCAGGCTAGAGTTTCTGGTTAGGCTATAGTTTTTTGTGATATGATATGAACATGATGTTGTAACCAGAACTGAAACTATTATCATAAACTGCTTGATCTTCATCATCAACAATCCATTAGATTTTTGCTCATTGGAGTTTCCGAATCACCTTTACCACACGCTTCACCTTGCTATCCTTGTCAATTTCAGGGATGCGCTTCTCAAGTACACTCACAAAGCGGCCTTTCCATTCTTCCACTATCACCGGCAAAGCACGCTCAGCATACATCGGAAGCTGATTGGTCGCACAATGCGTTAGTTGTTCCAAAAGCAATGGAAGGGCTGTTTCGCGGTACTTCTCAATAGAAGCCAGCTTGATTAATATTCCAACAGCGTGATCTTTTGTGATCACTGAATCATTGTCTGAAGCTTCAAGGATTCCGGAAAGATGAGATGCGGTCAAATCGGGATTTTCCAATGCAATGCAATCCAAGGCGGTCATCGCGCCCCACTGCAAGCGATTGTTTTTATGGTTTAGCGTTTCCAAAAAGACCTGAAAGTGCTTAGCGATAAGCTTGGGCTGCCTTTCTCCTATTTCATACAACACCTTGATGCAATCGCTTTGCTGGTCTCGCTTTCCCACTTTTAGCAATTGAACAAGGTCACTGACAGCCGCAGCGTTCTGATTAGTAACTATTTCCAGAGCCAGTTGAATATTGGGCTCCTCGTCCTTGCGGTCAAAAAAAGAGGCCAGACGTTCGCTTACGTTCATGGCCTCGAATTAACTACTTATCTCGAAATGTCAATGTTTGCCTTCCGCGCGCATTTGCTCATACAAGCTTTGACTCATGTGTCTTGGCACATACGTGGTGTCAAACTGCATCGACATGTACTTCGTGTAAGCATACAAGTGTTTCTTAGATGCATCCATTAAGTTCTGATAGGTGGTGTTGATATCGCCCTCAGGGAAATGCGTTTCCATGGCATCCATCAAATCCAAGATGTCCAGTTCCTCAATCTCAGCACCTATCATCAATGCATCTACCTGGTTCGCTAACCCAACCGTAGTCAACGAATCATATAGGCTTTGAAGTGCTGAGTTAGTGAACACCCCGGCTTCGTCCTTTACAAGTGATTCCACACCGTATTCATCCATGTGTGCTTGAATTCTATTCATGTGATCCTGCTCGCTACCCGAGATGTTAGAAAACGGATGGTCTTCCCATTTCTCATAAAATGTCGTGTAAACGTCTCTGGCTAGCTTTTCTTCTTCCTGCATGAACTGGAGGTTGGCTTCCTGCTCCTGCGTTAAGGATGGAGTGGTTGTGTCTGGAATGGAATCATCTGGATCTTCTGATTTGCAATTGGTCAAGTTCAATACGCTCAACCCAACGATTAATAATGTGATCTTTTTCATGGCTTTTTTCGGACAAGGTATCCCTAGAATTCCGCTATTTCAGTGACCTGGATCACCTATTCAGACTAGTAACAAAAGATTGCTTTCAGAAATGACAAAATCAAAGCACATTTGATTTATCATTTTCGATGTATGAAAATTCTGGTTGTTGAGGACGAGCCTAAATTGGCCGCCTTCATGGAAAAGGGTCTGACAGAGTCAGGCTATGAAGTCACCATTGCCTATGATGGGCAAATGGGTCGTAGACTTGCCGTTGGCTCCGACTTCGACCTGATGATTTTTGATGTCATCATACCTTATATAAACGGAATTGAATTGTGTCGTGAAGTGCGCAAATCGAAATCAAACATTCCGATCATACTATTGACCGCATTGGGCACAACTGAAGATAAGGTCACCGGCTTGGATGCGGGTGCAGACGACTACCTCGTGAAGCCCTTTGAGTTCAATGAGTTATTGGCGCGTATTCGTTCTCACACTAGAAGAGCCGGTGGAGCGAAACAAACGCATGATTTCTTGGAATTCTCTAATTTGAAATTGGATTTGAACAAAAAAGTAGCGATTCGTGATGGCAAGCAAATCACCTTAACGGCAAAAGAGTTTGCGTTGCTTGAATTGCTTCTCCGAAATGCCGGCCGCGTGATTGACAGAGCTGAAATAGCGGAGAAAGTCTGGGACATCAACTTCGATACCGGAACTAACGTGGTTGATGTATATGTGAACATGCTACGCAAAAAAGTGGATAAAGACTTTGCACCCCGACTGATTCATACGCGTGTTGGGTTGGGTTACACGCTTGACGAGTTGTCATGAACATCAAAAGCAGGCTGACGATCCAGTTCGGGACCATTTCATCGGCCATTCTGGCTTTAATCCTGCTATCGATTTACCTGCTCTCTGAAAACTATCGCAAGGAAGAATACTATGAGCGATTGGTGAGTCGATCCGTGAACCTCGCAAAGCTTTTGATTGAAGTAGACGAAATCGATGAGTCGCTTCTTTATCGCATCGAAGAAGATAATCCGGTACGATTGCCTGAAGAGGCCTTGAGGATTTACAACTATCGAGATGATGTCATTTTCGACTTGGACGAGGAAAATGTGTTGCCGACAGACAGGTCGTTGATCAACCGAATTCGACTTGACTCTATGATCACATTTCAAGAAGGAGAACGAGAGTTCCTGGGACTTTTATTTACATCGCGCTATGACCGGTTTGTCATCATGGCATCAGCTATTGACATTTTCGGAAACAGAAAGATCAAAAACCTCCGAAACATACTGATCATCGCCTTCATTCTCGGAGGCTTCATCACCATTCTAACTGCTCGGTTTTATGCGAATCAGGCTATGCGGCCTGTAAAAAATCTGATCCTGCAAGTCGAAGGTTTGACACCAGAAGACTTGAGTATTAGACTCAAAGAGGCTGAAGGAACAGATGAAATAGCACAAATCGCTCAGGCCTTTAATGAGATGCTTATCAGGGTTGATGATGCGTTTAGAACGCAGAAGAACTTCATCGCAAACGCCTCGCATGAAATGCGCACACCGCTCACGGCCATCAGTGGTCAACTTGAGGTGTTGGCGCTCCAAGACCGCACCACCGAGGAGTACAAGGATACCATTGCCTCTGTGATCGATGACATGCATCGACTGAATCGTTTAGCCAATCGACTGCTACTGCTAGCACAAACGGAATCTGAGGGAGTGAAAAGCAGTTTTACGGATTGTCGAATAGATGATATTCTCTGGAGTTGTATAGGTGACGTGCAGAAAATGAACCCACTCTATCAGGTAAACGTGGAAATGGACGAAGCTTTAGATGACGACTCATTAACCATTAATGGAAGTGAAACATTGCTCAGCACCGTGCTCTTTAATTTAGCTGAGAATGCCTGTAAATACTCAGATGATCACAAGGCGACCATCTCACTATGTTCTGTGGAAGGTGAGCTAACTATTGCAGTGGGCGACCAAGGTATTGGCATTCCAAAAAAGGACTTGGACTCCATCTTTGCCCCATTCTTTAGAGGGTCGAACGTAGCTCAGCGTCCTGGCCACGGCATTGGCCTTTCACTTGTGCAGCGTATTGTGAATCTACATCAAGGCTCAGTAAACATTGCGTCTGAAGAAGGAGTTGGCACCACTATCACCGTGCGCTTTCAGCACGCCTGATTCACTTTAATTCTCTTTTAATCCTTCACTCACTTATGCCTAATCCAATGGCTGAACATTTGTATCATCAAACAATAAAACAAATGAACACTGAAGTTATTCGTAGAGAGAAAATCACCAAGGCATACGCAGCCATCATTACCTTGATGGTGTTCGCTACCACGGCAGGACTTATATGGTATCACGATGCCATGAGCGAATGGATGGAATCAGCTAACGCTGAAAAGATCAAAAATGAAAGCCTGTTATCTGAAAAGCTTTCATTGGAGAAGAGCATCGCGGACATGATGGGCGAATTGAATGTCATGAAAGGCCAAAACGCTTCGGTGACCAAAAAATGGAAAGACGCTGTAGCTGCCCAAAAAGGTAGCGAGTCAAAAATCGACCAGATGTCTAACGAAAACGCGAAGGCGAAGAAGTTGATAAAGGAAGTCGAAGGCTTGAGATCGATCAAAGCAGAAATGACAACTGAAATGGAACGATTGAAATCTGACTATGCCAATGCAATGGCGGAGAACTTGAAGTTGAACCAGCAAGTCGCGATGTTGAAAGATGAAAACATAGAGTTGACATCGATGATAGCAAGCTTGAATCAAGTAGCGGTAAACAACTCCTTAGTTGAAGCTACGAAGGGCAAGAAAGAACGATTGACCGTGGCTGCTCGTAAGACTAAGAAGTTGAAGGTCGGATTTGACATCCCAGAAGAAATGGTTGGAAACCTTTACTTCAAAATGATCACCCCTTCAGGAGATCAAGTGTCAAGCAATGAAAGCACGATCAGCTTCTACGAATCTGAAATCAATAGCGAGTTGATTGCATCATCAGACAATGTGATCACAGAAACGGTGAAAAAGAAGCACATCGACATGGTGTACAAGCCTGAGGCAAAACTTCAGAGTGGGATCTATAAGATCGATGTTTACTCCGGTAAGAACTACTTGGGAACTTCAAGAGTTCACTTAAAATAATGATAGTCGGTTAGGTGTGGTTATCAGGGAGGCGCTCGGAAACGAGCGCCTTTTTTATTTGATGTTGTGGTGCATCGAAAGGATCAACTGCGCCTTCGGCCCCGAAGTCCGAAACTGATTCATGGCTCCAAACTGTAAAGCAAAATCCTCAGTTAGCTGATAACCAAGTCCGCCAAAAAGCCAGTCCCTGTCAAAGGGAGCGCCTTTGGCGTTGATGAAGACTTCATTCCAAATTGGCACATACAAAGTCTTTGCTTCAATCTTCGGCTTATTGATCGGAATGTTCAGAAATAAGGAATATCGAAACCGCAAAGCAAAAGGGTTTGAATTCACAAATCTTTCTTCAATGCGATATCGATGACGAACCGCAACCCTTCCTATGCCTTGCCTCAAATCTATGTCCTGAAAAATACGATGTTCGGTAACCGTGTTATTCGGCTTGCCTTCATCCTGAAAAATGAAGAAAGCATATCCCAGCAAGTAACTGGACTTACTTTCTGGGTGCATGTACTGAATTCCGGGACGAATAATGATTTGGTCTATGTCCGCCACGAGATCATGCGTGCGGTGTTGAACATCACCCTGAAAATGCCATTGACTTTCTCCAATTCGAGTATTGTTAATATAGGCTTGCCAGTTCCCAAGCTTTGATTGCCCAAAAGATATACCAACTGTAAACGCTAGAAATAAAGAAATAAGAATCCTGACCATGCTGCGAAAATACCTGTCATGAAAAAAAATCTGCGTTACATCGATCACAATGAATTATGGAGAGTGCACTACTAAATACATTCGCATCACATACCGACCTATGATCGAGTTCAGCATTGAAGTGATTGAAACTGCCATTGTAATCGCAGCAATGATCGTTCTCCGTTTGCTTTCCAGAAGCTCAATTAGCCGCGCCCTGCGAAGATTCAATTTCAGTACTCAGCGAAGAAAGATGACTGTGAAGCTCATAAACTTCAGTGTAATCACGCTTGGAATACTGATCATTTCGGCTATTTGGGGAATTGAGCAAGGCGAATTGCTGATATTTCTGTCCTCAGCAATTACGGTATTCGGAATCGCCTTTTTCGCCAATTGGTCCCTCCTATCCAACATCACTTCAGGTCTGATTCTGTTCTTCAACCATCCGGTGAAGCTCGGAGACACCATCCGCATTCACGACAAGGAAAGCCCGATGGAAGGAAAAGTGGTGAATATTGGGTACTACTTTCTACTCCTAGAAACTCCGGATGGACAAAAAGTTACCATTCCAAACTCGTTGCTGCTTCAGAAGATGGTTTCGGTTTTGCCAAGCTAGTTATCGATGTCAGATCGGATTACACCATAAACTAGCAAATCATCGTATTCTCCATTCTTGAATGCTGCGTCCCTGAGATGCCCTTCCTTTTTGAGTCCAGCCTTTTCTAAAACCCGCTGAGATGCTACGTTTCTACCATAGGGGCGGGCGAAAATTCGATTGACATCAAAGGTTTGAAAACCATAATCCACCATTTGCGCGATGGCTTTGGTGATGATTCCATTCCCCCAATAAGGTTCAGCCAACCAATATCCCATCTCCATGCTCTTGCGCATGATGTCGCCTTGTGCATGAAGCCCGATGGCACCCGCTGCCTCGCCATTCACCTCAATGCACATAACATTCGTTGGACTGGCCGTGGTGAATCTCTCCAAAAAAACGCGACCGTTTTCTTCGGTGTAAGGATATGGAAACCCATCTGTTAAGTTGGCCGCTATCCTAGGATTGTTCGCGTACTTTACGAGAGAGGATAAATCTTCAATCTCCCAAGGTCTTAACTTAAACTCCACACTACGATGATTTGGAGCAAAGATAGAATGCCATTAGGCTTTTAATTGGTTGTATATTCATCGTCCAAAAACATCAGAAATGGACAGAATTAAAGAAGAATTTGAGCAAAAATTACGTGAGTTTTTTCACCGTCATGATGAAGCAAAGGTGGATTTGGCGCATACTATCGCAAGTCGTTTTGTGAACCATCAAGATGAAGTTTTCGAACACCTTTCAGAATTGTACCACGACAAAGAGGGAATTCATGTAGATGAGGATTCGATTTTCGATGTTTCCTTTGGCCCCAGCACGGGAGCCGAGCCATTCTAATGAATACACCTGCTTTAGATCATCTTAGTAACATGAACTTTTCGAAAGAAGAGAAGCTCCGCATTTTAAGCGAACTCATCAAGGTCGCAGGTGCTGATGGTGAGCACCGTGATGAAGAATATGATTTTTTGCATGCTATTGCCGAATACCTCCAGGTCGAACCCATGGATATGGAGTCCCTATTTACCAAATCATCTGAGCACCCTATACCTGCGAGCGAAATGCAGCGCATCGTGATCTTTCATCAACTGGTGCTTATGGTCATCGCGGATGGCGAAATATCGAATGACGAGATCGCTATGCTTAAGGAGGCAACGCTCATGTTGGGTCTGCCAAATCAAGCGGTAAACGAAGTGATATCACGGCTGCACTACTATCTGGACGCAGGTGTGGATGTAGAAGATTTCATCAAAGTGTTTCAGGTGCATCACAACTGATCGCTGATCAACTTCCTCACCTTCTCACCTATTAGATCTCTGACCTGACGAAATTCGTCTTCATCCATATTTCTGGGGTCAGGAATTTCCCAATCTAAACGTTGTTTAGCAGGCACCCATGGACATTTATCTCCACAACCCATACTGACCACATAATCGAACTCCACATCAGGTAGGTCATTCACCGACTTGCTTTCGTGCGAGGATAAATCATAACCCAATTCCTTCATCGCTTCAATCGCCTTGGGGTTAACCCTTCCAGAGGGTGCAGATCCTGCACTAAGAGCAAGTACGTTGTCACTGCCAACAATCTTCGCAAAAGCCTGAGCCATTTGACTTCTATTGGAGTTTTCAATGCAGACGAATAGCAAATTAAGCTTGCTCATGGTTTAAGGGGTTTGGATTCTTAAGGATAGTATTAAATAAAATCGCGGCTAATACGGCACCAACAATGGGTGCGACAACATAAATCCACTGATGTTGCCAATTTCCTGAAATGAGTGCCGGCCCAATGGACCGAGCCGGATTCATTGATGCTCCGGAAGTAGGCCCGCCAAAATATGCTTCCAAACCAACAACCGCGCCCACAGCAATAGCCGTAAGAGCGGGTAAATATTTTGAAACAATTAATATGGAAAGCATCAAACCAAACGTCATGATCAATTCTAATACAAACGACTCCAAAGCTGTGCCTGATGGAATAGTTGCTCCCAGACGATCATGAACAAACAACAATTTCAAAATCAAACTCGCGCAAATGGCTCCAATCAATTGAAACGTGACATAACCAACCGAATCGCGGCCATTAAGTTTTTTGTTTAATAAGAACCCAATGCTAACCGCAGGGTTAATGTGCGCTCCGCTCAGTTTACCGAAGGTGTAGATCATCGCGGTCACAATCAGCCCGAATGCAACAGATACTCCCAGATGCGAAACTGCTCCACCGCTATAATCGTCAACGATGATGGCACCCGTTCCAACCAAAACCAAGGCAAACGTGCCGAACATCTCGGCCAAGTACTTTTTCACCCGGCAAATGAACGGAGTAATTATTACCACATGGTTAAGTGGAAGCCAACTTGCAAAGCTTCAGCGATTAATTTTGACCCGATGATCAAGAATTGCCTTTCCTTTCTATTATTCATAGCTCCAGTGGTAGGATTTTCTCAAGACTGGGAATTGAAAAAGCATGAGAATGGAATCAAAGTGTACACAAGACCTCACCCTACAAGTGGGTTCGATTCATTCAAATCTGTGATGACCTTAAATGTTCCAGCTTCCAGCATGGTTCACTTCCTTCAACACATCGATGAACATCCCAATGCTTTTCCAGACACCAAAGAGCTGACAATACTGGAGCGACCAAACGATTCCACTCAGATTCAGTATTCTGTAACCGGAGCTCCCTGGCCGGTGAGTGACCGCTATGGTGTTTTTAAATTGGTTTTTACGACAGATAGAAAAACTGGTGTGGTCACGAGTATTGGGATACCAGTAAAAGGCTATGTGAAAGATAATGATGACATGGTTCGAATCACTGATTCTGACTCAAAATGGATCATCACTCCGCTAGGCGAATCAAAGTGTCAACTGGAGTACATCGTAAGCGCTAATCCCGGGGGAGCTATTCCCGAATGGCTTGCTAATAGTGCCGCAGTAGACGTGCCGTATGAAACATTCATCAACATCAGAAAGGAGCTTCATAAATAATTCATGACGCACCGATTTGATGTAATGATTATTGGTGCGGGACCAGCTGGCACGAGTGCTGCGCTCTCGCTTCACAACTCTGGGTTGTCCGTTGCGCTGATTGACAAAAGTGAATTTCCGCGAGATAAAATTTGCGGTGACGCATTAAGCCCTGATGTCGTGAATCAGCTGAAAATGCTGCCATTTGACGTTTCGGAGCTTTTTGATCAATTTCAGGAGAAAATCTGGTGCAAAGCGGTTCGATTTGTCGCGCCAAATTACAAGCACGCTGACCTGAGTCTTAACAAACAGGAAATCACCGGCTACGTTTCTCCTCGTCTTGATTTTGACCAATTCTTGTTCAACCAGGCCGTAAAGTCCGATGCCATTACGGCATTCAATGGTTCGGGTGTAAAAACCATTGCCCGTGAGAATCAAACGGTCGTTGCAACGTTGGAAAATGGAACCAGAATTGAAGCAGAAATCGTCCTTGGTGCGGATGGTGCTCACTCTATTGTGGCGAGAGAGTTTACGGATTGGGGCGTTGACAAAAACCATCACTGCGCTGGACTTCGGATCTACTACGAGAACGTCAGCGGATTTTCAAATGACAATGCTGTAGAACTGCACTTTTACAAGGAATTGCTACCCGGATATTTTTGGATATTCCCCCTTCCCGGAAATAGGGCGAATGTCGGTTTGGGCATGCTGAGCGCCCACATTGCCAAGAGAAAGCCGAATATTAAAAAGATGCTGATGGACATCATCGAAAATCACCCAAATGTGAAGGATCGATTCAAAAATGCTAGTGCACTAGAGGACATCAAAGGATTTGGACTACCCCTGGGAAGCAAGAAACGGAATATTTCAGGTGAACGTTTTTTGCTCCTTGGCGATGCGGCTGGATTGATTAACCCACTGTCAGGTGAAGGGATTGCAAATGCGATTCGAAGCGGTCGTGTGGCAGCAGACCATTTGAAAAGAGCCTTTGAAAGTGAAAATTTCAGTGCCTCGTTCAACAAGGAATACGATCGCGAAATCTATCGAAGACTTTGGGGTGAGCTCCAATTAAATTATTGGCTACAACTGACCATGCGCAGACCATGGCTAACCAATTTCATTGTCACGAGAGCGATTGGAAATAAGTCTATCCAAGAAATGGTTTTGTCTGGATTTGACATTGACAAGATCCGATCCAGAATGAGTAGACCAGGATTCTACTTCAAAATATTCACTGGAAAGTAGCCACGAGCCACATTCCAACTCGTAACAACTTCAACCGTTCAAACACTAATCATTTACCAATCAATGCGATAGGAATTAATTTCCCTATTTTTGAGAAAACCTATCCAACCGATGAAAACTCTGATTCGTATTCTCGGTGCTCTAGTCTTGTTGTTTGCACTATTCATGACATGGTATTGGTTTACCCACCGCATGCGCCCTGCCGTTGAGTTCAAAATTGGTTCAGATGACGCACCACAATCCCTGCTAATAGCTTATCAGGGAAGCAATTATAAGAACAACCTTACTGCCAAACTCTGCACCCACTATTCTACTTCAGATGTCGTAATAAAAGGAATTGACGTTGACAAACTACCGGAAATTGATCCAGACGAATGGACCGCCATTTTGATACTTCATACTTGGGAAGTTTGGAGGGCACCTGAAGTAGTCGCTGCATTTCACCTTCGAACGATCGGTGCGAATAACATTGTCTATTTCACTACCAGCGGAGATGGAAGCTATCATTTTGAGGATGTTGACGCAGTAACATCGGCCTCACTTATTGAAGACCTGGAGAAGGATGCGCAAAACGCCATTATTCATTTGGAAGCCATTATAGACTAGCGAGAAATTTGGTTAAGCCGAGCAAGGAATTCTCAAACTTTGACATCCTTTGTGGCATGAGATACTTCCTTTCCATGGTTATCTTGCTTATATGCTTAAATCTTGGCGCACAAGATTTCGGCATGGATAGCGGTCGTTCAACTCCTAAAAAGGACAAAATCCCTTTGAAAGAAAGGCTTTTTTTCGGTGGAAATCTAGGGGCTCAATTTGGAAATTACACCTATGTGAGTATCGCTCCAATGGGTGGCTATAAGATCACAGACCGATGGTCGGTCGGGTTGCAACCATCCTACACATATATCAGCCTTAAATCTCAGACCTACAACTTCTCTGACAACATTTACGGAGGCTCTGTTTTCACCCGCTACTTTTTCTTCAAAGGACTTTTTGCTCACACTGAATACAACATGCTGAATGGCAACTGGCGTGGCAATGGTGAGCGATTCAGCGTAAACAGCTTTCTGGTTGGTGGTGGATACCTTCATCGCTTCACAGACCGAGCCGGTTTCGGTTTAACCCTTTTATTCAATTTACTGGATTCACCTTACAGCCCCTACCAAAACCCCATCCTCAATGCGGGATTCACTTATGGACTTTGATTTTTCAAAAACTCGTCCTTTTTGAGATTTTCCCATTTTTGTCGCACTTCAAATCCAAACAATATGAAAGCATTCGTTTTTGCAACTCTACTTTTCATCCACCTTGGAAGTTTTGCTCAGGGTGTTACTGCCTGCGGCACAAGTCTGGAAAGCATTGCTGATGCAAGCATTGAAGATCTTGGAAGCGAATACAGGAGATTGAAGTCATACAGTAACCCTTACTGCGACACCACCAACAGCGAATTTCATCAGATCATGAAGGAATTGGCCAAAAAGTTCAAGATTGCCGGAACAAATGCAGATGGAATCGTTGCTCAAATGGAAGAACCCTATTTCAGAGGTCCTCTTTCAGAATATGAAAACCAAAAAGTCACCGTAGGTAGAAATGGACAAATGCTGGGTAAAAGTTTACCCCCACAATTCAAAATACCTGCCGGTGAGTACTACGTAGTTTACTTATGGAGAAACAAGGATTATCTTGTTCTAGCCTTGAAAGGTGACAAGTGCACCGGATTCAGCTGGTGGGAAAAAGGGAGTTATCGCTAATAACTAAGGCTTCTTCGCCAGTTCATCAGCAATCTTTCTATCATTGGCCAATCTTGGAAGTTTATTTTGCCCTCCTAGTTTTCCGATAGACTCCATGTATTTGTTAAACGCTCCTTTCGGTAGTAGTTTGAGTTTCAATGGCTGAAGCACGCTGCCGACTATCAAATCGTTGTAGTAGGAATTTGCGTTACGCAGCTCCTCATCTAGGCTGGCTGCGAAATCCTCACCTAGCGTTCCATCGCTCTCTACAAACCATTCATGGTATGGCAACCCATCTAAAGGATTAACCTGCGGGGCAACATGAAACTCAGACACTTCAACATCGAATTTCTTACATGCGTTGCTCATAGAATTTTCTACCTCCTCCGCTATGACGTGCTCTCCAAAGGCTGAAATAAAATGTGCAATTCTACCTGTCACCATGATTCTATAAGGTGATGTAGACACAAACTTCACGGTGTCTCCGATCAAATAACCCCATAGTCCGCTGCTGGTGTTGAGGATAATAGCATAGTTTACTTCAAGCTTTACGTCCTTCAACGAAATCCGTGTTTGGAACTCGCTATATAGCTCAGCCACGGGCACAAACTCGTAGAATATTCCTCCATCTAAATTGAGAAGCATACCCGCTTCCTTTTGCGAATCCTGAAAAGCAATAAATCCCTCCGATGCGGGATACGTTTCGATGCTATCCACATCATCTCCAATCAATCGCTTCATTAGAGGTTTGTAAGGCTGGTAATTAACTCCACCATGCGCGAAAACACTGAACCTCGGGAAGACTTCCCTAATAGTTTTCTTGCCTGTTTCTTTAATCAACCGTTCAAAATACATCTGCACCCAAGGCGGAATACCACTGATCAACCGCATGTCGGCATACTTGGTTTCATCCACAATGGCGTCCACCTTTTCCTCCCAATTATCCATGCAATTGGTCTCCCAAGATGGCATTCTGTTTCGCTGTAAATACTTTGGAACATGATGAGCGACTATTCCGGATAAACGGCCCACTTGAACACCGTTCACACTTTCCATCACCGGACTGCCTTGAAGGAAGATCATCTTACCAGAAACAAAATCTGCATTTCCAGTCTCATTTATGTAGCAAAGCAAGGCACTTCGCGCTGCGCGAGTTTGAGCTGAAATACCATCCGAAGACATGGGGATGTATTTAGTGCCTGAAGTTGTGCCGGATGTTTTGCAGAAATATTGCGGACGCCCTTTGATCAGAACATTTTCCTCGCCTGACTTGATGCGTTCCACATAGCTTTTGAGGCCTTCATAATCTCGAATCGGAACGCGTGTTTTCCAATCATCGTAATTAAGTCCTATATAAAGATGATGATCCTTGGCGAAGGCCGATCCCTTCAATGCCAACAAGAGCGACTGGAAGGTTTTCTGCTGTTCAACTATCGGGTTTGCAGCCCATCTCCTGATTCGGGCGATTTCATATCGTGCAAAAAGCTTTGCGGCAAAGGATTTCAGACTCACGCGGCTAAGTTAGCATCAATCAAAGCACGCCAATATTTGTTCTGAACAGCTTGACCGCAATGGCTAAGAGAATGATCCCAAACACTTTTCGAATCACTGCAATTCCTGTCGGGCCTAAAAAATGTTCAATCTTCTTTGTGGTCTTGAGCACAGCATAAACTAAAATGACATTGATGACAATGGCTGCAATGATGTTTTGGACTTCGTATTCAGCCCTGAGCGAGATTAATGAAGTCATCGTTCCAGCGCCAGCAATCAGCGGAAATGCCAATGGCACAATAGAGGCGCTGGTCGGCATCTCATCGCGATACAACCGAATCCCAAGTATTAATTCCAAGGAGAGGAAAAATAGGATGAAAGAACCGGCAATCGCAAAGGAGTTGATATCGATTCCGATGAGATGAAGGATTTCCTCCCCAAGATAAAGAAAAGCGATCATGATGACCAAAGACACAATGCTGGCTTTCTCGCTTTGAATGTGCCCAACTTTCTGACGAAGCTGAATAATGATCGGAATAGAGCCAATAATGTCTATCACCGCAAAAAGCACCATTGTGGCTGTACTTATTTCTTTCCAATCAAACATATCCCTCTCCCATTTTTTTGAGGCCGCGAAATTAGTTCATTCTGTCTCCATAAACGTTTAATGCCCTTGTTATTCTATTAGGAAACCTTTTTGGTATTTTGTGCGTCTAACAACTTCACGCCTGACCTACTCTAAATGCTGCGGAAAGCACTAATCGTCTTTCTTGGGATTACTGTCTCATTAACCACCGCTGTTTACCCTCAGTTTACGCTTCTTGATAGCCTTAAGCTCTATTATCCTTTTAATGGTAACGCCAATGATGCCAGCGGTAATGGCAACAACGGAACCGTAATTGGGGGTGCTACATATGGCACCGACAGATTTGGGAACTCGAACAGCGCAGCATCCTTTGATGGGGTAAATGACTACATAAACACAGGGACTTATTTCGATTACAACTTCCGCACTGTAAGTCTTTGGGCTTTGCTCAACACAACAACAATTCAGGAACAAGCGATCATTGAACAACAATCAGCCATCCTGACGTATGGTGGCTTGACTGCTACTATATTCAGCTACACCGATTTAAGAGCATTGGCAGGGGGTACTGGAGCCGTCACCATGAATTCATCTATGAGTGCCAACACGTGGTACCATATCGTACTGGTAAGGGATGGAAGCTCAGTGTATTACTATTTAGATGGCCATTTGGTGGCATCTGCTGCATCCAATTCCAGCAGCAGTACTGCAATTCAAAATAACATGGTCATTGGCGTTGTTCGCAACCTGAACAATCGATTCCTTAATGGAAAAGTCGATGAATTAAGAGTATACAATCGAGTTCTCTCAGAATGTGAAGTCCGACAATTATATTGTTCGGCAGCACCATGCATTGCTCAAGCAGATACCGTTATTGCCCAAGGCTCAACAATCACATTCAACAATATTGGAGGTTTAAACGATTCAGTAGCCTGGAGCATCGATGGAACATTATTATCTTCAAACGATACATTAGTTCATCAGTTTAATCAAGCCGGATTATTCGAAGTGGTGGTGTACGCCAGCGACTCTGATTGCGGGTTATATGACACGGTCCAGGTTCTTGTTGAACAAGTTTGTATTTCGAATTACTCGTTAGATGATGGCCTACAACTCTATTATCCATTTAGTGGTAATGCGAATGATGCGAGTGGTAACAACATTAACGGAATCGTAAATGGCGGAGCAAGTCTAAGCACCGATCGTTACGGAAACGCAAATTCTGCATACTCCTTTGATGGTGTTAACGATTGGATTGACACCGATCACAAGTTTGACTATCAGAACCGAACGGTTTCCATTTGGTACAGCGAAACTGCAGGAAGCGGCACTCGAGTGATGATGACTCAGGACGCAAATACGCTCAGTTATGGGGCGTTTTTTGGTGTTCATAACACCAATGGCATCCAAGGTCGTGCAGGTGGAGACTTGGTACAAACGATGGATCCAAATCCTCAAACAAATGTTTGGCACCACTTGGTGCTTCAGCGCTCAGCAACAACGACTAACTATTTTTTGGATGGTGTTTTAAAACACACCAGTACGGCTGGGACGATAGGTAGTGCAACGGATACAAATTCCCACCTGGTCATTGGTGTCGCGCGAAATGAAACAAGCAGTCATTGGAAAGGTAGTTTGGACGAGCTGAGGGTCTATAATCGTGTACTCGATGAATGCGAGATTCGTCAGCTTTATTGTGCGGCTGCACCTTGTATTCAAGAAGATGATACAGTCATCCTTCAAGGAGCCATTTTGACATTCAATAATGTTGGTGGGTGCAATGATTCGGTTGCCTGGAGTATCAATGGAAATCTCCTGTCGCAATCGGACACACTAATTCACCAATTTGATGAACCCGGGTTTTACTACGTGGTTGTTTTTGCGAGTGACTCGAATTGCGCTCTGACGGATACAATCGAAATACTGGTTAAAAGTTCGTGGTGTAGCCCTTACTCAACTTTGAATGATAGCTTGAAACTGTTTTATCCTTTTAGTTCAAATTCACTGGACGGAAGCGGCTACTCTAACCATGGTGTTGAATATGGTGGTGTCTCGCTGACTGCAGATCGCTACGGTAATCCAAATGCTGCCTATGAATTTGATGGCATAAATGATCGTATTAGTACTGAATACACCTATGACTTTCAAAATAGGACGGTTAGCTTTTGGTTTACAGCCGATCAAATTAGTTCTACGGCTAAGGTCGGTATGGCCCAGGATGCTAATGGGTTCATGAATTTTGGTGCCATTACACTGCGTGCTGTAAACGGAATTATTTATTGCGGGAATGGTGCAGGTGGAATGATTGCCGCTAATCCCTACACCATTAATCAGTGGTATAACCTAACCACAACCCGAAACAGCACAACGAGCAAAGCCTATTTAAATGGCACACTGGTGGCAACCACTTCTGTGAGCAATTCTGCAAGCACATCCTTTACATCACATTTTCTTGAAATTGGATGTTCAAGAAGTTTATCTCAATTCTGGAGCGGAAAAATTGACGACCTGCGAGTATACAATAGGGTTTTGACTGATGATGAAATCAAAGCAATTTACTGTCCGGTTGTAGCGGATATCGTTGAAAATGACACTATTGTTTCGCTCGGTGCTAACCTAACGATGAACAGTGGCTGCAACCTCTTTGATCACACCTGGTACTTGAATGGAAATAGTATTGATACTGCTTCATCGATTAGTTTGGTGTTTACTGAAGTTGGGCACTATCAAGTCATACTTGAATCAAGTGACGGATTCTGCAATAGCCGCGATACTGTTGAGGTGATAGTTCTTCCGAATCCTAATTGCCTGCAGGTTGATTCCACAACCAAGATATCAAGTACTCAAGGAAATTTCAGCACGGATTTGGACAACTCAGATATGTTTGGTGGATTCATAGAATCCATTGGAGATTGGAACAATGATGGTGTCCCGGACATAGCGGTTTCTGCAGCTTTCGATGACGATGGAACCTCAAACACTGGAGCCATTTACATGATCATGCTCAATGCAGATGGAACAGTGCAAAGTCATGTCAAAATATCTTCAGACTCTGGTGGGTTTGGCTCCGGTCTTGACAATGGTGATGCCTTCGGAAGAAGCATCAGTGTCATTAGTGATCTTAATGGTGACGGAGTGAATGAACTTGCGGTCGGTGCTCTTTACGATGACGATGGAGGAACCAACAGAGGGGCTGTCTGGATTTTATTTATGGATTCAGCCGGCGCGGTTGACTCAAAACAGAAAATATCAGACACTCAAGGTTCTTTCGGTGGAACATTAGTAAACAATGACAACTTTGGAGTAGGCGTGCTTGGCATTCCCGATATCAACGGTGACAATATTCCAGACCTGATTGTCGGAAGTTCATACACCGATGATGGTGGCACTGATGCGGGTTCATTTTGGATACTCTACATGAACGCCAATGGAACTGTGTCAAATGAAGTCGAGGTTTCGAACACCTCTGGGAACCTTGATGTTACTATCGGTGCTAATTGGCGATTTGGAAGTGGATTTGGCTACTTGGGTGACTTGAACAATGATGGCTTTATGGAAATTGCTGTTGGAGCGCCCGGCAGTGCCATAGCAACAGGCAATGAAGATGGTTCAGTGTTCATCGTTTCCATTGACTCAAATGGTGTTACAGGTAGTACCAAAAGAATAACCGAGCAACAAGGCGGGTTTAACGCCACCCTGCAAAATGGAAACCGATTTGGGCTTGATATTTCGAACGCCCACGACATTGATGGCGATGGATACAGCGAAATTTTAGTATGCAATTGGTTCCATAGCGAGTCCGCTACCGAAGATGGTGCCGCATGGCTTATTTCTTTGGATAGCAGCGGATATGTTTTTGACTACAAAAAAATTACCACCGGCACGAATGGATTCAATATCGTTTTAGGAGCGCAGGACCACTTTGGTTTTGGAGTGGACATCCTAGGAGATATTAATTCTGATGGTATTGGTGATCTGGCAATCGGTGCGAGAAGTGATGATGATGGTGGAACAGACCGAGGTGCCGTCTACATACTTGGATTAAGAGACACGTGTTGCCTTGCACATGCGGATATAAGCATAAACGATACCGTTTTACAAACGAGCTCAAGTCTAACCTTCACAAATAATGGAACTTACGGAGACAGCATAGCTTGGTTAGTGAATGGAACATTGATTTCCAATTCAACTTCATTCACTCACTCGTTTAGTTCATACGGACATTACAAAATCTTGCTTTATACATCTTCTAATTGCATTAGTCGAGACAGTATCGAGGTCATCCTGCTACCCGAGCCGAATTGTTTGAAGGTTGATTCTGTGTTTGAGATTTCAGACACATCGGGTAATTTTTATGCTGTTTTAGACAATAACGATCGATTTGGCATGGCCATCGAAGCCCTGGGGGATATCAATGGAGATGGTGTTCCTGATATGGCCGTATCAGCCATCGAAGATGATGACGGTGGTAGTGGTTCCAACAAAGGCGCCATATACATTATGAAAATGGCGGACGAATCAGGAGTCTTAATGTACAATAAGATCTCCTCAGACTCTGGCGGGTTTGGTTCGGGAATAGCCAACGATGATTTCTTTGGACGCTGTATTGCAGATATTGGGGATATCAATGGTGATGGAGTAAATGACCTAGCTGTCGGAGCAGGTTGGTCCAATGATGGTGGAACGGATCGGGGGTCGCTGTGGATACTATTCTTGGATTCAACTGGCAACGTATCGGCAAAACAGAAGATATCCTCATCATCTGGAAGTTTTAACGGATCCCTCAGCAATGGTGATTTGTTTGGAACCTCAGTTATCGGTGTTCCTGACCTAAACAATGATGGTGTTCGCGATATAGTAGTGGGGGCTCCAAGCTCAGATAATGCTGGAACGGATGATGGCTCGATTTGGATTCTGTTTCTAAATTCTAATGGAACCGTTAGCGATCATTTAGAAATTTCTGCAATCAGCGGCAACTTAGACATAACATTGTCTGCGAGCGATCGATTTGGCATTGATCTCGCGCTTTTCGAAGCTCATGATTATTCAGCCACTATCTTGGTTGGTTCTCATGGTTATAAGACACCGATTAATAACAATACTGTCGGTAGTTTTTACTTGATCACAATAGACTCAACAGGTGTTATTGGTACCAGCAAACGCATTTCTCAGGGTGAAAATGGATTTAGCGCTACCCTACCGAATAACGGGCAATTTGGTTCTGCCCTTTCTGACGCGCATGATATCGATGGTGACGGTTATAAAGAAGTTCTTGTAGGCAATTGGCTCTACACTGAAAACAACAACCAAGATGGAGTCGCATGGCTTCTTTCGTTGGACAGCTCGGGATACGTGTTCCAACAGGGTAAAATTTCTTCGAATCTACCGCAACTGAGCTCATATATTGGAAATGGCGATCGTTTTGGCTACGATGTCGAAATCATTGACGATTTGAACGGAGATGGACTATACGACTTAGTGATTGGTGCGCGTGAGGATGATGCCGGAGGCCCTAACCGTGGTGCCGTTTATGTTCTCACCCTCCGCGATACCTGTTGCCCATTAATTGCTGATTTCAATTCCAGCAGCAATTCCATTTGTAGTGGTGAAAACATAACGTTCACCAACGGTTCATCAAACCTCTTTTCACCAACCTATCAATGGTATATTGATGATTCCTTAATGGCTACTTCGGCCAACTTCTCTTATACATTTTCCACAGTAGGGACGCACCTTGTGAAACTGGTCGTTGTCGATTCGTGTATGCGCTCTCATCAAGAATTGATCACCGTCCACCCCAACCCGATAGCCGATGCCGGAAGCAGCACCTTTGCATGTCCAGGTGACACTGTCCAATTGAGCGCGGCCGGTGGTGTGCTTTATCAATGGAACAACAGCGCTACGCTCACCAACGACACCATTGCCAATCCCCTCGCCTTTCCTTCGGTCACAACCATTTATTCGGTCACTGTCATTGACAGCAACGGCTGCTCCGATGACGACAACGTAGCCGTGATTCTTTACACCGCCCCAACGGTTACCGTTTCCGGTGACAGCCTGATTTGCTCAGGCGACTCCACCCTGCTCTCCGCTAGCGGAGCCGTAAGTTATGCATGGTCGCCAAACCAAAACATAAGCGCCACAACGGGGACGAGTGTTTATGTATTTCCGACTTATACTACCACGTATTCTGTCACAGGAACAGATGCAAATGGGTGTGTGGATTCAGCTTCAACTCTTATTCAAATCAACAATACACTACAGGCCGATATCAATATCAATGACACAAGCGTATTGCTTGGAACCTCGCTCGCCTTTTCGAATGCAGGTACGTTTGGAGATTCCATAGCCTGGTTCGTAGATGGAGTGCTTGTTTCCAATGACAGTTCGTTTAATTACTCCTTCTCAAGCTTTGGGCAGCACGAGGTGGTGCTCAAGCTGTTTGAACCCTGCTATGATGCTGATACGACCCATGTAACCGTATTCTTTGGTAGCAGCTGTCTAGGAGCCGATTTGCTTCAGGTGATTTCCGATACGCAGGGAGGTTTTACCGGGTCTCTCGATAGTTATTCTAGTAACTACAACGACTTTGGACGTAGCGTAGCCGAACTTGGAGATTTCAATGATGATGGTGTTCCAGATATAGCGGTTGGAGTTCCATATGGGTATAGTCAATACGACACGGGAGCTATCTATATTTTATTTCTGAACGCATCCGGCCAAGTAAGTTCACATCAAAAAATATCCAGCGACTCTGGGAATTTCGGAGCCGGACTTCAAACCGGAGACCAATTTGGAACAAGCATTTGTTCCATGGGTGACTTGAATGGAGATGGTGTCACTGATCTCGCAGTTGGAGCGCCCCATCATCTCGCTTCCAGCTATCCTTTCGGGGCTGTTTGGATTTTGTTCCTCGATAGCTCAGGGAACGTATCATCCAAGCAGCTGATAACTCAGGGGCAAGGTTCTTTTACCGGCACCCTGACAAACAATGGTCACTTTGGTCATTCGGTGGCCAACATTGGTGACCTTAATGGGGATGGCGTAAACGACCTGCTTGTTGGTGAACCTGTTTCAGTACTCACTTCGAGCGCTTGGCTTGGCACTGCATGGGTTCTTTTTCTAGATACCGCAGGCCATGTAACTTCTCACAAAAAAATAACCAATGGCCAAGCAGGATTCGCCTCTAACCAGGATGAGGATTTTTTTGGCGCTGATTGTAATCTGTTGGGAGATATCAATTCTGACGGAAATCCTGAAGTGCTAATTCTTGCTGATCGTAATTCTTACGAATGCTTGAATGGTGGATCCTCGGGGTTGATTCACCTACTCAGTCTGGACACCGGTGGAAACGTAATCTCACACAAGCGCTTGACTCTTGGTGAGTCAGGTGTTGAACATAGAATCGGGGAACTTAATGGCGATGACTTGGTGATACCTAACTGGAACGCTGGAATTGTTAGCGTCTCCAACGGATTCGATATCAATGGAGACGGAACTACCGAATTTTTGATTGGAATCACGGACGAAATTGCATATTCAAGCTTTGAGGTGTTGAATCCTTTCATACACACATTCCAACTGATAAGCCTTGACGCAAGCGGCAATGTTGAGGAACAAAGAATCTTTGAACTAAATTCATTCTACACCTTGAATGAATCTACGCTTGGTCGTTTTGGATCCTCCGCTGCCATTGTGGGAGACATCGATGGGGATAATATTTCGGATTTCGCCTTCGGTTCGTATATGATTGATACTCTTGGGAATGATAAGGTGTCCGGTTTAATTCACATTTTCAATTCATCCATTAACTGTTGTAATGACTTGGCCGCGATATCAATCGGAGATACAGCCATACCAATTGGAACTACGCTTAATCTAACCAATAACTCCGCAACATCCGGATCACAATATTGGTATGTGAATGACCAGTTAATAGCTAGTGGTTCAAACCTAAACTTCACCTTTAACGATGCGGTTCAATACCGAGTTCGGCTGAAAACTGTTCTGGATAGCTCTTGCACGGACCAAGACTCTATTATCGTTAGCATTTTAACTGAAAGCGGCTGTTATTCTATCGATCCCTCTAATTCCAGTGATTATCTGGAACAGAGCTGGGAGCTTGAATTGAATTCCGCCACTCCAAGTATCGCAAGCTTAGGTGACTTTGATGGAAACTGTGTCGGGGACGTTATTCAAGGCTTTGCAGATGTTTACGACAATATAAACAATCAAGTTATTGAAGAAGGAATGGTTCGATTGGTCTTAATTGAAAATGATCAGGGACAGGTCAAGAAGGTCTCCATTATCACTGAATCAGTTGGAGGATTTGGAACCGGACTTTCGAGCGGAGACAAATTTGGCTTCAAAACATGTTCGATGGGTGATCTTAATGGGGACGGAATTACCGACATCGCTGTTGGCGCTCCGGGAACCGATGATGGCGGGACTGACTACGGAGCCGTTTGGATTTTGTTCTTAGACAGCAATGCCGAGGTGGCATCCAGGCAAAAGATTTCCGCAACCTCGGGTTCGATGAACTCATCCGTGAAGGGAGGCTTTGGACATTCGCTCACATGTGTTGGCGATATTAATGGCGATGGAGTAAACGATTTACTAGTGGGTGCTCCTTACGATTCAATTGGAAAAGCATGGCTGATTTTGTTAGCGGCTAATGGGACGGTCTTGAACTCATATCCGATAACCGGGGGCGATGGTTCCCTAGGCTTTGGTTTTGCTGCCGCCCACCTTGGTGATTTGAACAATGATGGCAACCAAGAAGTGGCAATAGGAGCTGGTACAACTTTCTGTCAAGGTGGTTGGTTCTATGTTTATTCAATCACCTCAATCGGAAGCTACTCGCTTATGTCGGTCATATACGAGTCCATCTTGATGGATGAGTATGTTTATAACCTCTCTCCTTTCGGGGTGATAAATCTTGGTGACGGACGCGATGTCGACCATGACGGGCATGTTGACATGCTCGTATCCAATGGCTTTAACCTCTTCAACTTATCATTAGACTCTTTGGGTCAAGTTTTCAAATTTTCAACTCTAGATTCAAACTTTATTGACTACAATGCAGAATCCGACCAAACTTCCTCTCTTGCAACATTCATGGGAGATGTGAATGGTGATGGAATTGACGATATTGCCATGGTATCGAATTCATCATCTTATACTGTTGGGTTTCTAGTAAAATTCGGTCAAGAGCTTTGCAACCCTTTGATGCCGAACTTCACAGAATCGGACACGAACATCTGTTTGAATGAAACCGTAACGTTTACGAATACTACCACAGGGGCCAGTGGTAGCGAGTCCATCGAATGGTATCTCAACGACACATTGGTCGGTACAGGACAAACGTTGACCTATCAATTTGATGTTCCGGGCACGTTCTGCTTGAGAATGTACGTGATCGACTCAACTACACGCCACCACGCAAAGACCATCGAGGTTTTTGACCCAGTGCAATTCGACACCAATGCCTCACCCTACATCTGTTTTGGGGATACAGTTCAACTGATCTATCACCCGGGAGGTATCGCCTATCAGTGGGACAACAGCTCCTCTTTGAGTAATGACACCATCGAACAACCTCAGGCATTCCCCACCGCTACCACGCTTTACACAGTCACTATCACAGACAGCAACCATTGCTTTGACACAACTCAGATTACCGTCCAGGTGACCCCTCCTATCGTTGCCTCAATCGACTCCATTCGTCACATGACAGGTTGTTCTTGGAACGATGCCAAAATCTACGGAAGCGGCTCCGGAGGTCTGCCCTACTCCAATGGTCCTCCTTATGAATTCCTTTGGTCCAACGGAGACACCAATGACTTCACCGGCTTTTTATCCGGCACTTACACCGTAAGCATTTTCGATTCACTAGGGTGCAGCGACACCGCCTCAGGAATCATTCTCGAACCTGACACCTTTGTTTACACTACATCATTTACGAAACCATCCTGCCCCGGAGTGGCAGATGGGACCGCAACCATCATCCCAACAGGCGGATGGCCACCTTATACATATAACTGGAATACAGGAGATACAGCTTCGACAATTACCAGTCAACCTGCCGGAACATACCTCGTCACTGTTGCCGACAGTTTCGAGTGCGAGGTTCAAGTCAGCATATCCATTCCAGATCCGGATAGCGTTGTTTCTGCTGTTGATTCAGTAACTATTCCCCTCTGCAACCTTGCCAATGGATTTGGATCGAACACGGGAAAAATATACACCTCGACTTCAGGTGGTACTTCTAACTATACTTATCTGTGGAGCAACGGCTCCACCTCTGCGAACCCGGGTGGTTTAAGTGCAGGTATTTATAGCCTAACTGTAAGCGATGACAACGGCTGTCAAGACTCTCTACAAGTTACCGTCACACAACCAGACACACTCAAAGTTGACATTAACGTTACCAATGTCACCTGTTTCGGTTTCAATGACGGTGTTGGGATAGCAGCTGCCTCCGGGGGCACCGGTCCATATCAATACATATGGTGGGTCGATGGCTCGGGTTCAGCTCCCTGTTCAGGTGGTTTTCCTTGCACGCATGAGATTGACTCCGTGGCCACAAATTTGAAACCCTTTCCCAATAGGTACTACTATGTAGTGGCGCAGGATACGCATGGCTGCTATGTTCAATCACCAAACATTTATATTACACAGCCGACTCCTCTTTCTCTTGACGATTCCATTTTATCGGTGCCTCAATGTTTTGGGGACACAACCGGGTCAATTTCAATTTCACCTTCCGGTGCAACCCCAGCGTATTCTTACTTGTGGAGCGATGGTTCAACCGATTCTACATTAATGAACCTTGGTTCCGGCACCTATTCGGTTACCGTCACAGACTTTAATGGCTGCAGCGACTCACTTGATGTTACTATCACCGAGCCTACCCTCCTTGTTGCATCTGTTAGTCTGGACAGCAACGTCAGTTGTTTTACAGGCAATGACGGTTCGGCCACTGCCAATGCTACCGGTGGTACAACGGCCTATAGCTATACTTGGTCATCAGGATCAACCGCTGCAGTTGCCCCTAGTTTGAGTGCAACCACTTACACAGTGACCGTTACTGACGCACATTCTTGCACAGATACAGCTTCAATTATCATTACGGAACCAACATTATTAACCGTTGCCACAACATTGGACAGCAATGTGAGCTGCTTTGGAGGAAATGATGCCTCGGCCGAAGCTGCGGCCTCAGGAGGATCACCGGGTTATGAATATCTATGGAGCTCCGGCTCTGACAGTACCTCCGCTCCCCTGCTCTCGGTAGGCTTTTACTACGTCACCGCAACGGACACAAAAGGGTGTAGCGCAGTTGATACGATCGAGATAACAGAACCCTTGAAACTCACGATTTCTGCGAGTGTGTTGAACAATGTCTATTGCAACGGAGATACAACGGGAACCGGATATGCAGCAGCCGCGGGAGGCACCTCACCTTATTACTTTGATTGGAGCGATGGAACGATCAATGATACCGCCATGCTCGCAGCAGGAAGCTGGACAGCCTACGTAACCGACTCGCTTGGCTGCAAAGACTCGGCTCAGATCATCGTCTCTGAGCCAACTCCTGTATTGGCCGTTCTTGACTCTACTAAAGACGTATTGTGCAATGGATTCTATGATGGACTGGCTTTCACCAGCGCAACGGGAGGAACCGGCTCTCACTATTTCAACTGGAATACCGGTGATACGATTGATGATATTGATAGCTTGACATCAGGAACCTACATTCTTTCTGTAACAGATGACAACAACTGTTTAGACACCGCTGTAATTTCAATCATTGAATTGAACCCCGTAATTCCGAACGTCACGCATGTGAATGTTACGTGCTTCAGTTATAGCAATGGTTCCGCAGCAAGTGCATCCACCGGTGGAGGTTCTACACATACCTACTTATGGAATACGGGCGCAACCAGCACGGGATTGATTACGCTGGTTGCAGACACCTATGTACTCACTGTGACGGACGAATACAACTGCTACGGCATTGATACCGCATTAGTGACTCAGCCAGACTCAATTCAATTCGCATTTGCGGTGATCGATCCAACATGCGATGGATTCTCTAACGGATCGATCCAAGCCTCGGTGAGTGGTGGCACGGGAACAATGGGCTTTTCATGGTCCTCAGGGGGAAATGACAGCATCGAAACCGGTGTTGATTCAGGGCTCTATCAGGTCACCGTGACCGATGCGAATAGTTGCACCAATTCGGACACCGTTGGCGTCCATGATCCTGAACCTTTAGTTGTTTCAACGCTATTGATCGACTCTGTTTCTTGTAAAGACTTGGCTGACGGTTTTGGTTTGGCAACAGGCACAGGTGGGGTTGGAACATACTCTTATTTATGGAACAACGCAGACACAACCGACACGCTGGATAATGTTCAAGCCGGAACTTACATGGTAACCATCACTGACACAAATAGCTGCACGAATACCGCCTCGGTTGACATCTTGGAACCTGATTCCCTATTGGCCTTTACGGATTCAATCTTTTACGCGCTTTGCTACCGTGATTCGAATGGATACTTATCAATATCCACCACAGGCGGAAATGGAGGTCTGACCTATCATTGGTCAACCGGAGATTCGGTCAATTACATCGACAGTTTAGCGAGTGCAACCTATACCATTACTGTCACGGATTATAAGGGTTGTTTCATTGTTCATTCGGATTCTATTGAACAACCGGACACACTCATTGCAGTGGTTGATTACCTGCAGGAATTAGTGTGCAAGTATGACTCCAACGCAGAATTGGGCGCTAACGTAGTTGGCGGATCGACACCCTACAACTATGCTTGGAACACAGGTGGTTCAAGCACGACCATCGCAAACCTCGATAGCGGATTTTATGCCCTCACCATCACAGATGATCACGGGTGCTTAGATACCGCCTCGTTTACTCTGAATTCTACTTCACACCTCGCAGCACAGGTTGACTCCATCAGAAACCTTATTTGCTACCAAGACAGCATCGGATACATTTCGGTGTTAGCAGACAGTGGCATCCTGCCCTACTCCTACTCGTGGAGCAATTCCGGCTCGGCTTTGAGCATTGACAGCCTTTTGGGTGGCATCTACTATTACACGGTAACCGATAGCGTTGGCTGTATAGATAGTGGTTCTGCCACAGTATTTGAACCTACCCAACTCGTGATAACTATTGACTCAGTATTTGAAGTCTTGTGCTACTCTGAGGATGATGGACGCATCTACGCTTCATCCACGGGAGGATCAGGTGTTCATTCCTACTTGTGGTCAAACTCGGCCACCACCGATTCGATCATTAATCTCGACAGCGGAATGTACGTGCTTACTGTTACTGATACGAATGGATGCGCAGCCATTGATTCTGCTTTGATCCAAGAACCAGCGGATTCGGTGCACATAACCCTTACCGTCATCGATGCAAATTGTTTGGGCGGTGCCAATGGATCCATTAGCTCTTCAGCGGTCGGAGGAACCGCACCCTACGCCTACTTGTGGTCCACCGGTGATACCGCAAGTGCAATTGACACGCTGGTTTCAGGCACTTACACGTTGACCATCACTGATGGTCACGGATGCCACTATGTTTCTTCAGATAGTGTGGCTCAGCCAACCACTCCCGATACTGCATTACTGATAACAACAGACATCACTTGCTTCGGGGCGAATGACGGGATCATCATGGCCAACTTCGTTAATGGCATTCCACCCATCACCTACCAATGGTCAAACAATGAAACAACCCAACAAATTGACCAGTTGGTCAGTGCTGCCTATTCCGTTACCTTGACGGATAGCATTGGATGCATTCAGTTTGCCAGCGATTCCATCGAAGAGCCAACGCTGTTGATGGCAGACATCCAAATTGCTGATATCATCAAATGTGCTGGAGATTCCAATGGTTCGCTCTTAGCTGTTGGCAATGGAGGTCGAACGCCCTATCAATACCAATGGAACAATCTTGTCACCGACAGCTTGAATTCAACTTTGGACTCAGGTCAGTATGCCGTCATCATCACAGACTCCAGTGGATGTATTGCCTATGACAGTTTCTATTTTGATCAACCGATTGCACTGCAAATTGATTCGTTCACCTCGTTGAAGCCTTCCTGTTATGGATTTAACGATGGATTCATTCAAGTCAACCACTCCGGTGGAACAGCTCCCATTTCATACAATTGGAACATAGGAGCGACTTCACCATCCATCACTCAGCTGATATCTGGAACATACGGCCTCACTCTAACTGATGTGAACGGTTGCTCAATCGATTCGTCATTTGCTTTGAACCAACCTCCATTGCTCACCGTTGAAGCTCGCAGAATTTGAGTCTGCATTTTGTAGCAACTCAGCCAACGGAATCGCCTACAACATTTGTAACAGGTGGAACAGGTCAAATGACGTATGCTTGGTCCCACGGTGACCGAGCGCAGCGGCCGTTGGATTGCTTCCGGGCATATATGCGGTTACGGTGTTGGATGAAAACTTATGCTTGGCAACGGACTCTGTGGTCATTGGATTCAAGAATCTAAGTCCCTCAGTATACATTGGAAACGACACTAGCTTGTGTAACGTTCCGGAATGGGACCTGACCTACACCGGTTCTGCCCCACACGTCTTGTGGTCAACAGGAAAGAATAAACCGACAATCACGGTTGACTATACGGGCACCTACAGCGTTCGTGTAACGGATAGTGTCGGTTGTTCATCTGATGATACGATTCAGTTGGTATTCAATTATTCAAATCCGATCAATTTAGGCGAAGACACGGTCATTTGTATTGACACACTCAACGCCCAGATCATCGTTGACGCGGGTGCAGGATTTGAAACCTATCGCTGGTCTACTGAGGATACAACCGAATCCATTCTAGTGACTTGGGAGGACGTCTATTGGGTGTCGGCATCAACAGCTGAAAATTGCGTGTCAACAGATACCATTGCTATTGAATTTGATGTTTGCATACCATTCCTTCCAGGATGTGACAAAGCATCGGTCATCGCTTATCCAAACCCAACAAATGACATCGTAACCATCGAGCTTTGTGAGTGGCCGGCATTCCCAAATGTGATGCTGCTTTATGATGCACAAGGCAGATTACTTGAAACTCGAAAGTCAAAACTCCGATTCAATGACTTTGACCTAAGTCATCATGCAGAGGGTGTATACATACTCAAGGTCTTGGGCTACAGCGGCAGGGAGACGGTCAGAATTATTAAGCTCTAACGCTTTTGATGATACGAGTGTTGATCAAAATCAAATTCCATCTTTATTGTAGAATCAAGATGAGCTAATTTGGTTGTCTATGAAGCGTATGTCAACATGGTTATTTCCATTAGCGATTATCCTCTCATTTAATTTCCAGGGACGATCTCAGTTTACGTTGAGTGATAGCCTACAGCTATATTATGCATTCGACAGCACATTTATTGACTCCAGCCAGAATGCCTTTCATGGGAATCAATCCGGAGGTGTTGGCTATGGAACGGATCGATGCGGTCATGCAAATCGAGCTGGACTATTCGATGGCATTGATGATCGAATGAGCCCAGACACCTTGTTCGACTATGAAGAGCGAACCGTGAGTGTTTGGCTGTTGGATGAACAAATTGGTAGTCAAAGCAAGTCCACCGTTGTGCAAGATGCCGATGGGTTTATGAATTTTGGTTTCATCACGCTCAGAACTATCAATGGCGATATTCTATGTGGTAATGGTGTCGGTGGGATAACTGCAAAACAGAACTACACACCAAATGAATGGTACCATGTATTGACCACGCGAAATGCAGATACTGCTAAAGCATACCTCAACGGTAAGTTGGTTGCCACCGCTGCCGTGAATAATAGTGCAAGCGTTAGTTTCTTAACTCACCACCTCCAAGTTGGATGCTCCAGAGATTTAGATAAGTTCTGGGATGGTAAAATTGATGAGGTCAGGATTTACAACCGGGTTCTCTCCTCATGCGAAATCAGGCAACTATACTGCGCTGCTGCGCCTTGTCTATCGCCACGTGATACAATCATCAGTGTAGGCAATTCAATCTCATTTATAAACCTCGGAGGCAAAAACGATTCGTCTTTTTGGAGCATAAATGAATTACAGGTGGCACAACAGCTAGATACATTTATTCAAGATTTTGACAAGCCTGGAAAATTCAAGGTAATAGTAAGGGCTAAGAGTGATTGTTGTGAATTGTCTGACACCGTCCAAGTTCATGTGCTACCCGCTCGCACCTGTTTAACTGTAAACGCAACCCACAAAATCTCTGACACCGAGGGAAACTTCAACGCCATTTTGGACAATGGTGACCGAATCGGAATGGGAATCGAATCGATCATGGACCTAAACGCTGACGGAGTTCCCGACATTGCCGTGGGATCCAATGAGGATGATGATGGCGGTTTTAACCGAGGTGCAGTCTATCTAATGCTATTGAACACAGATGGAACAGTATTGAGTCATTTGAAAATCTCCAGCGATTCCGGTGGTTTCGGGGCAGGACTAGAGAATGAAGACATTTTTGGTCGATGCATAGCCCAAATAGGAGATCTAAATAGTGATGGTATCAGAGAACTGGCTGTTTCAGCAAGCTGGTCTAATGATGGTGGCTCTGATCGAGGCGCTGTTTGGATCATTTTCCTGAATGCAAATGGAAGTGTTAGTTCAACACAAAAAATCTCGAGCACAACCGGCAACTTCACAGGCACCTTAAATGACAATGACTTATTTGGAAGCTCACTTCTTGGAATCCCTGATTTGAATGGAGATGGTATAGACGATCTTTTAGTTGGAGCACCTAGTTCTGACAATTTGAATGTTGACGATGGTTCGTTTTGGATATTGTTCTTGCAGAACGATGGAACAGTACTCAACCAACTGGAAGTGTCTTCAAATTCCGGAAATCTTGATTTCCAACCATCTGCTGGAGATCGATTTGGTATTACTATATCTCTGTTTGATAGCCTTGATAATGGAAGAGTAAAGATTATGGTCGGGTCTCATGCCTACTACCAAAGCTTATCCAATACAAACCCGGGTGCATTTTACATTCTTACCCTTAATTCTTCGGGAGTCATTGGCCCATCGGTTAGAACCAGTCAGGGTGAGAATGGTTTTTTAGATCAACTACAGGACAATGGACATTTCGCTGGATCCATTTCAGATGCACACGATATTGATGGTGACGGATTCAAAGACTTTGTGGTCGGCAATTGGCTTCACGATCACAACTCTACTGATGACGGATGCGCTTGGTTGATTTCCGTTGACAGCTTTGACTACGTATTTCAGCACAAAAAAATAACCACAGGCAATACTGGCTTCGATCGCAATCTTGATCCATCTGATAGATTTGGGTACGATGTTGATCTTATTGGGGATATAAATAACGATGGATATGTTGACGTAGCCATTGGCGCACGGGAAGACGATGATGGCGGAACAAATAAAGGCGCGTTATATCTTTTAACCTTGGAAGACACCTGCTGCTTTGTTACTGCTGAATTTAAGGTCAACAGAGCATCCATTTGCATTGGAGATACAATCAACTTGATTGCCGTAGGTAATAACCCAAACAACACGAAGTATTCGTGGTTTCTTGATTCAGCACTTCTGATTTCTCAAAGTCAAACCCATTCACTACAGCCTATAGCAATCGGCCAATACGTTGTAACCTTAGTCACGACCGGTAGCAACTGTGCAGACACTCAATCTATAGTTATCACCGTAGACTCAGTTATTCGATCAAATCCAGATACCATTAAAATCTGTTCAGGAGACAGTGTTCAACTGACTGTGAGTGCTGGCCTAAGCTACCAATGGGACAATGACACTACTTTATCCGGTGATACGGTAGCAAATCCAATCGCCTATCCAAAAACTACCACCCTGTACACGGTAACCATAACAAGATCCGAAAGCTGCGACTCAGTTCACTCGTTCCTTATAACTGTACTCAATGACACTTACAGTTCTAGGGATGTGGCTACGTGTGACTCGCTAATATCTCCAAGTGGTTCATCCATCTGGTATTCTAGTGGAACGTATAGAGAGTTTTTCACATCCAGCTTGGGGTGTGACAGCATAGTGAGTATCAACCTCACTATTCTGGATTCCATTGACCCCTCGTGTTCAGATTCTGTCGGTAGTCAAGACTCCGTAACCGTGGATTGTAAAGTTGTTTATCCGAATATACTTACCCCTAACTACGATGGCATCAACGATAAACTGATGATTCACGACCCTTGTCACAGCAATCCTCCAGTGAGCATTGAAGTTTTCAACCGCTGGGGACAGCTTGTTTTCCAATCGTTCAACACATACTTAGGATGGGATGGAATAATCAACGGACTCCCGGCTGGTGATGGTGTCTACTATTTTATTTACAAAGGAGAAAATGAAAATCACTTGGGCAGTGTGACGCTTCTTAACGGAGACTAATCTGTTAGTTCTCCCATCAAGGATTCTATATCTTGAATTGTCTTCGGCACACAATCGGACAAGACCCTAGCCTCCCCATTCGTGATAAGCAAGTCATCCTCAATGCGCACGTAGATGTTCCACCACTTTGGGTCGCAAGGTGAACCTTCAGGAATATAAATCCCCGGTTCAACCGTGATCACATCCCCTGGTTTTAATGAGGTATACAACCCCGCATCATGAACATCGAGCCCCAAGTAGTGGCTTGTTCCATGAATGAAATAATTTCCAATTTCTGACCACTCGGTAATGATTCCGAGTTTTATCAAACCTTTACCGATGGTGCGGTACGCTTCTTCGTGTGGTGTCCAGAATTTATAGCCAGGCGTTGCATACCGCGCAGCCACCGTTTGCGCGTCCAACACGATTTGATAAATAGCTGCTTGTTCTTCTGTGAATTTCCCATCAATCGGCACGGTTCGCGTCACATCCGCTGCATATCCTTCGTACTGCGCACCAATGTCCATGACTACCAAATCGCCCGGAAACAACAGAGAGTTATTAGACGTGTAGTGCATGATAGCCCCATTCCTGCCGGCAGCTACAATGCTCGGAAACGCTGCGCCATCTGCGCCATTTGCCCTGAAGGTGTATTCGATGAGCGCCTCAACTTGATATTCAGTCATCCCGGCTTTAATGGACTGCATCGCGTTGCGTTGAGCCTCGCAAGTAATCTCAATGGCTCGCTGCAGCATCATGATCTCCTGTTCCGATTTGCGTTGCCTTAGAAAGGCAATCAAATCTTCAAATTCATTCACCTTAGCGGTAAGTCCCGCTCTGTTTAGCTTTAATTTGAAGTGCTTGGAAAGACTCATCAAGTCTCCAGGATGTGTAACATCATCGCGCTCTATGTCTTGATGCTTATTTGCATAAACTTTTAAGATTCTATCCCAGGGAAACTCCATCGGCTTGAAGTCCGTATTTGGCAACACCGTTTCAATACCACTGATTCTCTTCGCACCATCCATACCCAACATGCGCCCCGTCCAGCGCTCCTTAGAATCGCTCTTATCTTCAACGAATAGAATTTCACTTATCTGTCGTTTGTCCACCATGATAGGCTCTTTGAACAACACTAACATGGCGTCAGGCTCGCGAACTCCAGTGAAATAGTAGAAGTCCGGATCCTGATGAAAAGGGAAGTCAATGTCGTTTGAACGCGCTTTAACTGAAGCTGAGAATATCACAGCCATAGAACTGTCCGGCAAAGTATCTCGCATTTTTTTACGATTCGCTGTAAAGAATTCAGCTGTTAGCTCATCAATTTCGGGCAAGTGAGCAATTTGAAATTCCGGCTTGCTTACCATTGATGAATCGGATTGAGCAATCAAAGAGTTGACACCAAAAGCACACGCGAAACTTACCAAGAGAAATTTCTGCATGACGCAAATGAACTTCGAATGAAAATCCGATTGGACGAGCACCATTGGAATTACGAACGCATTGAAGTGAACAGAAATAAAAAAGCCCCGATTTTCATCGGGGCTTCAAAACCAATTAAATCAATCAACTATGATATAAATCCTTTTTCACGAGCTTCCTTCAAACAAGCCGAAATACCTTTTTTGTTGATGTTTCGAATACCTGCAGCGCTCACTCGCAATTCAATCCACTTGTCTTCTTCTGGAATGAAGAAGCGCTTCTTTTGAAGATTTACATTAAACCTTCTCTTTGTTTTATGATTTGAGTGTGAAACGTGATTTCCCGTTTGTGCCTGCTTACCTGTAATCTGACAAATTCTCATGACTTATCTTTTTGCTCCCCGAATTGGGGCTGCAAATATAGATCATTATTCTTTTAAATAAAGAGATTCTATCTCTGATATTTTTACTGTTTTCACAATCTCCTTTCTAAGTAGCTGGAGAGCCTGCAATGCGGTCTTTCGGATATTGCGTTCACGCTTATCTCCCATGATGTATTTCAAGGCATAACTCCCCAATGGACCTGCCACACCAATCCAAACTGTTCCCACCGGCTTCTCAGGAGTCCCTCCATCCGGGCCGGCAATGCCGGTTGACGAAATGGCGAAATCTGTCTTATACAAATCCCGAACACCTTCGGCCATTTGAATCGCAACCGTCTCACTCACTGCACCGACTTGTTCTAAATCCGCTTGATTCACGCCCAAAACACGTGTCTTCGCTTCATAGGAATACGTCACCGCAGAACCCATATAATAAGCACTGCTTCCGGGAACTGAAGTAACAAGATGTGAGATGTAACCACCAGTACAACTCTCTGCCACCGCCAATTTGAACCCAAACTTCTTGAGCAGTCGTCCAATAACAATTTCAAGAGAATCACTCTCAAAACCAAAGGCATGCTCTGTGATTTTAGGAAGAAGCTCGGAAATCTTACGCTCAATGATATCCACTTTGTTGGTTCCATTATCTGAAACGGAACTTAAGCGCAGCCGAACCGATCCTGGAGATGGCAAATAGGCCAACTTGATCTCATCGGCTTTTAAATTATCCTCCCATTCAGAAATAAGCTCCATCAACGCACTCTCTCCAATTCCTTGCGTTAAGACGGTGCGATGAACTATGTTTTGAAGCTTGAGCTTCTTTCGAATTCGAGGGACTACCTGTTCTTCGAAGATGTGTTTCATTTCATAAGGCACCCCAGGCATGCTCACATATACCTTACCCTCCTGCTCAAACCACATTCCCGGAGCAGTTCCCATCAAATTCAACAGGGCCTCGCATTTTTCCGGAACCATGGCTTGGCCTTCATTTACCTTGGGCATAGGAATTCCTCGAAGCGCAAAATGCGCCTTCACCCGTTGAAGAACTTCACCCTCCATTCTCCAGCCACAGTCAAACCACTCGGCCAATGATGACTTTGTAATATCATCCTTAGTTGGCCCTAAGCCACCGGTCATTAAAACCAAACTGACGGATGCTGGCACAGAATTCAACGCTCCATGTATGGCCTCTTTTGTATCTGACACACTTAGTATCGAATCGATGGCGACTCCGAGCGAGTTCAGTTCTGTTGCCAACCAAGCAGAATTGGTGTCTATGATTTGACCAATCAAAATCTCATCTCCAATCGTGATGATTTGCGCTTTCATTTCGGGCTTAAAACTATCAATTTGGCTTAGGTTTGAAGGCCTGAATTTTCAACATGGCGGAGCAAGAAAGTGAATTAGTACTGAGCAGTAATGGCAGCGTTTACCACCTTCATTTGAGGGAAGAACATGTGGCTGACAATGTGATTCTTGTCGGTGACCCCGGAAGAGTGGAAACGGTCAGCTCATTCTTTGACGATATTGAATATCGAATTTCAAACCGAGAATTTACCACGCACACAGGCACCTACAAGGGTTTGAGAGTAACCGCACTTTCAACCGGGATAGGAACGGACAACATTGACATTGTTGTCAACGAACTTGACGCAGCGGTAAACATGGACCTTCAGACCCGACAACCTAAGGATCAACTCCGCAAGTTGAATCTGATACGCTTAGGCACCTGCGGTGCGTTGCAAGAAGACCTTCGGGTAGAATCGACTGTTGTTACGGAGTTTTCAATTGGATTAGACGGAATCCGACATTTCTATAAAATAGAACCTGATTTTAGAGAAAAGCGCCTGGAAACGGACTTTCTGGAATTCATGGACATGGATGAACAAATGAACAATCCATACGCCACAGTTGTCGATCCTGATCTCTTGTCTAAGTTTCAATCGCTTGGAAATTGCGGGATCACGATAGCGGCAAATGGCTTCTTTGGACCTCAGGGCCGTACGATTCGATTGCCGTTGGCAAACCCAAGGATTAATGAATTACTTAGCCGGTTTCAATACGGTAACCTTCGCGTGCTTAACTATGAAATGGAAAGCTCTGCGCTCTATTCCTTGGGCAAGGCCCTAGGGCATCGCTGCTTGTGCATGTGCGTTGTTGTCGCTAATCGCAGTGCAGGGAAATTCAGCAAAGACTACCATCCTGCCGTCCACGATTTGATCGAATCATGCCTTAATAAGCTGGCAACGTGAACACAAGGAATTAACAATGTGTATCTGATAAGCTGAATTTTTGCGGTTTTTATGGGATTTGAAAGCCCCGTACTTTTGAATGACAATGAACGTGGGCACAGAGCTATCAGCATTGATCCATCTTTTGGACGACCCGGACGAGGGTGTATTTGAGCACGTGAGAATTCAAATTCTCGCTCTGGGGGAAGAAATTATCCCTAGTTTGGAAGATGCATGGGAAACGAACATTTTCGGAGTTCTTTTCCAAAATCGTATCGAACAATTGATTCATGACATTCAGTTTGAATCTCTTGTGAAGCAATTGAAGGCGTGGAAAAGTGCCGGTGCAGCCAGCCTGCTAGATGGTGTAATGATCATCAATCGCTATCAGTATCCTGATTTCGATGAAGAGGAAATGCTCAAAACACTGGAGCAAATCCAACAAGATATTTGGTTGGAGCTGAACTCTAACCTTACCGCGTTCGAGCAGGTAAAGATCATCAATCACATTTTGTTTGAGGTATACGGATTCACCGGAAACACGAAGAACTATCACGCGCCACAGAACTCTTTTCTGAATGTGGTTTTAGAAACCAAGAAAGGCAATCCACTGAGCCTGAGTTTGATTTATTCGATCATTGCTCAAAACCTTGACTTACCCATCTACGGTGTAAATCTTCCTCGCCATTTCATTCTGGCCTACCTCGACCGATTCAGCCTTTACAAGACCAATGATATATATCTGACCGATGTCCTGTTCTACATCAATCCCTTTAGTCGTGGAACGGTATTCAGCGTGAAAGAAATTGATCATTTCCTGGAACAACTAAAGTTGGAAAAGGAAGATCAATATTACAAGCCATGCGTCAACGAGGAAATTTTGAGAAGGGTGCTGCATAACTTATCCCATAGCTATTCAAGACTGGGTGACACTGAAAAAACGGAAGAGATTAATCAGCTTTTATGGGCATTATCTGAAGGTGAAATTCCAGGTTCAGATTCGTGATATTTCTCAGACACCTCTTCTGCAATTATAGCCTATCTTCGTGGTCGAAAATTTCAGGTAATCAGACGCTGACTTACCACTTAATTCACCCACCTGCCTTAACTGTTATATGGAGATTCTGATATTTTTTATTGCTCACTGGTACCTTTCGCTGTTTACCCAGACCTTTTTTCACCACCGGTATGCCGCGCACCAGATGTTCACAATGAACAAGGGTTGGGAGCGCTTTTTCCAAATCTTGTCACTAGTGTTTCAAGGTTCAAGTTACCTGAGTGCTTACACCTATGGAATTCTGCATCGCATGCACCATGCTCACGCTGACACTGAGCTCGATCCTCACTCCCCAAAATATGACTCCAACCTCTTCACCATGATGTGGAGAACCAAGGTGATTTATAGTGATATTTTCTACGGAAGAACTCCGATTGATGAAAAATGGAAAAAGGATCTTCCCGAATGGATCACATTTGAAAAAATCGCAGACAGTTGGCCAATGCGCATTGCTTGGGGCTTGTTCTACATATGGTTTTATGTGACTTATGCCGAATACTGGTGGATGTATCTCCTTCTTCCAATTCACTTTGTAATGGGTCCGGTTCACGGAGCAATTATCAATTGGTTTGCACATAAGTATGGGTACACCAATTTTGAAGTGGATGACACTTCAAAGAATTTGATGCCTGTGGATGTATTCATGTTGGGTGAAGGCTATCACAACAATCACCATAAGTTTGGTGGTCGTCCTAACTTTGGGGTTAAATGGCACGAAATCGATCCAATCTACATTGCCATTTGGGCATTTGACAAAGTCGGTATTATCCATCTCAAGAAGCAACCTGTAAAGATTAAGGCTCAGTAAGGCTAGGCTCTACTGCGCACATTCTTCCAATTGTTCTCTTATCTCTTTGATTGTATAAGGATTTTCCTGAGCGTTTAGTTCAACCAGAATGTAGTGGACTAAGTTACTCACCTCGGTTTCGGTTAGGCGAGGATAGCCGTTCATTTCTCCATCGTATTGCACGCCATTCACGTCCAATTTACCCGCAATCCCGAATCGAATCAAACACGCAAGCTCAGTTTTGTGTTCTAGAACATAGTCAGATGATCGAATGGGCGGATAAAGTTGACCCAAGCCCTGCCCTTGTTCCATATGGCAGCTTTGACAATTGGCATTGTACAGCGCCCGCCCCTGATTTTTTGGCTTGTAATCGCAAGAAGCGACAATGAGAGCAATTGCTAGAAAGATTACTTGACGGAATCCCATGTTGAAAGTAACGTCCTCATGTCGATCATCAATTGATCCACATCTTCAGGATCTGTTCCGTTATAAATTCCTCTGATCTGGCGATTTCGATCCACCAACAAAAAAGCACCGCTGTGTGCGAAACCTCCTGGAGCGAGGTCATCTTCCTGAGCCGCGATCATGTAGTGTTGCGCCATGCTATAAATGCTGTCCCTCTCACCCGTCAAGAGGTGCCAATTCGTTGATTGAATCCCCAACTTTTCAGCAAACGACTTTAAACGAGCCACAGAATCACGCTTTGGATCAATGCTGTGGGAAAGCAAAACAATTCGTGGCTCTTCACGAAACTCCTCGTATATCCGTAGCATTTGCTGCTTCATCTTCGGACAAATCGTTGGGCATGAAGTGAAGAAAAAGTCGCAGACATAGATTTTGTCCTCAACATCTTTTTGAGTGATCAGGTTGCTATCCTGATCCCAAAAGGAAAACGGTCGCACTTGAATAAACGAAGTGTCCGAAACAAGTTGTCCGTCCTTTACAAGATCAACTACTTGGTAAGGCCCAAGTATAGGAAGAGATTTATTCTCCTTTTCATTGCAAGAAAAAAGCAGCAGGGCGCTGCTAATGACTATCCAAAACCTTTTTACCATCCTCTATACTCTTCAACATAAGTTCACTCACCGCTCCAATTCGCTCAAGCTCGTTCGAATAATAACGTACAGCAGAGTCCACACCATACTTTGCTTCAAACTCAGGCTCGTACTCCTCCATCCAAAGCATCATAGCCTCATGAGCCGAATCCAGCACCAAAACATGAGATGCTAATTCCGATCTGTAATCTGCGGCTGATTGAGTGGTGTCGTCCATCAAAGCCTTGCGCTCTTTAGCAACTTCAGAGCTTAACGAAACTACCTCACCCAAACGAGGCATCACTTCATCATGCACCTTGATGCACTGCGCTTTCAATTGATTCACCTTTTCCATTTCTGGATTACTGCAACCTACGACAATCATCGTGGCAGTCACGATTACGAGCCCCTCTCTCATGATTCTAATTCTTTTAAGCATAACCAAGTCATTAATCCGCAGCCTGTTTCCAAGCAATTCTCATCAACATCAAATGTGGGTGTATGCAATCCATGATATTTGCCATTACTACCGGATTTAGTTCCCAATCTGTAAAAACACCCTGGCATCTGTTGTGTGTAATACGAAAAGTCCTCACCGGTCATTCTCATTTCAAGATCGATCACATTTTCCCTACCCAGAAACTCAATTGCTGATTGCATTGAACGTTTCGTAAGCTCCTCATCATTCAAAACAAAGGGATATCCTTTTCTTATATCAACCTCACATTTTGCGCCCATCGCCATGGCCGTTTCAGATGCTAACTTTTCAATGATAGAATGCGCCTCCATTCTCCATTCTTCGTCAAACGTTCTGAAGGTTCCCGCCAGATTTACCACATCGGGAATTACATTGGTTGCGCCCTCGCCAATGATGCGCCCAAAGCTTAACACGGTGGGCATTCCGGGATGTGACCGCCTGCTGACGACTTGTTGCAGAGCAACCACAATGTGTGAAGCAATGAGCACGGGATCAATGTTTCGATCAGGAAGGGCGGCATGCCCACCCTTTCCGATGACCTTTAGATAAATCTCATCGGCTGAAGCCATGTACTTCCCAGCACGAAAACCTACTTTGCCTGCCTCCAACTCCGGATATACGTGCTGCCCCAAAATGCCTTTTGGTTTGGGGTTTTCAAGTGCCCCGGCTTTAATCATGAGAGAGGCCCCACCCGGAAGTTTTTCCTCTCCTGGCTGAAATATGAGCTTTATAATGCCTTTGAACTCCAACCTCATATTCTGGAGGATTTCTGCCACGCCCAAAAGCGATGTAGTATGGACATCATGTCCGCAAGCGTGCATAACACCATCATTTTCTGACCTATAGTCGCAATTATTTTCTTCTCGAATTGGAAGCGCATCCATGTCCGCCCTCAACGCAACGACCTTGCCTCCTTCTGTTCCTTGGATGTGCGCCACAATACCTGTGTCAGCCATCACTTGAAACTCTACACCAAGTTGATGGAGGTAATTCTGAATGAATTTAGAAGTTTCAAATTCCTGAAAGGAAAGCTCAGGATGACGGTGCAAACGCCTGCGAACCTCAATCAGATTGGGATGAATTTCCCGGGCTTTTGATTTTATCTGATCTATCAACCAGGTGAACCTTTTGTGAAGAATATCAGGCGAAGCGCCATGACTAACATGAGTATTCCAAAAACCCGCTTAAGCATCACCTCGCTCAACCCAAGAGATATTTTCGAACCGAAATAACCTCCAATTACAAAGCTTAAAGCAATCACTAAAGCGTACTGAATGTTAAGTTGCCCTTCTTTATGGTAGTTAAACGCAGCAACTAAAGCTACCGGAACAACAAGCACTCCTAGGCTGGTTCCTTGAGCTGCATGCTGAGAAAGACCGAGAAAAAAGACCATTGCCGGAACCATGATCAACCCACCACCAATCCCAAACATGCCACTGAAGAGCCCTGCGGCAATACCAATACAAGCAAGGATTACGATTTCGTTAATTGACATTTAAAAGTCCAGTCCGAAGGATAAATAGGTTACTGCTTTCAAAAATACACCGTTTTCTATGCCCCAAGCATAATCGAAGCGAACGAAATAGCCCCAGACCTTTGTTCTTAACCCCCATCCGGTTCCCGCTATGATTGGATCGCTTTGGTTTTCATACGTGACAGTCACCGCACCGTTCGTAACCTTGATGGTATTGAACGAATTCTCATCAGAATAAGGGTTTGGTCCATTCCAAGCCGTTCCGACATCAGCAAAACCGATGATTTGAAAATTTGCCAGAAACTCGCTTTTGATCGGTTTGTTTGTGAAATACCTTACCACCGGCCATCTCAATTCGCTGTTAAATACCAAGAAATTATTACCGTTTCGAGCATTTTGAATGAATCCCCTCATGTTAGTCGCTATGGTTTGAAAAGCATATCCCTGATCGCGAGGAACATTGGTGGTGTAATCAAAACGATCTCTATTTGAGAGTACAATCCAATTGTCCACACTTCCCATGTAGTAAACTAATTTTCTAGGACCAAAGCTGGAGCTACCTGCAAAGCGATTTGCCCAGATCAGATCTCTATGAATTCGTTGATAGTTTCTAGCATCAAATCCGACCACTGAAAAACTGGAGTTCAAGTCGCGGACATCTCGATAATGCTCGGCAAAAACCTTTGACCGCGTGCCGTTCAATATATTGAGGGACTTGAACAACGTGTTATCAAAAATGTACTCTGCCTTTAATCCTAAATAGTAGCGGTATCGATCAGGTGTGTTCAAAGAGGAGTACTCAATACCCTGTGTTACCACCCTATCCAAGCGTCCAGTGGTTGTGAATTGCAAAGCATGTACCTCGTCAAATGGATATCGGAAAATTCCCTTTCCTTGCCACAAGTAAGTCTTTTGCAAACTATCGACCCGATTCACATCTTGCAACGCCTGTCGCTGAATGATGTATTTCTTATCCAATCTCTTTGACCGATCTTCTAATGATATAAAGTATTCTGTTCCCGTGTTGTTGAACGAATATCGAAACCCTCCTTCTAGTTGGTAGTCTTCAAACACGTCAAGCATTCCAACCTTCAGGAATAATCCCATTCCGGGCATGATGTATGGACCACCATTGAACGGCTGATACAAATCAGTGGCGTAGTCAAAGTCAAATTGAGTGGTCAGATCAGTCGCTGCAAAAGCCACGGTATAGTTGCGTTGCTCAGGAACGACAAATTCTTCCTGAAACAAAGTTTTGACGGTGTCAGCAGGAGCGTTAACGTCATTGTTTCGCGAAGTATTCATTTCATCAATCGACTCTTCCTCAAAAACATAGTTATTGATGTCTATTAAACCATCATCTAAGCTCGACTTTGGCGTTGACCTCAATGTATCCGGTTTAACGGTAGAAGAATTTGGTGTTGGTGGCGCTCCGGTTAATGGTTCATCGAACACCTTATGACGAATGAGCTTAATCCCATCATTGCCACCAGATTCTTCCTGTTCTTTCGGCAGAGAATCTACGGGGTTTTCCTCCTTGAATCCTGAAATCAACGGAACCATTTCGCCAGGTGAATCGGCATTCTCAGTTCTTAAGAATTTGTATCGCCCTTCATAAAAGAATAGATCGTAAGCAGAGTTAGATCCCATATTGTAGTCAGTTGCTCGGATGTTTCTCGAAAATCCTGTAAGTGGCTCAGAATGCGTGAAATAGCGATATGTGATGGTAGTATCAATCGATAAAATGCTACTATCCAAATGACCCTCGTAACGATTCTTAATTCCTGATTGATCACTCAAATAAAGGAATCCAGTGCTCCCCATCGCCTGAGCGTGCCGCTCATTTGACTTCGGGGTGTTAGTCAGCTTTTGAGCGGGTGCATCCTCGTCACCTAGCGACAATGAATAAAGATCGTAAAACCTTCCTGGTGCGTATTCCAGATAGTCACGCGCTAAATCCAATGTATCCGAAAGGCGATTTGAGGAGAAAATCACTTTGTCGTTTCCCCAATAAGTCGGGTCGCGATCATCATAAATATCATTTGTGAGCTGCTTGTGGCCTCGGGCTGCAATGTTGTAGAGGTAAATGTCGCTTTGACCGCCATTGATGGCGGAAAACAAGATTTGTTTTCCATCTGGAGAAATGGACATTTCCAGCACTTTTTCTAACCGAAGGATTTCTGACTTCATTTCCACCCCCGTCTCCGGGTCGATCTGATAGAGCCAAATGTGTCCCTTCTTTTCGCTGATCACCATGAACTGCTCCGTCACAGGGTTCCAATCCATGATTGGGTATCCAAGGTCATTCAATCGATCCAACCGATGTCCTTGGCGTAGCATTCCTTTCCTCTTTCCTGTTTCTCGATCATAAATCCAGACCTTGGTCTTGGACATATCATTCGATGCATATGCCATGTAGCGATCATCGTCACTGGACTTTACTGCGCTATAATCTAAGCGTTTTTTAGTTCTGACATCCACAAACTCACCAAACTCCTGACTGCCTTCGACATCTCTTTCATATCTATGTTCGAAGTACAAACGGGCATCTTCCATCAGCGTCTCTAACGAAATACCCAGAACGAACAAAAAGCCGCTTTCCACATTTCGACTCACACGAGCCATGTACATAATGTTGGGAATAACCTTCGAGCCGTATGTCTCCCCAATGTAGTACCACAATGAGCGTCCCGCAATTTCAGCATCCTCACCTCTCAGGCGGTTAAAATTCTCGTAACGTCCGCTTAGCACAAGATCTCTCAAGCGATCATCGGCATCTATGTTCCAAGGTTCAGTCGCATACCAAGTGAGCCCGTCAACGTACCATTCCGGAAAGTTTAAAAGGGTTGTGTTTTTAATCATTTCGCGCCAGTTGTCGCCAAACATCATTTGTGCGATCAATACTTCCGAAACACCCTTTCTCACTTGGCGTCTCAGATCATTAAGGTCTCCATTGTAGTAAACGAAGATTTTGTTGCCTGCTATTTGGGTTTTGCCGCCCACATTGGATTCATCTGTTTCCGGAATGCCAACATTGCTCTGCCTGAAATGCTCTAATTTTTCATACACCACAAACTGAAGCCGTTCACCCCTAACGGGATAGTCGAAAAAGCGCTCTACCTCATCGATGGTTTGATCAGCATTTCGAGCGGTGAATACAGCCAGATTTCGCCCCTTACCGTAGAAGAAAACCGTAAAATCTCGGAACTCAAACTTCTGCCAGTTGAACTCTTCGTATTGAACCCTGTTTTTGCCAAAGGGTTGGTGCATTCCGTGATAGAATTGACCAAATCCGATCAAGGGAGCAACAAAGGCAAATGCTGCCAACACGATCCTTCTACATTTGCGACCCGCAGACTTCAAACTCGTTTTTGTAAGTGGCTCTAAAGGTACTGACGCCATTGGAATGACGAAATAAATGACCCTAGCGTATGGTTGATATTAAAAAATTTGTCTTTAGCCCCTTTCAGGAAAACACCTATGTGCTCATTTCCGAATCTAAAGAATGTTGGATCATTGATCCGGGATGCTATCACAAAGAAGAAAAACAGGCCTTAGAGCGATTTATTGTCGAGAACAAGCTGAATCCAACTCGATTAATCAATACCCATTGTCACCTGGATCATGTATTTGGCAACAAGTTCGTTCATGATGCTTTTGGGTTATTACCCGAATACCATGACAAAGACGAACAAACCATGAAATATGCTTCGGTTTCAGCCGAGATGTATGGTATTCCCGGATTTGAAGAATCACCTAAGGCCAAATCCTATCTGAAAGAAGGCGTCACATTAAAGCTCGGAGAAGATGAGTTTGAAGTGGTGTTTGTTCCAGGTCACGCTCCCGGTCACGTAGCATTGATTAATCACAATGACAAGGTCGTAATTGGAGGCGATGTTCTCTTTAAGGGAAGCATCGGAAGAACCGACCTTCCGGGTGGAAATTTTGATACATTGGTAGAATCCATCAGAACTCAATTTTATATTCTTGCTGACGACTTTGTAGTGTATTCAGGCCATGGGCCTGAAACTACCATAGGCGTTGAAAAACAAACCAACCCATTTATCAAAAGCAACTAAAGGCTATGGAAAATTTGGAACAAATCGTAAACATGATCGGCAATCTGATCATTAAGTATGGACTCAATTTAATCGGTGCACTAATCGCATTAATTATCGGTATGTGGGTGATTAATACGATTGTAAAACAAGTGTCGAACGTGATGACCAAAAGAAATGTTGACCCTAGTCTGGTTCCATTTCTGAGAACGCTTCTTTCCATGTCGCTCAAAGCCGCCTTGGTTGTCAGTATTGCAGGAATGGTCGGTATCGAAATGACTTCCTTTGTTGCCATCCTTGGAGCAGCAGGTCTAGCTGTTGGACTTTCATTGCAAGGCACGCTTCAAAACTTTGCCGGTGGAGTGATGATTTTACTGTTCAAACCATTCAAGGTTGGCGATGTTTTGGAGGCTCAAGGATACGTTGGCTCTGTGAAGGAAATTCAAATCTTCAACACCATCATGGCCACTCCGGACAACAAGATCATTATTGTTCCAAACGGAGGTTTGGCAAACAGTTCCATGACCAACTACAGCACGATGCCCACACGGAGGGTAGATTTCTCGTTCGGCATTGGTTATGGCGATGATTTTGAGAAAGCGAAAGGCGTCATTCGTTCTATCATCGATGCTGATGATCGCATTATGAAAGACCCGGCTCCATTTGTTCGAGTGGGACAACTAGCGGATAGCTCTGTGAACATCACAACCCGTGTTTGGGTCAACTCAGCCGATTACTGGGACGTTCATTTTGACATGATTGAACGTGTAAAAACCGCCTTTGACAAAGAGGGAATCAGTATTCCATTTCCGCAGATGGACGTGCATTTGGACAAGTAGTTGAACACTAGAATAAAAATTTCCTTGCCATTTGTTAACACAAGCTATACTTTAGCCTCGTCATTTAATGGCAGCATAGGATAGGGGTATAACATGCTGTCATTGCTTGACTTCGGTGTCGTTCTTTTGGTGTTTGCCTAGTAGGGAGCTCTTTATGAGTTTAGGTTAGCTAAAAACAAACTTTGTTATTAGCTGCACCTCACAGAATGTAGCCGAGTAAATTCAAGGCGCCCGACAAATTGGAAGTTGATAGGGTTAGAATGGACTAGTTGAAAACAATTATTCATTTAGACTTCCTGTTTGGGCGCCTTTTTTATGTCTAAACCTTTCCAATTGCGATATCTGTTTCTATTCATTGGGTTAACCATAGTCCATTTCGCATCCGGACAATCCATCAAAGGAATCATAACCGATAATGAGGACAGCGCAATTCCCTACGCCTCCGTGGCGGTTTACAAAAGCAGCGATTCAACTCTTAGCACTGGCGGGGTTACTGATTTTGATGGAAAATTCAACATTGAAGTCGAGCCTGGAGACTATTACCTGCTCATCTCCTTCCTCTCTTACGAAGACAAAATAGTAAACGCGCTTAGCATTAGTTCCATGGAAACAAGGAATGTGGGGAAAGTCATGATGAGCGCTGATGCACAGGCTCTGGAAACAGTCGAAGTTACTGCTGAAAAGAGCCAAATGGAATTGCAGTTGGACAAGCGTGTTTTTAATGTGGGCAAGGATTTGAGCAATGCCGGTAGTAATGCCTCTGAAATACTCGCGAACGTCCCGTCCGTCAGCGTGGATGTAGAAGGCAATGTGAGTCTCAGAGGCAGTGAGAACGTTCGCATTTTGATTGATGGAAAACCTTCAGGACTGACCGGGGCAGGCAACTCTGATGCCTTGCGCATGTTGCAGGGAAATCTCATTGACAAGGTTGAGGTGATCACCAACCCGTCAAGTCGCTATGACGCGGAGGGTGAAGTCGGCATCATCAACATCGTTTTGAAAAAGGAACAGCGGCAAGGCATTAACGGAGCGTTTGAAATGAATGGAGGATGGCCAAACAACTATGGTGGATCATTCAGCCTCAACTACCGCAAAAAATGGATCAACCTGTTTGCCAGCAACGGAACCTCTTACCGCGCTTCACCCGGGTATGGAAAGTCTGTGAATGACTTTAGCAGTGAGGATACCAGCTACTATTTTGAAAGCGACCGAAAGCAAGTGCGCGGGGGACTTTCGAACGTTTCCCGTGTCGGTGCAGATATCTATTTCAACGAAAAGAACTCGCTCACTACTGCCCTTTTATTCAAGTACTCCAATGGGAACAATTCCGCTTCCATAGACTATTTTGACCACAACACGAACAGCGAGATCATCAAGTCAACCAACCGGGATGAGGATGAAAACGAAATCGAATACGACCTTGAAGGTAGCGTGCTTTACAAAAAGACCTTCGATCGCGAAGGACGTGAATGGACCTCACTCCTATCTGTAACACAAAATGACGACTCTGAGAATTCAGAGCTTGTTCAAACCATAAATACCGGTGCGCTAGAAAGCCAATCCTACCAGCGATCTACCAATACAGAGGATGAACGCACCTACTTGGTTCAAACGGACTATGTGCATCCAATTCGCAAAAAGGGAAAGATTGAAACGGGCGCAAAAGTTACGCTTCGAGAAATAGAGAATGCCTACAACGTAGAACTCATGGATACGGGACCTTGGGTGCAACTTCCCGCTTTTTCAAACGAGCTTCAATACATTGAAAACATCTATGCGGGATATTTCATGTTTTCGAATAAGTACAAGCGATTTACCTACCAATTTGGCCTTCGCAGCGAGTATTCGGACATCAAAACCAAGTTGCTCAGAACCAACAAAAGCAATCCGAGAAGCTACTTGAATTTCTTCCCGAGCGCTCACTTGTCTTATGAACTCAATGAAGTGAACTCCATCCAATTGAGTTATACCAGAAGATTAAGTCGTCCGCGGTTTCGTGAACTTATCCCCTTCTTTTCGTATACCGATCCTCGAAATTACTACTCCGGAAATCCTGATTTAAATCCTGAATACACGGATAGCTACGAAATAGGCTACTTAAAGAAGTTTGGTAAGGGAAGTATCCTCAGTAGTGTTTACTATCGTCATACGACAGCTCCAACGGAGCGCATCACTATCACTGACAGCAACGGGCTGCAGCGGAGATTTCCTATTAACCTCGACACCAAAGATGCATTTGGCCTCGAGTCAAGTTTACAATACGAGTTCACCAAATGGTGGCGAACATCAACAAGCATAAATGCTTATCAAGAACATGTTCAAGGAACTTACAAAGGGCGGCTTTATCGAAGCGAGGCGCTCACATTCACCGGACGCTCCATGATGAATTTCAAGTTACAAAAAGACTTCAATGGTCAGATTTCCGGAAATTATCGAGCACCAAGAAACAATACTCAGGGGAAAACGCTAGCGGTATACACACTCGATCTTGGATTGTCTAAAGATGTGTTGAAAGGAAACGGAACCATCACTGCAAGCGCGAAGGACATTTTTAACTCCAACAAAAGACGCTGGGTGGTCGACACGGACAATCTTTATTCGAGCAGCGAATTTCAGTGGCGAGCTCGACAATTTTTGATCACATTCACCTACCGACTCAACCAAAAGAAAAAGCCTGCCAGAGATGGTGGTTCGCAGATGTACGATGGTGGTGACGACATGTAGTTGAATTTATTTTCATGAATGTGATTATTTGCTTGCGACAGTTCTGGAAAAGCATATTTTTGCCGTCCTTTTTAAAGGACACACAATTTCCACTTTGACTGACTGTAGTCAGTGTTTCATTAAGGTGAGATTGGAAACTTGGTTCGGTAGTTCAGTTGGTTAGAATACCTGCCTGTCACGCAGGGGGTCGCGGGTTCGAGTCCCGTCCGGACCGCTAAAGCCTTTCAGAAATGAGAGGCTTTTTTTATTTCCCTGAATCCCGAGTGAAATCTAATTTATCAAGACGGGCGAGAAGTTTATGCTGAGCGAATTACGCAGTAATGAGTCGAAGTAAGTCCCGTCCGGACCGCCAACATAGAAAGCCTTGCACGCAGTGCAGGGCTTTTTTTGTTTTCAATGAGCCAAGCTTGCTTGAGCGAAAGTGAAAACAAAAAAGCCCAAAGGAACGCAGCGACTCAGGCTTTATAAGTTGGAACCTCCCCCCAATTGGGTCCAGCGACTGAAAGGAGCTAATCCTATTAAACCTTTTACTCAACCACCAACTTCAACTGATGAACGGCTGAACCTGAAATAACAATCCCGAGATAAACGCCCTTTGATTGATTCGACAAATCCAATTCAGTTGCGGTACCTGAAACTAATCCCCTTGATTGCACCAATCTACCTCTGGAGTCATACACACTGAATATCACCGGTTCAGAGGTTCGCTCAATTGAAACGTAAAACAAGCCACGACTCGGGTTTGGATAAACATTGAATTGCAAGGTATTAGGTGCATCTGCGATGCCAAGACAAGTATCGTTCAAGACTTCAACTGTGTCCGACCATAGGCACTGATTGCTATCTGTAACGGTCAAAGAGTATAGACCTAACTGGAAAACCACTTCTGAAAACGCTGATCCTCCACTCGACCATTGATATGTGTGTCCAAGTGCATTCGGACCAACGAGTTGTAGCCCCGAATCCAAATCGTGATGACAAATCAACACATCTTCACCTAGGCTGAATTGCGGCAACTGGTACTCCGTAATTTGAATATCGTCAACACCCTTACAACCTGTGGTGTCGGTAACAACTACTCCATAGACACCCGCTTGTGAAACGACTATGTCACTGGTAGTTTCAGTGGTGGACCATAAAACATTCAGGCTTGGAAACCCTGATTGCAGCACTATTTCATCTCCGATGCAGTAGCCTGTGTCCGATCCCAAATTCACAATCGGTGACGCGTGGTCAAACGGAACGATGTATTCCAATGTATCTGCACAACCATGATCATCCGTCAAGTAAAGCGTGTAAGCCTCAGCTGGTACATTCAATATGTTTGATGACGTGTCAGAGGTGCTCCATAAATACTTATGCGGAGCGACTCCCCCGTTGACTATCGTGGATATGCTACCATCCTGTGTATTATCGCAATGTGCGTGATGAATGGAATCCAACACAACGATCTCCATTGGCTCCGTGATCTCCATTTGCAATTCAACGGAACATGCATGTTCGTCCACAACAGTCACCTGATATATTCCTGCGGAAAGGCTATCTGCGTCTTCCAGTGTTGTTGAGTTTGACCAACTGAATGAGTGCGCTCCAGTTCCTCCCAATGAGCTAATGAACCCAGCTCCTGTTTCATTTCCAAAACAATCCACATGGTGAATCGAATCAATGAATGCCACAACCTGAGTTGGTTCAGTTAGTGTCAAACTAGTATCAAGATTGCAGCCGTTGATGTCGGTCACCGTGACCGCATGTGTTCCGCTGGTAAGGTTGTTTCTGATGGCACCTATTCCTCCATCGCTCCAGATGTACGTGGCGGTTCCTGTTCCTCCGAAACCGGTTACAGCCGCATAGCCCGTAGAATCTTCAAAGCATATCAGATCGGCTGTTGAATCGATCGACACGCTAAGGGCTGTTGGTTCAAACACGGTGACAGAGCTATCCGTAACGCATCCATTGCTATCGGTAATAGTAACAGTGTATGACCCAGCCAACAGGCTGACCTCTAAACTTTGATTTCCGCCACTGCTCCAACTGTATGCATATGGAACAATTCCACCCAGAGCAATTGCTGTGGCACTCCCTGTTGAGTCACTAAAGCAATCGTTTGAATCCGCCCATAGCTGGCTAATGACCAACGGTGTCGGCTCACCGATCAACACCGAATCTTCCGCATGACATCCCGCACTATCACTAACAATCACAAGTTCCATTGCAGCGGGCAAACCCGTTGCGGATGCGGTATTCGAGCCGTTACTCCAGGCGTAGGTGATTGATCCTTGATTGTTTGTTACAGCAACTGATGCGGTTCCTGTGCTATCTCCATTGCAAAGCACATCGGTGGACTGCATAACCAATGAAAGTGCAGCAGGGTCAACCAACTGGGTGCTGTCGGATGCAACACACCCCACACTATCTGTAACAGTTACAGCGTGAACTCCTGCCCATAGACCAGTGCCGATATTGGCAGTTCCACCGTTGCTCCATGCATAGGAGGCGCTACCCTGCGCATTGGAGACCATGGCTGTCACTTGGCCATTACTGTCTCCGAAGCAAATTGGATTTGAAGTACTAAATCCTATTTGAATTTCTAGTGGTTGAGAAATAACTACCGATGTATCTCTGGAACACCCATTGACGTCAGAAACGGAGACTGAATATTGACCTGAGTCGAGCTGGTCAACAAGGGACAAATTGCTACCCGTGTTCCAACTATAGGAATGTGTTCCAACTCCTCCTGTTGAAGACACTCCCAGCACCCCATCGCCTGATTCGTAGCAGGAGAGATTCTTAACAGAATCGATGTTTAACATCACTTGTGTGGGGTGAGTGAGCGTAATGGAAGCGCTATCCACACAGCCATTTGCATCAGTCACAGTCAGGGAATAAACTCCCGATGCGAGGGAGCTGATCGAATCAGTCGCTGCAGATGTATTCCAAAACAAACTATAGGTTGCTGTTCCGCCCAGCACGCTGGCAGCCAACACTCCATCACTAACTCCAAAACACGATATACTATGGCTTTCCATAATTCCCGCAACCAATGTTGCAGGTTCAGCCACTTGAATTGAGTCTATACGACTACAGCCGTTTGAGTCTGCAACCGTTAATGTATAATTGGCAGCAATCAGCCCGGATATCGTACCGGTAGTTGATCCCTGACTCCACAAAAAAGAATATGGGTGCGTTCCACCAAAGACTGTATCTACGGATGCTGAACCATCGCTCAAACCATTACAGCTCACATTGATCCCTGATAGTTGAAACAATAGATTATCCGGTTGATCAACGATCAACGTATCCTGAGTAAAGCACCCGTTCTGATCCGTGACAACAATGGAGTAACTTCCGGCAACCAAAGATGTGATAGCATTGGAACTATCCCCAGTAGTCCAATCGTATATGTATACACCACCTCCACCACTCGCAGTCACCGATGCAGAACCATCTGAATACCCATAACACGTCACATCCGAAATGCTCTCACTTATCTGAACAGGGTTGACTTCCGAAATTGAAACCGAGAGCGAATCAATACATCCATGCGCATCCTGAACCAACAGGTTATTTACACCCGCGCCTAATGATACGGCATCTTCATTGGTTTCTCCAGATGTCCAGGTAAACTGATAAGGCGTGGTTCCTCCGGCAGTGCTCACCAACGCTTTCCCATCAGAAAATCCATTGCAAACCACATCGTCCAAACTATCAAGCACTAAGCTCATCACAGCCGGTTCGCCAACGGTAAACGTATCGACCGCGACACAACCTCCCTCTCCTTCAACGGTAACAGTATAACTGCCTGACGTCAAGTTAGTGATAGAAGAAGTGCTATCGAGCGTAGACCACGAATAGCCGTATGGACCATTGCCACCGGATATAGTGGCATTGACACTACCATTTACAAAACCAAAACAAGAAGGTTCATTGATTGTGGCACTGATAACCGCATTTGCCATAACCGTTACTGTGTTGGTATCCACATCTGTCCCACATGAGTTCATAAACTGATAGTAGATAGAATGTGTTCCCACGCCCGTTGCAGCCGCGGTAAACTCATTATTAGAAACACCTAAACCGGAAATAGCTTCCTCCGATGGGTTGACCGGTATTCAACGGATAGTTAACCGCGCTTATGCAAATGGAATCCAGTGGAGCCAAGCTGGCAATGGGCAGCGAGTCTACACGCACCGTGTCTTTAACCACAGCTGTGCATCCATCGATGATCTGGTACTGAATTTCATACTCTCCTGGAACTAAGATTTGAGGAAGAAAAAAGTTGAACGCAACGCCCGGCCCTGACAAATAATGCCTCCGGCAGGAGAGTATCCTGTAATTGGAATCGGAGAGGCGTTATTGCATACACTATTTGGTGGAAAATTAAAGCTAATGGCCGGCTTTTCTGCAACGGTTATAAGGTTGGTATCCGTTGAAGTGCATCCATTGCTGTTTGTATATGAGTAGTATATCTCTTGAGTTCCGGTGTCCTGAATTGTGGCATAAGCCACTCCGTTGGATACAATGGAGCCGGAAAAAACACCACCGGCAGGAATACCACCTGAGAGCGTAATGCTATCTCCTGTACAAATAGTGCCTAGTCCAGTGACCAGCAGCACCGATGGAGCAGCATTGAAGTATATGGTCTGCGATGTGCTGTCGGAACATCCGTTTGAGTCGGTCACGTAATAGCCAATGCTGGTTGAGGCGCCTGCCACCAGTTGAGTAAACAGAGTGTCATTAACGATGGCAGGCCCGAAGTAGCTCCCTGCCGGAGCCCCACCGTTGAGTGGAACAGCACCTGCATTCTCACACGTGTCTGTCCAGTTCGACAGCGTGGCGATCAATAAAGAATTGCTGTTGATTACCAATGCTGCACTAGTGTCCCTACACGGACCATCGATTAAAACCATTTTATAGGTTCCATCCGTGTGGCATAATAAATACTATCCGTTGCTCCAGAGATTACGGTATTATCCAATATCCACTGATAGCTACAATTTTCTCCCTACAGACGCAGACTCTGAGAACAAGCGGGTATCGTTTCGGCAAAAGCTGTTAGGCCCCGTCAAATTGATAATCTGGCCCGCATTGATCCGGCAATCCTTGAGTTTGGCGGTGTATATGAAATACTTAGATGGATGCGAAACCGATGTGTCGTTGAAATGAGTAAGGTGACGTGCCGCGCCACAAATGCTAATATCTCCACTACTGTTGACGTCCAAATTTTTTTATACCAAAAATAAATTTGCGCTTGGAGGGTAGCTCAACATCCCAATCAAAATTGGATGAATCTGCATTGTAGCATAAAATACTTGGTCGGTTCAATGTACTAATATTAGCTACCCTGCTGAGATTGACGAAATTGTATTGAAGCTGAAAATTCATTCCCAAAAGCAGTCGATTATCATACTTTGCTCCTATAGCTCCTGAACACCAACTGGATCCGTATACTCCTCCTGAGCCTTTTGAAACGTCAAACGACTGTAAGGAGCCACCCGTGTTTAAACCCATTACATACACTCCACCACCCGTCATTCCATACACCGAAATGCTTTGAGCGCCTTGCGAAACGGTGCCCGAGGGCGTTGATGAAACCGCATCACCGTACGCAATTAATTTATTTCCAAAAAACTCAATTCCACGAGGTACGATCGAGAAACTCGAATGAATTTCACTAATGCCATTGACAGTACCTATTGAGCTAACCCTGGCGACCACATTATGACGACCGGCTTGAAATGTTGAACTATAGTAGAGTGAAATATTACTACCACCAAAATCACCCCTATAGAATGGAAAGTGAAAGTACAGAACACCCAATGGCGAAATACACATGCTCGGACGATAATACGAGGCAGGCGAAAATTGAGCAATGTTCGTATCTACATTCGAAGTCATTCGCCAATTCACCGAACCATTTGAGTCCAGCGACATCAAAAAATAACCTCTATACAATTTGTTAGGTGTTGATCCAAAATCAGAGGAAAGTAATGAGTCACTATCGAAGTATATCGCGCTATTGTAGCTTCCGGCAATAAAAACTTTGTCTTGATAAACTTCAATAGCTCCCAATGTCTCGGTTTGGAAATAAATACCCAAGGTTTCAAATGGCTTCCACCAAATGACGTCACCAGTGTATGCGTTCAACTTGAATAAAAATAGAGCTGATTGGCGGGTCTTCGCATAGCTCAGCGTATCGAAATGAAAGGTGTCTGGAGGGAAATTGGTAAAACACTGAATGGATACATACAAATCACCATCATGATACTTCATGTCTTGTACATAACAGGAAGGACTGGTCAGCTTTGACCAAAGCATAGTACCATCTGAACTGTACTTCGCTATAACGCAGGCTGTTGAGCCAGAATTGACAGCATAGAGTGTTGTATTTTCTCCCACAGCATAGTTCTTAAATCGACCACCCATATACACATTACCAGAGTCGTCAATAGCAGTCGCAAGGCCTTGAGCATCAGCCTCAAGAGTACCCGTAACATATAGCGTGCGCACCCAATCCGTGGACTGTGCAGCACCAATGACCTGCAGCGCAACAAGGACCGTAACAATACCTGCTATTCTTCTCAAATTCATCAACTTCCTCACTCCGAAAATTTTAGCGCTCTAAAGTACTGCACGATGCAATGTAGGCAACTAGCAATTTGGCTAGTTTTTATGCTAACTCGATTGCACGGACGATACGTCCGCGCCAGCAGTGTATTGGTAGCACTGACACCGCGCTCGCGTGGAAATGTTGCCGCTAGCGCGGACTTGAAGTCCGTGCGGCACTCCTTATAGTTTTCCATTGCCTTGAAACCAATGCCTGCGCGGACATGATGTCCGTGCTGCTCAGCTGCTCGTGCGGACATGCTGTCCGTGCGCCTCACGTTATTGTTTTCCATTGCCTTGAAACCACGTCAATTTCCAACAATGAACTGCGCTCCGAATAATTCCTTGCCGAACTAAACATATAATCTTCAGGCGATTCAACTAATCCGTCTTTAACCGGATTTTGATGAATGTAGTCAAGTTTTGATGTGAGAAATGCATTTGTTCTGATTTCCTCTGCGTGATAGCCGTTTTGCCAAACCTTAAATTTTTGATCTCTTTTCAGGTGTTCACAGGCTTTCGAAAATGCTTCGAGCAACCATTCGCGCCTGCTTTCCGGCTTGTTGATGATTGTTTCAATGATCTTTTTGCTGGTATGTGTCTTAAAGTCGCGTATGATGTCGCTAAGTTTATATCCCTCTGCAGCTTTGCAAATCATGTGCAGGTGGCTGGACATTAGGCACCACCCATAAATTTCAAGTCCTTTATGCTCGCGACAATATTTCAGTGAATCTATGACCACGTTTCGCAGGCTATTTCTCGTAAATAGGTCTATCCAATCCACTACGGTGATTGTCACGAAATGCGCATTGTCATCATCTACAGCCTTGTATTTGTCAGACATTTAGTAAACATAGTAAAATGACATGTGCGCGCTAGCGGGGGGTATAAAACAAAGCCGCACGGACTACAAGTCCGCGCTAGCGGTGTAATGGTGGCGCGGACTTCTAGTCCGTGACCAACTCTTAAATAATTCAATACCAAGTAGTGTTCTTTTAAGGAGATGTGAAAAGGATAAAAAGAAAAAACGCATGAAAAGCAAAGCAGCACGGACAACATGTCCGCGTTAGCGGGGGCTCATTTTATTGCTCGCTAGCACGGACGTATCGTCCGTGACCAACTCTTAACTAATTCAATACCAAGTAGGGTTCTTTTAAGAAGATGTGAAAAGGATGAAAAGAAAAAACGCGTGAGAAGCGAAGCCGCACGGACTGCAAGTCCGCGCTAGCGGGAAAGCCTCCTGTCGACACGTCCGCGCTAGCGGGGCTTTCTATTTTATAACCGCTCGGACAACATGTCCGCGCTAGCGGGGGGGCTTCGTTTTCTTTTACAGCTCACTCGCGGCTCAGCCGCGCGCGAGGGGTGGGCAAGCAGGTTGGGATGGAGTGCCGCATCTTTTCCCATGTCCCTATAGGGTTTCGAACTCACGGCTCACTTCCCGCTCAAAAGAGATCTGTAACTGTTTATTAAATCAACAAATATTTGCCTATCCCTCGTAGGGTAAAGACTTTGTAGTTCAACCGGATTGTATGATTGTTTTAGCAGTAATTCGCGATTCTTCCATATCAATATTGACCAAATCTCGCGATCTGAAGTCTCAGTTTTCAGACCATTGGAATCAAAGCCTTGATAATTTAAGGAATCGTCACGAATCGACTCAATCTCTGATAAGTTAGGAACAGCACAAGATTCACAGTATGAAGTCTTTACCGACATAACCTTCATATCATAGAATGAAAATGTATCCTCCACCATTTCAATAGTCAGGTATTCTATTCCATGATCTTTAATGATTGTGCCGCACAACAAATTACTCGGTTTATAATAACTCGAAACGTTAAATAAAAGTACACTGTCATAATCAGTTAATATTGTTGCAATCTCGCTTTGAACTTTTTCCAATTTTAACCCATATGCTAGTCGCTGAGAACTACAATGATTTGAAGCTAAGAAAACAGCAACTATTATAACGCAACGAAGAAAATTAATTGGACTTCTCAGCTTTATATTGTCGATCAGAATCACTGGACTTAAGTTTAATATCATTTTTAACTTCTGACGGTTTAAGATTGTTAATCTGATCATTCAGTTCTTTGGCTGCCCCTGTTCCATTTTCCTTAGGATGCGTGTATTCAGTCTGCCCCCATTTTTCATGAGAACCCTCTGAAGTCATATCTGGATTGTTAGCATGCGCCCCAATGCCATGCCCCATTCCCTTGGCGGCCTTTTTTACCTCCCAAACCTCAATGTCATCACCTGCAAAATCCTTGGAGGATAGCTCGATAAACTGATTTTCTCCATCAGCATTCTGTATCAAGATTCCATTAAACGCCTGAACCCCTCCTTCATTACCATCTAGGTATGTACTTCCCCCAATATTTATAACTCCAGTCGCTATCTCTCCCTGTGAGTTCCTTTGACGACTGGTTTGATCTAGGTCTGTTGTATTGTCGTCAAACATGAAATATAAGTTCTTATCTGGATTGTTCATATAATCTGACAAAAGCTCAGCCCCTTTTTCAGTACTATTCAGATAATTTATTATCGTCTCAAAATGCTGCACCTGAAGTTCGGCACTTGATTGAGTACTTTTTGCAATAACAAGAAATATATCACGTCCATCTGGATCCACCGCTATGGTAGGCATATTTCCAACGAAATTATATGGACTCATACTCGGAAACTTAGCCTGTAATGGATCCAAGCTCAACCAACGGCCTAGCCTAGGATCATAAATCCTCGCTCCAAAGTCATAAGAGTTTCCGGTTCCTTTCACTTCGTCATCCCGTTCTTGACCGTTAAAGCCGAAGCGGTATTCGGATATGCGTTTTTCCTTTCCTGCTTCCCGATTCGTCTCTATCTCCCAACAGCAAAAGGGCATTTCGCCTAGTTCCTCCTTGCGGTAATATGTGAGTTTTCTACAGCCCATTTTGATAGGTTGCAATGTACAACAGTCTCACTTAATCTGACTCTGAGCAATGGCTTTTACCAACTCGATAAAAACTACACCATCTCCACTAAACAAACAGTAGATGAGACACAGTATTAACACAACCAACCACCACGGTGGGTTAAACTCGATACCTTCTATTTTCTTAATCTTAAACATACTTCACCTCCTTTATTATAAATAGTCTCGTATTTCCCAAAACACTCGTTTTGAGCAACTTTTTTTCACTTTTTCAAGTGTTCCTTTCTAGTGTTATATCCCATTTTCAGGTTTTGTTTTTTCACTTCAGATAAAAAGTTCTTCTATAAGTGCTCAACTTTGATTCATGTTTCACTTTTTGACAGCCGTGCTTCTGTAAGCCTTGATATGACTACATTTCGAAGCTCTGCAAAAAGTGTGAGGTAAAAAGGACAAGCGATTTCATGTCGGATTTTTGAGCATATGGTGTGTTGTTTTTTCACATACTGTGTAAATTGATTTGGGTAATTGAAGAGCAGGAAAGCGGTGTTCCGTTTCCTTCTTCGGCAAAGCATCACGCCAGCCCAACACAGCCGCCTTTCAGTGTTTATTTCAAAGGAGTTTCAGGCCGCCATGTTGCCCTTCGGGTTAAAAGGCTGTCATGCTGCTTGCAGCTCAGTTCGTCAACGTCACTGCAGCTGATGCCGTTCTGTTTGCCGCCTTTCTTCACTTCGCTAAAGCTCCGTTTCGTTCAGCAGCAACCATTCCGGGCGCTGCTTTCTGGTTTTGCTCGCCTGCGGGTCGCTTCGGGCTGCGGCCGATCTGTTGATTAATAGCCTTCGGCAGAGCGGATGGCCTTGTGTAAAACAGAACCGCCAGTCGCCCTTACGTGCTTTGCTGGCTGCCCCTTGCTCCACTCGCAGGCGGCTCGCGATGCTTGGCCGTGCGGATCGTTACGCTAAAGCTCCACGACCTTCGTCCAGCCGTTTAGCTGAAGGCTCTTTTTCCTGCTAAGACTGCCGCCCTTCGGTTGCCTACTCAAAAAAGAGAAGCAATGCGGCCACAGGATCAACGCCATTACTTCACTTTTTTAGAGTCCGATTCTTCTAGGTCTCTCAGTTGTTGTTGTAGGCGTTCCAACTTCCTTGCTTTGTTGTTGGCGTCATCCAAGTAACGTTTATCAAAGAAGGGTGATGCTTCCTCAGCAATGCGATTCTTGGCCTTGTTTAGTTCACGCTCTGCTTCTGCTATCTCTAGTTTGAGTTTTTCGATTTTGTTCATTGTAAAAAGTGTTTGTCCATATAGATGTATAACGGTCAGCTTTCGTTTTCGAGCACCATCTCGCAAGGTTTGCTAAAATTTAAAAATCATCGGCACTCGATACTGATTGACAAGCTTTGGATGTGGGCTGATCTGTGCGGCTTTTCGATCAGGATTGAGTATCCAAGCGGCAACGGGGTTTGATTGAGATGCTTAGGCATCATCCGCGCGGAAGATTGCGGTCGCTATGTCCGTCTGTTTGGCGTGCTACTATAGAGCCAAACAGATTTGTGATAAAAAGAAGGGGCCGAAGCCCCTCGCTTTACCGTTCTCTCCTCACGCCTTTGTGAGGATTACCGTTTTGGTTCACATCAATGATCTGACCAGTTTCTGTATCGCGTTTGTACCAGTGTCCGTTAGGATGCTGGAACTGTGAACGTTCTCTGACCATACCATTTCTGTGACCATCTCCTGGAGTACCATTCTTGGCCATACTTATTAGTATTTGCTCAACTCTTTCATGCCGAGGTTAGAGTTTTCCCCGTTCTGTGCCGGACTTTTTGTTTGAGGAGCATTGATACATTTGCGGTCTCACACGTTAATGTATTTAACACTCCAAGTCAGATGAGGACACAGTTCCCGTCTGGCTTTTGTATTTCTACAAAGGTACTTTAGGGACGTTTTTTCTTGTATTAGTTTTCCACGTAGTCTCAACATTTTTTCGTCAACTAATAGCGTTTTGATGTTCATTTCCTCGGGGTGGGTGGTCGGGGGTTTTCGGTGCGCGTTGGGAAGCTGCGGCTATTTTACATAATGGGCTTATAGTTCCCGAAGCTTCAGCGCAGGGCTATAAGAGCACATTATGTTTAAATATGCTTCCCGTAGTTGGTGGCTGGCACAAGGGCACATGTGTGAGCGATTGGAGTGCCCCTCTTTTTGCCTTGCGTGTTGGCGCAGCTCTTGGACACCGCAGTCACGGAGCTTGTCGGAGTGCGAGGATGGCCATGTGCTGCTTGTGCGTTGATGCAAAAAGTGTGATCAGCCACCCGCAAGGGCGCAGCGTGCGGTGGCTTAGGTGGGCCTTACTTGCTCGATCTTTTGTAGCCTATTTCAGGTCGTGGTGTTTCCTGATCTTTGATGAACTGCTTTAGATACTCAAAAATGGCTGCGATTTTCTCGTCCTGACCTGCAACCGTTTTTTCCATCTGTTCCACTTTCAACAGGATGTCTTTGTGGGTCAGGATCATTTCGCGCATTTTTACAAAGACTTCCACGATCTTGATACTGACTTCTGCCGCTCTACCGCTTTTAAGAACGTTGGCAAGTTGTAGAACTCCATGTTCAGTAAATACATAGGGCAAAGCACCTCCAAGGTGTTGTTTGGAAGGTATCGCATTTTGCGATACCATGGTTTCTACTTCGTCTTCTGTCAGTTGGAACATAAAGGTTTCCGGGAACCGCTCTTGATTGCGTTTTACTTGTTCCCTCAGCCTGATCGCCTTTACGTCATAGAGTTCCGCTAAGTCACGGTCTAACATCACTTTTTGACCTCTGACCATGTAGATTTTGTTCATTACCAGTTCATCCGGCAGGATGCTTTTCTTTTCTCCCATACTTTCTTATTCGTTTTCAAAACTAGATTTATGTTGTTTGGAGGTCACATTTTGTGACCTCAAGTTCACCCAATCGGATGGAACTGCTCGATGTCTTTCTGTAGGTCTTCGGTTTGGTTCACTAGATAACCTTCCGTTGTACTCACGTATTTATGGCCGGCCATGTATTGCACTTTGCGCAAGTTGTGTTGACTCAGCCAGTGAGTGATCACGCTGGTTCGCACTTGCTTGAAGTTGATGAACTCGGGATGTTGCCTTTTGATCTCCTGGCTTAACCGCTTCCAAAGGTTCAGGGCGTTTCCACCTTTCGCGGTTTTTTGCCCTGCCTGTGGTGCGGTTATGTAATAATGCTGGTTTTCTTCTTCGCACAGTTTCAGCAGTTCTGCCCGTGTGGTGAGTTGGTATTCCATCAGCTCCATGATCTGTTGCGGCTTTAGCTCCAGTGTTCGTTCTGCACTTTTCCTGCTTCCTGCGATGTAGATTTTTCCTTCCCTTAACTTCACATCTTTCATACTTAGCCCGTTGATTTCAGGTGTGGTCAAGCCTTGCCAGATCATTAGCCCCAAGATGGTTTTGTTGCGCTGTCGGCTTAGTCTGTAATACTCGAACCAGTTGCGGTTTTTGCGTGGATCGTCTTCGTCTGGCACTTCATAGTCCTGATAAAGGCTTTCCAGTTCGTGCGGTTTTAGGATGGGATAAAGGTGTCGCTGTTTGCTGCCCCGGATTTTGATGTGTTGGGTCGGATTGCTTTCCCGGTGGCCGTGCTCGATCTGGTAATCAAAGAAGTGTTTTAAAACGATCAGATGGATGCTACGGGTAAAGTTGGCCAAGCCCTTTCTTTTCAGTCGGTTCATGTAGGCCATCACATCACTGCTGATCACGTTTTCGGGTTCGATGTTTTGACCATCCAGCCAAGCCAAAAAGTCCATGGTGTGTTTGGTGTAGTGCTTTACGGTGCTTGTGCTCAGTCCTTTTCCGATCAGGTAGTTTTCAAGAGTCATGCTGCTGCTTTTTGACCAGGTGCGTGTAGATCTGCGTGCTGTCCATGGTGGCATGGCCTAGGAACCGTGCGATTTTTTCCAGGCTCATTCCTGCTTCCAAAAGGTGTGTTGCGATGGAGTGCCGCAGTGTGTGCAGTCCAATGGTTTTCTGCTGTAGTTCGGGGTTCTCGCTTTGTACTTGCAACATTTTCAGCCTTCCATAAAGTCCTGTGCCTGTCATGGGTTTGCCATCGTTGGCCGATATGAACAGGGCGTTTTCTTTCCGTCCTCTCAGGAGCAATGGCCGATGGTCGAACACGTAGTTTTCCAACTGCTTTGAGCTGGTTTTGCCGAACGGCACAAAGCGTTCTTTGTAGTTCTTTCCTTTACGAACATGGAGGATTCGTGTGTCGAAGTTGATGTCTTGGGTTTCCAGGTGCGCGCCTTCATTTCTGCGCAGTCCGCAACTATAGAACACGGCCAGCAGTGCTTTATCCCGTGCGTTCAGTGCTTCTTGTTTTGAGGCTGGAAGGTTGCTTTGCTTGCTGGCGGCCGCTTCAAAAAGGCTTTGGATTTCTTCGGTGCTGAGTACGGTTACTTCTTTGCGTTGTGGGCTGCTGATCTGCAAGCTGGGAGTTGGTAAGTGGTTGATGCCTTTGTGGTGTAGGTATTCGATGAACTTGGCCACGGCTTGCATGTGCATGAGGATGTATTTGTCGCTCAGGCCACCGCCTCGCCTCAGGTTGGGACGGCTTTGCAGGTAGCGGTGATAGTTTTTGATGTGCTTTTGTTCGAGTTGGTTGATAGTTTTTAGTCCGTTCGTTTCTAAGTGGTGAAGGAACTCACGGACTTGGTTGGGCATGTTGTACACGCCTTGCGCACAGTAGCCCAGGATGTCGAGCCACTCCCTAAAACCGTGTTCGAGGTATTCAAAGCTTTGGGTTTTTAGAACCAAGTTTTTCATTCCCTCTATACCTTTTCTGATGCAGCGGTGGACTTCTTACGGCTTCGCTTTGCTGGCGTGGCCTGAAGTGGTTCACTTGCTCCATGAACTTCTTCTGAACTTTGAACTTCTCCCGTCACTTTCAAAAAAATATCGTCCAGCACGTTCGCTACTCCTGAGCGCAGTTGCTCGTATTCTTCCATGCTCACGACTTCATAGTAGTAGCCGTGTTTCTTGTCTCCTTTGGTTTTGCGGATCAGCCCCATTTGCTGCAACTGGATCATGTACCGCTTTTGGTTGCTGTGGTTTTCTCTCAGTGCTGTTCTTGCTTGGGAGTTGGTGAAGGCGGTTTTGGCTTCTTCTTTCAGCCAGCGTTTTAACCGCTCGAAGTAGTTTCTACATGCTCCGCTGATCTCATCCGATTTTCTGAGCAGGATTTCTTTCATGAGTTTGTTGGCGGCTGCGATGTCTTCCAGTGTGGTCTCGATGTAGATTTCTCCTGTGTCTGGATCGGCTTTCTGTTCGCGCTGTAGTTGATGGTAGAAGGTGACGACTTCGATAAAAGCTAGGTAGTGGGCATTTGATCTTCTCGGTTTAAAGACCGCTTGCGGCAGACAGAGTTTTTCGGCATAGGGATTAATGACCCGGACTGGCTCTAACAACCGCTGTACATTTCTTAGCAGCATGGCTGCTTTTTCTTCGGTTTCCCGGTTGACTTTTCCTGCACTCAACAGCCGTTGGTAGTTCATGATCTCTGCGTCTTGTTCTTCGCTTTCATCGAGGTACAGCAAAAAGCTGCGGTTGGCGTTGTCTTCATAGATCGCTTCGCGTGTGGTACAGCCTGCAACGCTTACTGGTCCTTCAACTACTAAATGGATGGTTTTGGTTTCGCCCTTTGTGGTTTTGTGGGCGATGGTCTTGCTGATCCTGCGTTTGCTCATCAACTCGCGCATGGGATAGAGCACATTTTCTGCTCCGTCCAGGTCTTCGATCAGGATCAAACGATTTTTCAACTCGCGCTGCCCAAAGTAGTAGAAGGCGTTTTCTGATAGTGTGGTGATCTCTACTTTTTCTTCTTCCGGAACCAGATCGCCCACTTTTTCCTGCAGGTGGGTTTTGCCTGTTCCGCTGCTGCCCAAGCTGATCACGTGCAGGGGTTGTTCTCTCTTTCTGCTGGTAAAAATCAGGTACATGAGCAGGCGATTGAGTTCTTCGCCTATCACTCCGCTTTGGCCGATCAACTCGTTTGTTGCTTCCAACAGGTTTTCTGATTTTAGGAAGGATTCCGCTTGGTTGCGCTCTTCTGCGCTTAGTGTCGGGCGGGTTGGCATTTCAGGTTCGGTCAGTTTGATCTGCTCCAGGCGGTAGTGTTCGAGTTGTTCGGTAAGTTCGGCCAGACAGGCGGCTATCACACTTGTGCCTACTTCCAGCCGTTCGGCTGTTTTGCGGATGAGCTTTTCCAGTTGGGTGTCGTTGTACAGGTCGAGGTTGTGCCGCACGGGTGGTCGCGGGCTGCCTGATACTTCCAGTTTCAGGGTGACGCGCATCCTGTCCAGACCTTCTAACTTGATGCCGCCCAACACGGTCAGTTTTAGGATATCGTTCTCGTAAATCAGGTTTTCGGGGTTGATTGTGTTCAGCTTCTGTTTCGCCATTGTGAAAAAGTTTTTACTAAGCGGATATGACTACAAACATAGCTTATGTGACTTTTCGCTATTCGTCTTTTGCGCTTCTCTTTTTCAACAACTAACCTTTTACGCTTTCTTCATTCTAATTTTGCTAGGCGTTTGACGCAATAACATTGTTTAAAACTATCGTGTATGCCTTCTTTTGGAGAGAACTTAAAACAACTGCGAAGCGAACGGAAGCTTTCACAAACGGAACTGGCCGAGCTGGTCAAGATGCACCCTACGCATATTTCACGCTATGAGCGCAATCAGGCCAACCCAACGGTGGATGTGGTGCGCAAGATTGCGGAAGCTCTTGGGGTTTCATCTGACCAACTCATCTATGGCGATGCCAAGCAGATGGCCAGGGATAAGATTCAGGATAACGAACTGCTCAATATGTTCTCTAAAGTCCAAAGCTTGGCAACGGACGACATTCACTGCGTTAAGTCTTTGCTCAATGCATACCTTATTAAATCTGACTTACAACAAAAACTGATGGTAAAATGAAAGCTAAAGACATACTTCTGATTTTTCTCTCTATAACTGTAGTTGGCCTTGTGGTGTTTGTGCTTCAACAGGCTAAAAAACTCGATGGCCTTGTTGGTCATGTTTCACAGGTGGACGCAAAAGCCGACCAAAGCAACTTGGCTTCCCGCGTTGCTCTTGAACAAACCAATGAACTTATCGAAGGCCAACAGGCCAACCAACAAAAAGTGATCGAGGCATGGAACGATCGTGAGCCGATCGGGTTTAAGTTGCAAAAAGATCAAAAAGCCTAATGCTGCCTTATGGATCGGCTGTGGATTGGGCTGGCTCTTGTGAGCATTTTTATTATCGGATTCATCCGCATCCGCTCTGTGTTATCAAAGCTTTCCGCAAGGATTGATTTTCTTGCTGAGTACAGAGAGAACTATGTTAAACTGGCTAACTCCGTTTCCCGTTCTGACTTCAGCATGTTCGCCAGACCATCTAACATTGATCCTCAACTTTATCATTGGCTTACACTCAACGCAGCCAGAGCACAAAGAGAAGTAGGCATTTTCGGGGTCGGTGAGTTTGTCGCCCCCTTCCAGATTTACAAGGTTCGCAACTATCAGTTTATTGTCAATACCTTACCTAAGTTCCGAGACGACCGCATCATGCCACAGGAGATTACAATGGTCGATGATATTCTGGTTAGATGCATTGGCTACTTCGAAGAAGCAGAGACCAGTCTAAAGAAAACCATAGCAAACCCACTCAAGTGGTTTCAGTATGGCATACGCTTTTTGGTCAGTTTTCCGGCTCGTATTCTCAGTTGGTTTGGGATCATCAGCGAAGGAATGTTTGACAGCATTACCGCCAATGGACTCTTTAAGTTCGTGTCAGGGGTTGTGGCGTTAATTGGCTTTGTCAGTGCTATCGTTGGTCTGATTACCGGATGGGACAACTTTATCGAGATTGTGAAAGGGTGGTGGAGCTAACGCACTACCGAACTCAAATCAAGAACATGTATGTCATCCCCTAAAACAACTTCAACTTCGTGATCAGACACCCACTTACCTAAGCTCGGAAGTGAGTCAAAATACTCCAGATTAAATGCTGCTGGCAGCACCTTTTCACGTTGAGTCAATTGTAAATTTCCTTCCTCCATTATCTCGATTAACTCGACATGAATATATCTTGACTCTTCCACCGACCGAAGGACTACTCTGAAAAAAAACTGTTTATCCTTTTCTTGATCAACCCAGCTACTACCAGAAGATATTTCATCTATATCTAGATAGAACCGTGCTTCGGTTTCCAGTTTATCCTCTAGTGATCTCAGCTCCTTTTCAAGGGCTTTTGACTTGGCTATGCACTCTTCATCTTTAGCTGGCTTGTGGTTTGGCTGACTCTCTTGCGCACAAGAAGCCAAAGAAGACAGCGTAAGTAATAACACAATCACTCTCATCTAACAAAGATTATGAACCTTCGGATTTGGCAGCTTTTTTCTCAAGCTTATCATTGAACTTCTCAAGTTTCTCGTTGAAGTTGTCCATTTTCTTATTGAAGTTATCCATCTTGTTAAGGAAGTTCTTCATTTTCGGCCCAAGCTCAACTTCCCTTGATGGAGAGGTTGTTGTTCCAGAATGTTCAAAATCTTTATCTCCAGGAACGTAATCGTCAGAGTTGTATTCCATTTCTAAATCAGACCCTTTTAGGTCAATATGAAAATGGTCATCATATTTACCAGAAGGATCGATTCTAAACCCAGTGTTTTCTGCAGCTTGTTCTAGGATTTCATAGGATATCCCTTCAGCAAATTTTAAATCGACACCTGTTGCTCCTTCTTCTCTAAGGTGTTGAGACTTGCTTGCAGACTTTGGAATCGGACTATCATTTGATGCCGAGTAAATTTTCCCGTTTGCATCTTTATACCGATCACCTCCCGATATAACAAACTGATAGGAATGAACATCCTGACCTGATAGCCTAGCCACCTCCAAGTCAAACGCCTTCATCTTTGTTATCAGCGTTTTGTTGGACAGCTTCATTTTTCGAGGGTTGATTATATCACGACCATCGTAGTCGATAAAGAAAATCGGGTTATTCGCTCCAAAGTTGTACGGACTCATACTTGGATATTTCGCAGCTAGTGGATCAAGGGAAAGCCACCTACCCAATCTAGGATCTTGTATTCTCGCTCCGAAGTCGTAAGAGTTTCCGGTTCCTTTGACTTCGTCATCCCTTTCCATACCGTTAAAGCCATAGCGGTATTCGGATATGCGTTTTTCCTTTCCTGCTTCCCGATTCGTCTCTATCTCCCAACAGCAAAAGGGCATTTCGCCTAGTTCCTCCTTGCGGTAATATGTGAGTTTTCTACAGCCCATTTTGATAGGTTGCAATGTACAACAGTCTCACTTAATCTGACTCTGAGCAATGGCTTTTACCAACTCGATAAAAACTACACCATCTCCACTAAACAAACAGTAGATGAGACACAGTATTAACACAACCAACCACCACGGTGGGTTAAACTCGATACCTTCTATTTTCTTAATCTTAAACATACTTCACCTCCTTTATTATAAATAGTCTCGTATTTCCCAAAACACTCGTTTTGAGCAACTTTTTTTCACTTTTTCAAGTGTTCCTTTCTAGTGTTATATCCCATTTTCAGGTTTTGTTTTTTCACTTCAGATAAAAAAGTTCTCTCTATAAGTGCTCAACTTTGATTCATGTTTCACTTTTTGACAGCCGTGCTTCTGTAAGCCTTGATATGACTACATTTCGAAGCTCTGCAAAAAGTGTGAGGTAAAAAAGGACAAGCGATTTCATGTCGGATTTTTGAGCATATGGTGTGTTGTTTTTTCACATACTGTGTAAATTGATTTGGGTAATTGAAGAGCAGGAAAAGCGGTGTTCCGTTTCCTTCTTCGGCAAAGCATCACGCCAGCCCAACACAGCCGCCTTTCAGTGTTTATTTCAAAGGAGTTTCAGGCCGCCATGTTGCCCTTCGGGTTAAAAGGCTGTCATGCTGCTTGCAGCTCAGTTCGTCAACGTCACTCGCAGCTGATGCCGTTCTGTTTGCCGCCTTTCTTCACTTCGCTAAAGCTCCGTTTCGTTCAGCAGCAACCATTCCGGGCGCTGCTTTCTGGTTTTGCTCGCCTGCGGGTCGCTTCGGGCTGCGGCCGATCTGTTGATTAATAGCCTTCGGCAGAGCGGATGGCCTTGTGTAAAACAGAACCGCCAGTCGCCCTTACGTGCTTTGCTGGCTGCCCCTTGCTCCACTCGCAGGCGGCTCGCGATGCTTGGCCGTGCGGATCGTTACGCTAAAGCTCCACGACCTTCGTCCAGCCGTTTAGCTGAAGGCTCTTTTTCCTGCTAAGACTGCCGCCCTTCGGTTGCCTACTCAAAAAAAGAGAAGCAATGCGGCCGCACAGGATCAACGCCATTACTTCACTTTTTTAGAGTCCGATTCTTCTAGGTCTCTCAGTTGTTGTTGTAGGCGTTCCAACTTCCTTGCTTTGTTGTTGGCGTCATCCAAGTAACGTTTATCAAAGAAGGGTGATGCTTCCTCAGCAATGCGATTCTTGGCCTTGTTTAGTTCACGCTCTGCTTCTGCTATCTCTAGTTTGAGTTTTTCGATTTTGTTCATTGTAAAAAGTGTTTGTCCATATAGATGTATAACGGTCAGCTTTCGTTTTCGAGCACCATCTCGCAAGGTTTGCTAAAATTTAAAAATCATCGGCACTCGATACTGATTGACAAGCTTTGGATGTGGGCTGATCTGTGCGGCTTTTCGATCAGGATTGAGTATCCAAGCGGCAACGGGGTTTGATTGAGATGCTTAGGCATCATCCGCGCGGAAGATTGCGGTCGCTATGTCCGTCTGTTTGGCGTGCTACTATAGAGCCAAACAGATTTGTGATAAAAAAGAAGGGGCCGAAGCCCCTCGCTTTACCGTTCTCTCCTCACGCCTTTGTGAGGATTACCGTTTTGGTTCACATCAATGATCTGACCAGTTTCTGTATCGCGTTTGTACCAGTGTCCGTTAGGATGCTGGAACTGTGAACGTTCTCTGACCATACCATTTCTGTGACCATCTCCTGGAGTACCATTCTTGGCCATACTTATTAGTATTTGCTCAACTCTTTCATGCCGAGGTTAGAGTTTTCCCCGTTCTGTGCCGGACTTTTTTGTTTGAGGAGCATTGATACATTTGCGGTCTCACACGTTAATGTATTTAACACTCCAAGTCAGATGAGGACACAGTTCCCGTCTGGCTTTTTGTATTTCTACAAAGGTACTTTAGGGACGTTTTTTTCTTGTATTAGTTTTCCACGTAGTCTCAACATTTTTTCGTCAACTAATAGCGTTTTGATGTTCATTTCCTCGGGGTGGGTGGTCGGGGGTTTTCGGTGCGCGTTGGGAAGCTGCGGCTATTTTACATAATGGGCTTATAGTTCCCGAAGCTTCAGCGCAGGGCTATAAGAGCACATTATGTTTAAATATGCTTCCCGTAGTTGGTGGCTGGCACAAGGGCACATGTGTGAGCGATTGGAGTGCCCCTCTTTTTTGCCTTGCGTGTTGGCGCAGCTCTTGGACACCGCAGTCACGGAGCTTGTCGGAGTGCGAGGATGGCCATGTGCTGCTTGTGCGTTGATGCAAAAAGTGTGATCAGCCACCCGCAAGGGCGCAGCGTGCGGTGGCTTAGGTGGGCCTTACTTGCTCGATCTTTTGTAGCCTATTTCAGGTCGTGGTGTTTCCTGATCTTTGATGAACTGCTTTAGATACTCAAAAATGGCTGCGATTTTCTCGTCCTGACCTGCAACCGTTTTTTCCATCTGTTCCACTTTCAACAGGATGTCTTTGTGGGTCAGGATCATTTCGCGCATTTTTACAAAGACTTCCACGATCTTGATACTGACTTCTGCCGCTCTACCGCTTTTAAGAACGTTGGCA
>JAWKNJ010000018.1:0-145739 GCA_041391765.1 Flavobacteriales bacterium | reverse complement strand
GCAACTCAATTGGAGTAAAAAATGGTGGTGTACTTCGTCATAATGCTAAGAAGCTTCTTGTTAGAGGATTGATCGAAAACATTCCTGATGAGATTACAATTGACATTACTCCTATGCGAATTGGAGCCTCCAAGAAGGTGGGAGAATTGAATATTCCAAATCTTGAAATTCTTGAATCTGACAACCGAGTGGTTGTGTCCATCAAGACTTCTCGAAAGGCGGTTGCTGAAGAGGAATCAGAGGAGGAAGGTGAAGAGGGAACAGAGGAAGGAGCAGCTGAAGGCGCTTCTGAAACTGCCGAAGCTTCTGCTGAAGAGTAGAAATGAAATACTTAATTGTTGGTCTTGGTAATCCTGGAGTAGAATACTCTGAAACCAGGCACAACATAGGATTTAAGGCATTGGACGCACTTGCAAGTGCGTCCAATGCTGTTTTTAGCCCTGTCAGATTCGGAGATCGAGCAGAGGTCAAGCACAAGGGAAGAACGCTGATCCTAATCAAGCCCAACACATTCATGAATTTGAGCGGAAAGGCGGTCAATTATTGGATGCAACAAGAGAAGATTCCTGTTTCGAATATTATGGTCATTACTGATGACTTGGCCCTCCCATTTGGAAAGATTCGGCTTCGTAAGAAGGGAAGCGATGGTGGACACAATGGATTGAAAAACATTCAAGAACTGCTGGGTACCTCTGAGTATCCGCGCTTGCGTTTTGGCATTGGGGCGGAATTTTCACAAGGTCAGCAAGTGAACTATGTGCTTTCGTCCTGGAATGAAAGTGAAATTAAGGCGATGCCTGAAAGGATAAAGTTGGTAGGTGAAGCTGTATTGTCATTCGCGTCCATTGGCTTGGAGCGCTCGATGAACATGTTCAACAATCGCTAAATTACTGTTGTAAAAGAATATATTTGGTTCATGTACAAAAAGAATAAAACACTGAGCGCTATTGGTTTAGTGGCCGCAATAACTGTTTCTGTTTGGTGGGACAAACCCTGGAATGGGTTTGAAAGCGCGCCAAAATTTATTCTTTTCGTTGTACATGTGGCTGCTATGAGCGCTGCCACGGTGCTCCTTGTTCAATCTTTACGTGATGGCACTTATGGTAAGTAATAGTAGCAGCCTCAGTAAAAATTTGTCGTCTATCAATCGAATTAAAAAATTCAAGAGATGAAATCTATAATTCTGTCGTTGGTGATCGTCCTTCAGTCAATGATTTTGGCTGCTCAGGCACCGACTTATGTGTATGTTGAAACACAAGTTCAAGGGTCAGATACGCTTCGCACATTTTATGTGGAAGATAATTACTGTCAAAAATTGATTGAACAATTCACAGCGGATTTTGGTGCTCCGAACGGAGCTGGTTCAGGATCGCTTAAATGGTCTTCGGTTGAGATTAACGGGTTAGGAAATAACCTCACCATTGAGGCCAGTGATGGTGCCAGAATTTTTGATGGAGCCAATTGGTCATTCAGCACGTTTCAAAATGCAGCAGATATGGAAGCCAAGCTAAGTGCAGATCCTGCACGTGCCCGAAGAATGTATATCACCATTAAGAAAGGTAATAAGAACAGGGTAAGCAGTGCCGATGCGGAAAACGCTTTTGTTGCTTTTGCAGAGCAAATAATGCTGGGAAGCTAGATTCACTGCCTGAAAAATCGGATTTTCGACCCCAATGGGTCGGATAAAGAACATTAAGATCAAAGCGTTAAAGGCTGTTTCTAAAGCCTTTGGCGCTTTTCCTTTTTTTATTCAAGGCAGAATGGACATTGACTCCAAATCACTTTGGTTCGATCCCGGATTTAACAAGGATTTTGGAGGCTATTATCCTGAAGATAAGTCGGTAAAAAGAACCTTGGCCCGCTTGCCAAACCATGATCATGTCCGGCAGGACATGCTTCATCTGCTATGCAAAAGCGTGATCGATCGAAACGTGCCGGGAGCCATTGCGGAGCTTGGGGTGTTTCGCGGTGAAACGGCTCGTCTCTTTCATCATTACATGCCTGAAAGAACAATTTACCTGCTGGATACGTTTGAGGGGTTTGACGCAAAGGATGTGAATGTCGAATTGAAGTCAACCGGTCAAAAAACCACTACTACGCATTTTTCGAACACTTCCGAACAGCTGGTTCTAGAAGCGATTGGCTCAAACAATCAAAACATTAGATTGATCAAAGGCTTTTTTCCCGAGTCCGTCACAGAAGAGTTAAGTCAGCAAACCTTCGCTATGGTCCATCTGGATGCTGATCTGTATCAGCCTACATTGGAAGGACTGAAGTTTTTCTTCCCGCGATTGAATTCGGGAGGATTGCTGATCGTGCATGATTACAATGCCTGGTTTGGTGCTCGAAAGGCGGTGGAGGAATACAGCGCGGAGAACAGCCTGATTCCTATTCCGATGCCTGATAAGAGCGGGTCATGCGTCTTCTTAAAATCATAAATCAAGTTTTTCGCATTTCTGCAACCTAACTTTGCATTTCAAATCATCGCACATGTACGTAGAGCAACTATATACCGGATGTTTAGCTGAGGCAGCCTATTACATCGAATCGGAAGGAGAAGCAGTGATCATCGATCCGCTGCGTGAGACGGAGCCATATATTGAGTTGGCAAAAGAGCGAGGAGCAAAAATCAAGCACATTTTCGAAACACACTTTCACGCAGACTTCGTGAGTGGTCACATCGATTTGGCAGCAAAAACAGGAGCCAAGATCGTCTATGGTCCGGGTGCAAAAACTGGATACGATATTATTGAAGCAAAGGACGGGGAGGAATTTCAGATAGGGAAAGTTCGATTGAAAGTGCTTCATACTCCAGGTCACACACCCGAGTCTTCCTGCTTCTTGTTGTTTGATGAAAATGGAAGAGAGGATTCTATTTATATACAGGCGACACACGCTGTTCATTGGTGATGTGGGAAGACCAGACCTTGCTCAAAAGACCGGAGATCACGGCAGAAGACATGGCGGGTACCCTCTACGATTCTTTGAGAAGTAAGATTTTACCATTACCGGATCACATTACAGTGTATCCTGCTCACGGAGCAGGTTCTGCCTGCGGTAAGAACATGTCAAAAGAAACTTCGGCATTATTGGGTGATCAGAAGCAGAGCAATTACGCTCTAGGTAGCATGACTCGGGAAGAATTTATTACCGAGTTGACCACTGGAATCATGCCTCCGCCACAGTATTTCGCGAAGGCGGCTGCCCAAAACAAGTCAGGTTACAAGTCTATCGATGCGTTGTATGAGGCTTCAATAAAGGCGCTGGGTTCAGACGAAGTCGAACAGGCAATTCAGAATAATGCACTGGTAATTGATACTCGAAACCAAGAAGAATACCGCAAGGCACATATCCACGGTTCATGGTTTATTGGCTTGAATGGGCAGTTTGCGCCATGGGCAGGAGCGCTCATTGCAGACATGCATCAACCCATCGTGATTGTGGCAGAGGAGGGCAAGGAAAAAGAAGCGGTGATGCGTTTGGCTCGTGTGGGTTACGATAATGTGCTTGGGTACTTGTCCGGTGGAATCAATGCATGGACGTCAACTGGCAGGTCAACATCTTCTATGGAATCCATTTCTCCCGAAGAATTTGCTACTAAGGGAACTCCGGGAGCAAAGGTCTTGGACGTTCGGAAGCCATCGGAATTTGAAGAAGGACACTTGACAAATGCCGAGAACGTGCCACTAGACTTCTTTTCAGAATTGGTAGAAAAACTGGACATGTCACAGAGCTATTCTGTGCATTGCAAGGGCGGCTATCGTTCGATGATTGCTGCTTCCATTTTGGAATGGAAAGGCGCACATGGTGTCATTGACATTATGGGTGGCTTTGACAAACTCAAGCCGACCAGTGCAGAGGTTGTCGTTCCATCAGCGGCTTAAGCCATATTAGCCATTTTGAATCCTTTTTCTTGGTAGAATTCTAGCGCCTTCGGCAGCATTTTTTCTAATCGAGGCCATGCCTTCTCACTGTCGTGAAACACGATGATGCTTCCGGCCCTCACGTTGTGTGTGGCATATTTTAGGCAATCTTCCGGCTGGAGTTTTTCATCAAAATCAGCACTGAGGTCGCTCCAATGGATGATGCGAAACCTTGATTTCAATGCCTTGGTTTGGGATAAGGTGATTTGACCGTAAGGTGGACGATATAGCCCGCATTCTACCAACGCAGCACACTTTTCAATATCTGCAAAGTATTGATCATTTCCCGTTTTCCATCCGCTGGGGTGGGAATAGCTGTGATTACCCATGGCGTGTCCGCGTCTTTTCAACTCATCAATGATCTCCGGATAACGTTCTACGTTTTGACCCACAAGAAAAAAGGTGCCTTTTGCGTCAAATCGATCCAATTGATCCATGACCCACGGTGTTATTTCAGGGTGCGGGCCATCATCAAACGTGAGGTATATTTCGTTTCGATCGTTTGGTAGTTCAAAGACCAAGTCTTTGGCCAATGGCTTGATGATTTCAGGCGTATGTTTTGGGTAGATCAATGGATCAAAGGAATACTAAAAGTTCTGGCCTTGCAAAATCGAAATCTTTTTACTTTTGCCGTCCTTTTAAAGGATGCCCGATCGTCTAATTGGCAGGACAGCTGATTTTGGTTCAGTCAGTCTAGGTTCGAGTCCTAGTCGGGCAACGTAAAATGAAGATCCCAAGCACAAGCTTGGGATTTTTTATTTCCGGAAAGTTGATCAAACTTGTTTGAATCCACTTGAAGGAACTAAAAACCGGAGGCTGAAAGCCGCGCTTCATTGTACGGGCTGTTTAATTTTAGGTCCAGTGACTGAAAGGAGCTAATCCTAGTCGAATACCTTACATGCCCAAAATCATAAAATCGCTCTAACTGCTGAGTGTTACATTTGAGCGTTCCAAAAAACTCAAGCTTATGGCAGCAAATGAACAACTCTTGAGCGCAGTACTCCATTTGGGAGACAACGCCTTAATTCTCGGTCACCGATTGGGTGAATGGTGTGGTCACGGTCCGGTGCTGGAGCAAGACATTGCTATGACCAATATCGCATTGGACTTGATTGGTCAAGCCAAGCTTTACTTGGAATACGCTGCTGAGTTGGAAGGAAAAGGAAATGACGCGGATCATTGGGCATATAAGCGCGATGTGTTGGATTTCAAGAACCTATTGCTAGTGGAGGTTCCAAATGGTGATTACGCAGATACCATAGCGCGTCAGTTTTTCTTTGATCAGTGGCATTTCTTGCTGCTAACCGAAATGAGTAAATCTGACAATGATCGACTTCGGGAGATAGCTCAAAAGGCAATAAAAGAAGTAACCTATCACAAGCGTTGGAGTTCGGAATGGGTGGTTCGCTTGGGTGATGGAACGGCTGAGAGCAAGGAAAAGATGCAACGCGCCATTGACGAAGTGTGGTACTACACCGGAGAAATGTTCATGGCAGCAGATTACGAAAAAGGAATTCTACCCGAAGGCTTGAAAGATCAGTGGATGGCTAATGTCAAAGCCGTGATCGAAGAAGCGACTTTGGAGATGCCCACGGACGAGTGGATGCAGAGTGGTGGAAAGACCGGAAATCATACGGAATACCTAGGCTACATCTTAGCGGAAATGCAATTCTTACCGCGCGCCTATCCTGAGGCTACTTGGTAATCATAATCTTCCGGATAAATCGATCACCTGCTGCAGTTCGTCCCGAAACGAGGTAGACACCCGTTTCTAAGTCATGCAGATCAAGTTCGATTCGAGGACTTTCCTCCACGACTGTTGACAGTACGACCCTTCCCTGTTGATCAATGAGTTCGATGACTGTGAATTGAGAATCCAGGTTGTCAATGCGCAAGAAATCCTTCGCAGGATTAGGTGTGATATGAAGATTTTCCGCACCAGTGGCGACAATTCCACTCGCTGATGTTGATGTGTCCGTGGTATCCGGTACGTTTAAATAAACCCATAGACATTGAATTGTATTGACAGAGTCTAATGGGTCAAAGAAGCACACCTGCGCAGAGTCGAATCCGTAATTATTAAAGGCATGAAGGAAAATTATACTTTGAAAGGGAGATTCCGTTAATGTTAGGTTCCGTGCTCTAATTTCATCAGTATACATGACATAGTCTGCCACTGTACACTCCCAGTCCTCCACATTCATTTCACTCATAATTCTCCATCGCAATTCCAACGAGTCAATAGTATCGTTCAGAGTAATTTGGTAGTCGTAACCGAGATATACATATCCGTTAGCAGGCAGCTCTGCGGTTTTATAATTGGTGTCAACAAGCGTAAACTCAAATTGAGCATTGGCGTTTAGACGAAGGAGGAAGATGCTGAAGGTGAGTATAATAGAGCGCATGACTCAAAATTGAGATAAATCATGAGCGCATCAAAGGGTATTATCCAATGAAGCTTGAAATGCTAAGTATCTTTGTTTCATGCAATCAAGAGTAGATAGTGCTTGGTCTGTGTTGAACACGGTGGAGGATCCTGAGATTCCGGTGATTTCAGTTGTTGATCTCGGCATTGTGCGTTCGGTGGAGCTATTGAATGAGGAATTGATTGTGAAAATCACACCTACGTATAGTGGTTGCCCGGCCACAAAGGTGATCGAAGAGTCCATCGCTGAAGCATTGAATGGTGCGTCACTGAATCCATTTCAAGTGAAGACAGTGTTGACCCCACCCTGGTCCACGTCTATGATTTCTGCATCAGGCAAACAGAAGTTGAAGGAGTATGGCATAGCACCCCCCGCAGACGATACATCTGATAAGCTTGCCTTGATGGGGGAGGAGCGACAAATCAAATGCCCGAACTGCGGCTCAATGAATACACTCATGGTGAGTCAATTTGGTTCCACTCCTTGCAAGGCGCACTTCAAATGCAAAGATTGCCTGGAGCCATTCGATTACTTTAAGTGTCTTTAACCCATCCCCTCTAGAAAGAGGGGTGTCCGCCATAGGCGGACGAGGTGTGTAAAAACTGCCTTCTTCTAACTCCCAAATTCTTAGTTGACCTTACATTCGCGACAGACGCTTAAATCAAGCAGCATGTCAGAAACCATCAAACTTGAGATCATAGGATCGGTAGGGAAAATCACCCTCAATCGTCCGAATGTATTCAACAGCTTTAATCAGGAAATGTCCAAGGCTTGTCATGAAGCGTTGGATCAATGCAAGAATGACCAGCGAGTTCGCGCTATCTATATTACCGGAGAAGGAAAGGCCTTCTGTGCGGGACAGGACCTAGCCGAGGCTGTGGATCCCAATGGACCAGACATTAAGCGCATTGTGGATGAGCATTACAACCCGCTAATAATTCGATTGCGAACCATCGAAAAACCCATTGTTGCAGCTGTAAACGGAGTTGCTGCCGGGGCAGGAGCTAATGTTGCCTTAGCTGCTGATATCGTGGTTGCCAAGAAATCGGCATCCTTCATTCAGGCGTTTAGCAGCATTGGATTGATTCCCGATTGTGGTGGAACATATGTGCTGCCGAGATTAATCGGTCGACAAAAAGCGGCAGCCTATATGATGCTCGCTGACAAGATCAGTGGGGAAGAGGCTGAGCGAGTTGGAATGATCTACAAGTGGTTTGAAGATGATGTGTTTGAAGCAGAGTCATGGAAGATTGCTGAAACGCTTGCTGCACGACCTACAATAGGTATTGGATTGACTAAGCGTTTGCTGAATATGTCCTTAAATACAACCTTGGAGGATCACTTGGCAGCACAGGGTGAAATTCAAACCATGGCGGCAAACACCGAAGATTTTAGAGAAGGTGTAAGGGCGTTCATGGAAAAGCGAGCCCCGATATTTAAAGGTGCCTAGGCTCATCATGCCGAGAAAAAAAATTCTTGCAATTTGTGGGAGCACAAAGAGTCAGTCCTCGAGTCTCTCCATTCTGAAATATATTCAGAATCAATACGCGCAATCCCTTGATGTCAGCATTTTTGATAGCATTGATAAATTGCCGCATTTTAATCCTGATCTGGACAACATGTCCGATTTACCGAATGCAATTCGAACCTTGCGTTTGGAGATTGATCAATCCGATGGCATAATAGTTTGCACTCCGGAGTATGTTTTTAGCATGCCTGGAAGTTTGAAAAACTTGCTTGAATGGCAAGTCTCAACTACGCTGTTTTCGGGCAAGCCTGTTGCAATGATTGTTGCTGCAGCATCGGGCAAAAAAGCCTATGAAGCATTGGAACTTGTTTTGACCACTATTGAGGTGGTCATGCCTCAGGAGTCAAGACTTCAAATCATGGGAGCGAAAGGTAAAGTGGATGAGTATGGAAATATTATTGATCCACTAACATCCCAGGCGATAGAGAGGGTTGTAGAATCCCTTTCAAAATGCATTGCATTAGAAGTGAAGATGCCAACTAAGTTTGAATCATAGAAAAATATGGAAATAGGAGTAATAGGAGCCGGAACGATGGGCAGTGGAATTGCCCAAGTGGCAGCGCAATGCGGGCATAAGGTTTGGTTGTTCGATACGAACGAGGCTGCTTTAGAGAAAGCCCAAATCGGATTAAAGAACATTCTCTCGCGCTTAGTTGAGAAAGGTAAGTTAGAGTCAAAAGAAGCAGATGCCATTGCCTCGCGCGTTAATACGTGCAGTGAATACGCATCATTCAAAAACTGCGGACTCGTCATTGAAGCAATCGTAGAAAACCTAGACGTGAAGAAGTCTGTATTCTCGTCAATTGAACAGAACGTGAGTGATAGCTGTATTCTTGCATCCAACACGAGTTCCTTGTCTATAGCTTCGATTGCGGCATCCTGTCAAAAACCGGATCGTGTAGTTGGAATCCACTTCTTTAATCCTGCACCGTTGATGCCGTTGGTGGAAATAATCCCGGCTGTTCAGACATCTGCTGACGCCTTGAAATCAGCCAAGGACTTGATTGATAGTTGGAAGAAGGTCACGGTTGTCACTAAGGATACACCAGGATTTATTGTGAATCGAGTGGCTCGACCGTTTTATGGTGAAGCTATTCGAATTTACGAAGAAGGAATTGCAGACATGGCGACTATAGACTGGGCCATGAAAGAAATTGGAGGTTTCAGAATGGGTCCGTTCGAGTTGATGGACTACATCGGAAACGATATCAACTATACCGTTACAGAAACCGTTTGGACAGCTTTTTACTATGATCCCCGATATAAGCCATCGTTTACGCAAAAGCGAATGATGGAAGCAGGCTACCTAGGGCGTAAAACGGGACGAGGATATTACAACTATGCGGATGGAGCTGCTCAACCTGAACCGGATAAAAACCAAGTTGTTGGCGAAGCCATTGTATGGCGGATACTAATCATGTTGATCAACGAGGCTGCGGACGCACTGCACTTAAACATTGCTTCAGCTGAAGATATTGACCTGGCCATGACCAAGGGGGTGAACTATCCGAAAGGACTGCTACGGTGGGCTGACGAAAAGGGAGTCGACCTTGTGTTGGAAGGCTTGGACAAGCTTTACGCGGCCTACCATGAAGAACGATATCGTGCAAGCGTGCTTCTCCGCCAGAAAGCTGCCTTCGGAAAGAAATTTTACAATTAGTGAGAAGTCTTTTCGCGCTGATTTTGTTGTTCGCCATCGGTTCTTGCGATCCATGCAAGGATGTGAGCTGCGACCATGGAATTTGCGTTGATGGTGGGTGCAAATGCGAACTAGGCTACGTGGGTGATCAGTGTGAGTTGCAAAACAAGCCGGAAGCCATCATCATTACAAGTGTGCATATTGAAAATGTGCCATCAACCGTTTTGGGCGCAAAGTGGGATAACGATACTACTTCGAAGAAGGCGTTCCTGCCGGATGTGATGCTCCAGGTTCGATTTGGGACCAGTCAAGACGAAGCTTTCAATTCGATTGAGACCTATTATGACAATGAATTGAATTCATTCACATTCAAAGAGGGAATGAAAATTCGAGTTCCGGACATTTTTCCGGAGCTGCGATTTACGTTAGCCGATCTGGACTATGACCAGCGAGTCCCAATGTATGCCATCATTGCGGTCGGATACTATGATCCCGTAGGCGGTTTTCCGGAAGAGTTTCAAATGACAAATGAAGATGGAGCTACTCTACTCATGAAAATGAGCTATGAGCATTGATTTATTCTACTTTAGTTGCGATGAGCAGCCTGTACAATAAGCTTTTATTGTTCCTCCTTCTTGCTGTTTCAAGCCTGTTCTTTAGTTGTAATAAGTGCAAAGAAGTTGAATGCAAGAATGACGGTGTCTGCGTTGACGGTATATGTGATTGTCCTGATGCATTCACGGGTGACCAATGTTCCTTGCAAAAAGAGCCCAGGTCGCTTGTCATTCAGAAGGTCAGAATATCTAATGTGAAAGACTATTTGAACTACGAATGGGACGAAGAGGAGGGTGAAGAACTTCCGGACGTTTTTCTTGGCATTCAAAAGGGAATAGAAACAAAATTCTGGTTCACATCTCGAGAAATCTATCGCAATTCAAATGCGAACACCTTTGAATTTTCCGAGGAAATGGGGCTTACGCTAGACGACATTGATCTGACACTGCGTTTCTCATTGTTGGATGATGATGTTACCTTTTCTCAAGAGTTGTATTGGTGCACGGCCAGGCTTTACTGGGCCAAAAATCAGTTGCCTGAAGTTTATACTTACGTATATAACACTGGTGTGAAACTTGAGGTATGGTTGGATTATCGATACTAATTCTCAATCACCGAAATCAGCAGATCTTCCATCTTCTTGATGATAGTAGACTTCTTGGATTCATCAAAATCATTCACCATTAAGCAAAAAGCAACGGTTTCGCCTTGTGTATTGGTCAGATAACCTGCAAAGTTTCTTACACCTGCCATCGAGCCGCTTTTAGCTTTGATATTTCCTTCGGCAACGGTGTTTTGGAAGTAACCGGACATGGTTCCATTTTTCCCGGCAATAGGGAAACTATTCATATATGCATCCTTGTTTTTAGATCGGTACATCATGAACAGTACTTCGATCATGGTTTGACAAGTCATTCTATTCGTTGGCGAAAGGCCACTACCATCGGCCAATCGAGTTCCCTTCATGCTGATTTGTTTTGATTTTAGATAGTGCTCCATCATAGCAACTCCGCCTTCTACTGACTTGTAGCGCTGAGCGGTGTCGAGTTGCATGTTCAAAGCCTCCGCGTAAAGGTTAATGCTGTTTTGATTGCAAATCCGGACGATGGAAGAAAGGGGAGGTGAGTGAAGCGTGAAAATCGGATTTAGTTCGTTATGTGGAATGTATTCATAGTCCACCTTCACTTTTGGCTGCTTACCTATGGCTTTCATGACATCCATGCCAAATCGCTTCATGGGATCAGGGTGCGCTGCCTTCACCAAGAAGTTGGTACGATGTGAAGGGATCGTTCCCTTGGCGTAGATCACGTCCGAACCGGGCGCGCCAAAAAACCAGGCGTTGTCTTTGTTTTCCTGGGATGCGGTGACTTGAATGTCAAGGTCGAATCCATCCAATGCCTCCGTTTTATTGCTCAACATAGCTGCTGAACCTGCCTGTCCGGTGTTGATGTATACTTCTAAGAGATTGTCTTTCCACATCAATGCCGTTGGACTCGAGCCGAAGTAGTTGCCCATATCCTCCCAAATCCAACCTCGAGGTGTGTTGTATTTGTTAAATACAGAAGCATCGATAACAAGGTTTCCATCAAACGAAGGATACTTCGCAAGCTCTTCTTTAATTCTTGCGATCGTGCTTGGATTTGCCTCATAGTAGCGTGATTGCAGTGTTGGATCCCCTGATGGGAATACGTAAATATCTCCGTAAATCATTTTTGATTCCAGATCACCGGCTGCACTGAATGTTGTTTTGAATTGAAAATCAGGACCAAGCTTCTCCATTGCAACGGCTGTTGTTACCGCCTTTTGAATGGAAGCAGGGACCATACTTTTTTGACCATAGTGATCAACAATCACCTTCCCATTGGAAAGATTCATGGCGATGAAACCCACTTCACCCGCCTGCATGGAAGGGTCATTTATCAAGTTATCCAAAGCAATTTCGACCGCACCTTTTGTGGGTGGTTGCGCGGTGGCGTGCAGGGTCAAAAAAATGGTAGAAATGAAAAGCAGCTTTCTCATGGTTCAAAGAAGGTTATTTCTTTCGAAGCGCCTAACTTGTGCGCTTGTAGTTTCAAACAGATGAGTGACGAAAATATCGCAAAGAAAGTTGTAGACCGGATGTATAATAACGATCCGTTTAGCCAATGGCTAGGGATCGAACGGTTGGAAGACGGAGCGGGCAAATCGATTCTGCGCATGATAGTCAGAAAAGAAATGTTGAATGGTTTTGACATTGCTCATGGTGGTATTACTTATTCGCTGGCTGATTCAGCCCTGGCTTTCGCATCAAATGGTCATGGACGCATGTCAGTTTCGGTGGAAACTTCAATATCTCATACCATATCCGTTAAGGAAGGAGATGTGCTAACCACGCATGTGGAAGAGAAGAGTCTCACAAATAAAATCGGAGTATACCATATCGAAGTCCGCAATCAGAAGGACGAGTTAGTAGCGCTTTTCAAGGGAACCGTCTATAGAACTTCTAAGGACTGGTTTCCTGAGTCCGAATGACCACATTTGCAAAAAATTTTGAAGATGAGGGAAGCATTTATCATTGACGCCATCCGAACGCCTATCGGAAAATTTCAGGGTACGCTTTCGCCAATGCGAACAGATGATTTGGCTGCATTAGTAATAAAGGAGCTCATGAATCGCAATAGTGGAGTGGACTGGGAAGCGGTAGACGATGTGATCTTGGGTTGTGCAAATCAGGCTGGTGAGGACAATCGAAACGTAGCCCGAATGGCGCTGCTGCTGGCCGGAATGCCTTGGAAGGTTCCAGGAGAGACAGTGAACAGATTGTGCAGCTCAGGCATGAGTGCGGCCATTCATGCTCGAAGAGCGATTGCCGCGAACGAAGGAGATTTGTTTGTTACCGGTGGAGTGGAGCACATGACGCGCGGGCCGTGGGTGATGAGTAAGGCATCCGGTCCTTATGGTAATGATAGCAAGCTCTACGACTCAAGCTTTGGCTGGAGATTCGTCAACAAGAAAATGCACGACCTCTACGGCACCGATGCCATGGGTGAAACAGCAGAGAATCTGGTGGATAAGTTCAAAATCTCGCGAGAGGATCAAGATAAGTTCGCTTTGTGGTCTCAGCAAAAGGCTAGTGCAGCGCAGCAATCTGGCAGATTGGCTGAAGAAATTGTGAAAGTGGAGATTCCGCGCAGAAAGCAAGATCCGTTGGTATTTGCAAACGATGAATTCATCAAGGGTAATTCTACAATGGAGGCCTTGGCAGGATTGAAACCAGCGTTTAGAAAGGAAGGTGGTAGCGTTACTGCCGGAAACGCATCCGGACTCAATGATGGTGCTGCGGCTATGTTGGTGGCGAGCGAAGACGGACTCAAACGACATAACCTGACTCCAATGGCGCGAATTGTTTCATCTGGCGTTTCTGGCGTTGAACCTCGCATCATGGGAATTGGTCCGGTGGATGCTTCGAATCTCGCATTGAAGCGCGCTGGTTTAACCATGAACGACATGGATATTTTGGAGTTCAACGAAGCTTTTGCGGTGCAGACCTTAGCCTGCACACGTGAGCTAGGTGTGGCAGATGGCGATCCTCGAATCAATCCCAATGGTGGTGCGATTGCGATTGGCCATCCGCTCGGAATGACCGGTTCACGAATTCTTCAAACGGCAGCAATCGAACTACACAAGCAGAATAAAAGGTATGCTCTGGTAGCGATGTGCGTTGGAGTTGGTCAAGGATATGCGACTATAATTGAGAGAGTCTGATGTCACACCACAGCGGATTCGTAAACATCATCGGTAATCCCAATGTGGGGAAGTCATCGCTACTGAATGCATTGATTGGAGAACGCTTGGCCATCATCAATGCAAAGGCCCAGACCACACGTCATCGTATTTTTGGGATCTACAACGACAACGACTATCAAATCGTTTTTTCCGACACTCCTGGTGTCATCAAGCCTGCGTATAAAATGCAGGAAAGCATGATGGTGTTTGTGAAGGAAGCGCTGCAGGACGCGGATGTTTTTCTTTTCATGGCCGAGCTGGGTGATCGCGAATTCAAGGACGAAGCGATTTTGGAGCGATTGAAAAAAGCAGAAGTTCCGGTGATTGTTGGGCTGAATAAAATTGACACCGGGAATCAGGATTCGCTGGAAGCGGATCTCGAATATTGGTCAGGAGTTTTCCCCAATGCTCATCGCATTTTTCCTCTTTCCGTCATCGAGGGATTCAATGTTTCTCAACTTTTTGAAACCATCAAATCGTTGATTCCAGAAGGTCCCGAATGGTTTCCAAAAGATCAATTGACCGACAAGAGTGAACGATTTGTGGTTTCCGAAATTATCCGCGAAAAGATTCTATCCAACTACAAGCAGGAGATTCCATACTCTGTTCAAGTGGAGGTGGAGGAATTCAAAGAAGAACTAAACATCATTCGAATCCGGGCAGTTATTGTTGTAGCGCGTGATACACAGAAAAGTATCATTATCGGAAAGGGTGGCTCGGCCATCAAGCGTGTCGGAACCGATGCGCGCAAAGACATGGAGAAGTTTTTCGGCAAGAAGATTTTCCTCGAAACCTTTGTGAAGGTCGATAAAGACTGGCGTGATGACTCACGCAAGCTGAAGAAGTACGGCTACTAAAACTACAATCCTAATCCCACAGGAATAGTGACTGAACCATTGGTGATGTCAATGCTCCCAAGGGTTGGGTTAGACAATCTGACCGCAAAATTCACCGTGATTTTTTTGCTGCTCTGATTGCTGCTTACGATCGGGTCGGTGTAGTCCTCTACATCCACAATTTCAAAGTGAGCCCAGTCAGGCTGTTCGGTGTATAGATTGATGTACTTGTTACCTCCTTCATCGGTGTAGCTGATTTCTATGGTGCCAAGATCTTCTGTCAATCCGGACGGATCGCTGTAGATGGTCGTTGTCTCAATGTTATTGCTAAAGTTGACATTGCAGGTCACCAAGGAATCTTCCACGATTTGTTGTCGGATATTCTGAGCTGTACAACCGTCCGTAGAAATAGTTACCGTGGCTCGGTCAAGACCAGAGGAAGGAATCGAATTGTAGCGGTAAAAAATTTCGTCAGAAGAAGCTGTTGGACCGCTTTCAAAGGACCAGCTGTATTCGATTCCCGAACCCCCAGTGCCAATTGCTTGATATAGTAACGCCTGCGGATTGTCCATTTCAGTGACATGAATGCTAACATCACAACCATGATGTGGCAGGTACACATTGTTGGTGATTTCGCTGACGCACCCATTTTCAAACGTGACTACTAGCTTAACGGGAACTATACTCGGATCATTTTCGGTTTTCGTGAAGGAGAAGGGCTGTATTCCATCGGTCGTGTAAGTTTCTCCATCCACGAACCATGTGCTATTCAGGACATCACCATAAACTTCAGGAACAACTTGAACATTGTACTGCTTCACTGAATCAACCTTCGCGTTGTAGTATCGAAAAGGGAAGTTTCCTGCTTTAAGATCAGCATCAATATCCTCGGTGCCTCGAAACTGAACTTCCAACCTAGGGCCACACGCTTCAATCGCACAGCTTTTGGCCTGAATGACACCTTCATATGCAATAACACCCAATGCATCTTCTGAGTATGATGAGGTTGTTTTGAAGTCCACCCCATTAACGTCCCAGTTCATGGATTCTCCATTCAGCATTGCGTTCAATTTGAAAACAGGTGTATCTGAACCATCTGGCGCGGGCTCTTGAAATTCCTTACAGGCTCCGAATAGGAGCGAGAAAGAAAGGACTGTGTATGTTAGTCTTGTGTTCATCGTTCCTATTTGATATTGAATTTAATGTAAGCATCAAACCTAGCTAGTTGAAGCGATCTGGAATGGATTGTAAGTGCATTGTTCAGCGCATAAGAACCACGGGTTCCGATGTACAAGTCATCGCTGAGCTGGACTTGAAGGTCTGCTAGAATATTCGCGCCAAATGTTCTATATCGATCCCACTGATAGTATCCCTCATCTTGCGTTGAGGTCACTACGCTTTGATTCGCTTCAACGCGCTGAATGGTTTCGTTTTTGAGCCCTCCCAAGTAGGTGAGGCCAAGGCCACCACCCACGTAGTATCGTTTCATGCGGTAGTGAACGAAGACCGGAAGGTCAACCATTATTAGCTCGGAGGTATTTATGATGTAGCTGTTCTGCATGTCAACAAAACCATAAGTTGGGGTGGATGCGATGTTGGTCGTGTCGGAAATTCTTAACCGCGAACCAGTAAGTTCAGCGTTCAGAATGATGTGCTGGCGCCATTGGTAACTACCTCCAACTCCGGCTCTCTGCCCGATCCCATCGTAGAAGCTAAAGCCGTTGCCTGAAGTTTTGTTCAAGCCAGCGGTGAGATACAGCGCGGGCAGGTATTTGGTTTTGTTTGCTTCAGGTCTGTCGTCAGTGGAGCTGATTTGACCCACGTTAGTTTGTAGGGTGAGAATTGGGAGGAAGTCGATCATGTCCATTTCTCGTTGAGGTTCGATCGTTGCGGGAACAGATGGTTCTGTATTCTCCGTGGTGCTAGAGATTGACATTGGCTCTGACTCATTGATACTTGGAGCAGGCATTGCATCAGTGGAGGAATTGTTAGTCATTTTTTGATCATCATCGGTGATGTCATTGAAGACCATTGGATTCTCCTCTTCTTTCGAATCACTTTTTCTAACATCATGCTTGGAACTTGCTGCAAAATCTGGTGTTGAGCTGGCTTTCCTTTCGGGTTGAGGGTCCAGCGAGTTACTGGAAGGTGAATGTTCAGTCGTATTTTCAGATTTTTCAGTCGAAGCAGGTGTAATATCAAAATGGTTTTCAGATGAGGACAAACTTTCACTCAGGGCAATGAAGTTGCGCTCATTAACGGCATTTCGTGGTTCGTATGTCGCTTCATTGCTGAACCCGGCAAGGACTGCAATTCCACCACCAACAAAGAGCAGCAGGCTGCTCAACCAAATGCCGAAGAACCTGCGCTTGTGGCGAGCGTTTAACATCGCGTTCATCTTATCCCATCCGGCCGGATCGAATGGGATTTGTTCGGCAGCAAACGCCTGATCGAACATGGATTTTAAGTTGTCTTGGCTCATGGCAAAACGGGTTGTGAAATATTAAATGTTGTTTTAATCAGCTCTTGGAGCTTCTTTCTCGAAAAGTGGACGTGCCAGCGGCATGTTGCTTCTGAAATGGACAGCATTTCTGCCACTTCAGCGTATTCGTACCCATCTAACACACAAAGGTTAAACACCTGCTGGCTGATGGGCGGAAGTGAATTGATCAGGGCTCTCAGCGATTCAGCATTCATCTCTGTTTCTGCTGTATTCACCGTGGTCATTTTCGATGCCCAATAATTTTCACTCACGTCCTGATGGTCGATATGCTCGTTTTTAGCCTTGTTTTTGCGATAGTTGTCAATGCAAGTGTTGATAGTGATTCTTCGCATCCAAAACTCAAATGGAACTTCAGCTTTGTAGGTGCCGATCTTATCGCAGACCTTCAAAAAGGCTTCGTTGAGGATAGCCTGTGCGTCATCCCGATTCTTCTGATATCTTAAACAGATTTGCATCATTTGGCCATAGCATTCCCTGTAGAGCTCAAATTGTGCTTTGCGCTCATCACGTGAACATCGAAGTATGAGGTCTTCGCTAACCTTCATATGTGAAAGAATGGAGGAGAAGCACTGATGATTTCGGTGCCCTCCTCCACCTTATCTAACTGAATTTCTGTAAAGGCATTTCAACGTTAAAAACGATGATTCAAATAGGCAAACGAGCAAACTCAAAGGTTTGTTTGGTGACATTCATAAAAAAGCCCGCAACTAAGGCGGGCTAGTATTTTCAGCGGACTGAATCATAATTTAATGATTCTTTCTGCGATGCTTTCGGATTCAGTTTCAATCTCAAGAATGTAATTTCCGGCAGGCAGGTCAACCATTTCAACTTCGATGAGACCATTTCCTGATGAGTTCACTTTTCCATTCATTATTTGATCACCGAGCAAAGTATAAAGGCTCCACTTAACTTGATTTGACTGACATTGGATCCACATTGAGGTTGAGGTTGGATTCGGAAATAATTGAACTCGTGAAGCTGACATATCGGATACTCCGGTAGCATCTACGGGTTTAATTATGTTTCCTTGAACTTCAAAATTGTATCCGAAACCTCCGGGATTTTCTTCAGTGATCGTTATCTCATGTGCGTAGGATGTTTTGTTGATTAAATCGACTTGAACGGTATAGCTTCCCAAAGGCAATTGATTGATGGTATATTTTCCTTCTTGATCAGATATGGCATAGCGAATTGCTTCGCCTTCGTCATCGAATACAATCACCGTGGCACCTATTACCGGATCACCTTCATTCCGATTTGCGCCTTGGGATATGGCTCCTGCAATAAATCCCGGCCCACCTAAATTTATTCCTGAAACTAGCTGGATCTGAAAGCTCCAGACTTGATTGGTAACCATAGTGAAAGGGAGCGCATTTGACCATAAAACTGCGCCTCCATGGTATGTAGGTATGTAAGAGGCATATAATGGATTGGTTGGTAACAAAGCAGCTTTGATATAATAGGTGCCTGGGCATAAACTATCATAGTAAAAGAATGATGAGTCCACATCGATGCTATCGTGAGCCCAAAGGACTCCACCTGCTTCCTGAATAAAATAAACCCGAGAATCACCACCTGCAGGATGCACGTAACCCAGAAAGTCGTTGCAGGTATATGTTGGTAAAATCTCACTACTTGTTTGAAAGCATCCGGTGTTTTGATCAGTAGCTCTAAATACGTAATTGCCACCACACAATCCCGTAGCTACTGGACTATTCAATGTGGTATCAAAATTCCACCAATATGAATATGATCCCGACCCTCCTGAGACATTCGCGCTAATAAAACCATCGCAGCAATTGGGGCAAGTTTCCATTGACGAAGAAAATGCTATTGTCATTCCAGCGGCTGTGTCATAGACCAACGTAGTGCTGGCCGTTGACATTAATCCATTAAGGTCGGTTACAGTTACAGTGTATGTTCCTGAACACAGATTGCTGATTGTGGATGCAGTTGCGCCAGATGACCATGCATAGGTATATGGACTTGTTCCACCTGTGGCCGATGCAGTGGCTGACCCGCTGCATTGTGAGGCGGTACATGACGGATTGATTGACGAAATAGAAGCGGTTACATTCAGGACATTTATTACAACATTGTCGCAAAAGGTGTCAGCACAATTCCAACTCGAATCATACATGTTTACGCAGATGTTATATGATCCGAGCGCATTGTAGGTAACAGTGGCATTATTGCTTACGGATAGTGATTGAGAACTTGGGTTTCCTCCGGGTGAGTCCCACACATTGAGCGCAGAACCACTGGTAGTTGCAATCGGAGACAGACTAACGGTGCTGCCAGAAATAGATGATGAATATGATATGGAGCATTGACTCCAAGAATAGCCTGATAATAGTAGTCCCGTAATAACAGATATGAATGTTCTCATGTGATGAATAAAGTGTATAAATAAGATGCAAAAAACTAAGGCAAGGTTGACTGGAAGTTGACACCAAAGAAAAAGCCCGCTCACTGAACGGGCTTTTTCAGTTTAACCAAAATGACTGGGTTAGATTTTCATGATTCGTTCCTGAATCATTCCTGTTTCAGTTTCCACTTGAAGGATGTAGTTTCCGTCAGGTAGGTTCTGAACATCAATGTTGATTTGTGCTTGGTTCGTCAAACTGGACTCACCCATCACACGCTCACCTAGAATGTTGTAGATCGCCCAGCTCTTCGCATCCACTGATTCGCTATTTACGTTCAATGTGCTTTGAGTTGGATTTGGATATACTCGAATACTTGACGCATTCAATACTTCAATTCCGTTTGGAGTAATTGGCTTGATGACATTTCCTTGAACCTCAAAGTTGCGATCAGACGTGTTAGGATGCTCTACAGATAGTGTCACTTCGTGAGCATAGGATGTCTTATTCAAAATGTCCACATAGATGGAATACTTGCCATACGATAAACCATCGATTTGATAATTACCAGAAGCATCCGTTCTGTCGAAACCTGTTACATTACCATCTTCATCGTAAGCCATCACAACAGCGCCAACGACTGGGTCACCCTCACCTCGATTGGCTCCTTGTGAAATGTTACCTCCAACAAAACCAGCACCTCCTTGGTTCGCGCCTGGGATGAGTGAAAAATCCACATTGGAGACATTGGAATTGTTCACGACCACTGGGGTAGCGTTTACCCAGAGCGCGGAACTTGCGTAATAAGTAGGAAGGAAGTTTCCATAAAATGAATTGGTAACAAGTAAGGCGCCTTTTACATAGTAGGTTCCATTGTTACAGATGTTGGCGAACATGTAATGACCGTTTGAGTCAGTATTGGTGCTATCAATAGCAGAAAGAAAGCCACTGTTTTCCTGAATTAAATAGATCACTGCATCGTCACCTTGGGTCAGAGTTCCGGATATTGAATAACAACTTGATGCCATTACATAACCTGAATCAACAGCAAGGCATCCAGTAACGGTATCTTCTACAAAAATAGAGATAGCACCAGGGCAGAGAGAATTGATTGAAGGGGTAATCGCGCCAGTGTTCCAATAATAATCATAAGCCCCTGATCCACCGCTCACCGAAGCCGATGCTGAACCATTGCAACAATTCATGCAAGACTCATCGTTGATGGTTAAATTTAGACTTGGCGGTGTATGAAATGTAATATGAATCGTGTCAATTTCAACACACCCATTTCCTGTTAAAGCTGTGACTGTCACGATATACGCCCCTGAGGTGGAAACGGATGTTGAATAAGATGTTGAGCCTGTATTCCATTGGTATGAATAATAGTTCCAAGGTGAACCATTGCCTATTCCAACTACAGATGAAACACCTGTGCAATAGGAGCCATACTCGCTAAACTGCATATTAAGTCCGGGGTCATTCAGCACAACCGCGGATGAAGTAGCGGTGGCACCATTGGCATCGGAAACGGTCACCGTATAAGTTCCCGCACACAAGCCTGTAACACCTTGATAATTTGCACCGTTGGACCAAGAGTAGGAATATGGTAGAACTCCTCCGCTTGCATAGGCCGCTACTGCTCCGTTGCATTGGTTACATGTAGATGGTAATGTTGAGCTAGAAGTGACTATCAAACTCCAACCTAGGTGAGCGAATAAGATGAAAGTGAGCGTAAAATAAAGTCGCATCATTTTTTTGGTTTATAATAGCCAAAGACGATCATTTTCGCGGTCTTGTTGTCTTGCAGAAAAAAAGGGGGCTTAGATATCTAAGCCCCCTTTTTTTATTCTGACTATAGCATTAAATCTTCATGATTCGCTCTTGAATCATACCGTTTTCAGTTTCCACCTGAAGGATGTAGTTTCCATCAGGTAGGTTCTGCACATCGATGTTGATTTGTGCTTGGTTCGTCAAACTGGACTCACCCATCACACGCTCACCTAGAATGTTGTAGATCGCCCAGCTCTTCGCATCCACTGATTCGCTATTTACGTTCAATGTGCTTTGAGTTGGATTTGGATATACTCGAATACTTGACGCATTCAATACTTCAATTCCGTTTGGAGTAATTGGCTTGATGACATTTCCTTGAACCTCAAAGTTGCGATCAGACGTGTTAGGATGCTCTACAGATAGTGTCACTTCGTGAGCATAGGATGTCTTATTCAAAATGTCCACATAGATGGAATACTTGCCATACGATAAACCATCGATTTGATAATTACCAGAAGCATCCGTTCTGTCGAAACCTGTTACATTACCATCTTCATCGTAAGCCATCACAACAGCGCCAACGACTGGGTCACCCTCACCTCGATTGGCTCCTTGTGAAATGTTTCCTCCAACGAATCCTGCACCACCTTGATTGACGCCAGAAATAAGCGAAAAGTTAAGGTTGTATACGCTCGCGCTGTTTACGACAACTGCGGTAGAATTTGCCCACATAGCAGCGCTTGTATAATAGGTTGGAATAAAGACTCCATATTGTGAGTTGGTAACTAGCAATGCACCTTTCACATAGTAGGTACCGTTGCAAACATTCGCAAATGCATAGTATCCGATAGAATCGGTATATGTACTGTCAACCGCAGTCAAGTAACCGCTACTTTCTTGAATTAAGTAGACCATGGCTTCATCTCCTTGCGTTAGCGTTCCTTCGATGGCATAGCATGTTGAGACATAGGCAGAAACAGTCATGGTTGCTACAGTCGAACAACCGGTAAGCGTGTCTTCAACGGTTACAGTATATGTTCCTGGGCATAGGCTGCTTTGAGAGCTAACATTTCCAGCTCCATTGCTCCATGTATAATAGTATGGACCAGAACCAGCGGAAGCTGAAACCGTTCCATTACAACAACTTGAACATGTTTCGTTGGTGCTGCTGGTTGTCAAAGACGGTGGTGCTGAAATGGTAACGTCAACACTATCCGAACCTGTGCATCCCGATCCTTGCACGGTAACTACGTAAGTACCTGATTGTGTAACCACGATGCTGGACGTTGTTTCACCCGTATTCCATAAATAAGTGAATGTGCCAATAGCATTCGTAGCGTCTAAGAGAATTGAATCTCCTGAGCAGCCATACTGATTTGATCCCAAGTTGACATTGATTCCACTGCTTCCTGTTATGGAAGTCGTTGCCGTGGCAGTGTTTCCATTTGCGTCATTTACTGTTACGGTGTATGTTCCAGCACAGAGATTGGCAGTTGTCTGTCCGAATGCTCCATTTGACCAAGAATATGTGTAGCCACCTACTCCTCCAGATGCGCTGGCAACTGCAAGACCATTGCATTGTCCACATGTGGCGTTGGATGCACTGATTGAGGCTGAAACAGTAGAGCCGGAACCAGTTATGACGATTGATTCACAAACACTATCTCCACAAGCCCAGGTGGAATCGTAGAAGTACATGCAGACCCAATAAGTGCCAGGCGTGGAATATAGCACTGAAAGGGTTTGTGTTGTGTCATATGTGGTGGAAGAACTCCCCCAAATGCTGCCACTATGATCCCAATAGAACGCTGCATTATTGGAACTTATGCAAGTATTTAGAATTGTAATTGTATCACCAACCGTGGCTGTTGATGAGCTGAAAGAGAAGCTTGCTGTACACTGGCTCCATCCGAATTGGACTGTCAGGGCCAGTAGCATTGTAAATAATAATCGTTTCATAGTTTCTTTTTTGATGATTTCATACCCCAACACGTTGGCGAATTGTTATTTGTTTGGTCAGCACAGAATTTATTTTCAAATCGCCCATGAAATCTAGGCTACATTTGCGCGTTTAATGGCAATAGTAGCAATCATCGGAAGACCAAATGTGGGTAAATCTACCTTCTTCAATCGACTTGTAGGAAAGCGACAGGCCATTGTGGATGAGTACTCGGGGGTGACGCGTGATCGACACTACGGAAAGACGGAGTGGGGTGGTAAGGAGTTTACTGTGGTTGACACCGGTGGATTCGTGAAAGAAACGGAAGATCATTTTGAGAAGGAGATCGCCAAGCAAGTGCTTATTGCTATGGAAGAGGCGAACTTGATCTTGTTTGTGGTCGATGCCATGAATGGAATTCATGAGCTCGATCGGGACGTGGCTAATTTGCTCAGAAAGAGTAAAAAGCCTGTGCTATTGGTAGCAAACAAAATTGATTCACCCAACAAGGAATCGGATAGCTTCGAGTTCTACGAGCTAGGTTTTGATCGAATTTTCCCTATATCAGCCATCAACGGAGGTGGCTCTGGGGATTTATTGGATGAAGTAATTCAGCTTCTTCCGGAAGAGGAGGAAGAGGAGATCGAATCTGATCTTCCACGGATTTCAATAGTCGGTAGGCCAAATGCCGGAAAATCATCGTTGGTAAATGCGCTGTTGGGCTTTGATCGAAACATTGTTACCGACATTGCTGGCACAACGCGTGATAGCATCGATACGCATTACAATGCCTTCGGATTTGAGTTTACTTTAGTCGATACGGCCGGAATTCGAAAAAAGGCCAAGGTGCATGAGGATTTAGAGTTCTACTCCGTCATGCGCGCCATCAAGTCGATTGAAAGTTCAGATGTCTGTATTTTAATGATTGATGCCACCGAGGGAATCGGTCAACAAGACCTGAACATATTCAGCCTGATTGAAAAAAATCGAAAGGGTGTCGTCATCCTCATCAATAAGTGGGACTTGGTGGAGAAGAATACCAACTCCGTAAAGGAATACGAAGCAAACTTGAAGCAGCGCATCGCACCATTCACCGATGTGCCTGTGGTTTTCACTTCCGTTACCGAAAAGCAGCGGATTCATAAGGCGCTACAAATCGCGCTTGATGTGCACAAGCGCAGAACCCAGCGAATTAAAACGAACAAGTTGAATGAGGTTTTATTGCCCATCATTGAGCACACCCCGCCACCAGCTTTAAAGGGTAAGTACATCAAGATCAAGTACATTCAACAGTTGCCAACTCACGCTCCTACCTTTGCTTTTTATTGCAACTTGCCGCAGTATATCAAAGACCCTTACAAGCGATTTATTGAAAACAAATTGCGTGAACACTTTGATTTTAGCGGAGTGCCAATTCAAATCTTCTTTAGAAAGAAGTAGCTAAGACTTCTGGAAGGTGTAAAAAAGGCCTACCTGAACTGCACCTTGCGTGAAGTTAAAGCCAGTATTGTGTTCAAGTGCTTCATTGATTGCAGGGGATCCAAATTTACTTGTCTGATTATTCTCACTTTTCTGATAGGTTAATCGATAATAAACTGACGGAGCTAGATCGACACTCAAATACAGATTGTCCTTGATTCCAAAAATTGCACCTATCATGTAACCGAGCCTCGGTGTGATGGAGTAGTTTAAGTTCTTTGAGGTATTGATCACTGGTTGCCGAAACTGGTCATATCCAATGTTTTTGTTGACATAGTCGCTATAAGATCCACTAAGCCCAACTTTTGGCCCATGATAAAAAGTGAATTTGTCGGTTATAGGCTTCCTGATTTCACGACCAAGATTGATTCCAAATCCAATTGAATTTCCCTTTTCTGAATAGGATAGCGTGTCTAGTCGGGTTTCGGGGAAGTCAAGCTCCCCTCCAATATAACCGGCTTCATATCTCCAGAATTTGTTTCCATTTCCTTTTTTGTAGATCAGGTTAAACGGAATGGATTCGAAGCTGAACTTAGAAGTCGTGATTCCAATTTCTCGCACGTTAGGATTCGATGTGTTTTGAGCATGAAAAGAACATGTGATCAGCATCATACAAGTAAGAATAAATAGCTTTTTCATGGTTGTTGTTTTAAGTGTGTCGCCCATTAACCAACTATTAGACCACAAATTGTTACAGGTTGAGGATTTTAACCCTATTTCACTTAATTCCAAACAGATGCTAATTTCAGCAGTTATCTTTGCATTGTTTTGAAACAGTCAGCGTTCACACTCGCAGTGTTCTATTTACTCTCCATAGTGGGCTATGGATTGGAAGTTCACTATTGTCTTGGGCAAGTAACTGATGTGAATTATGCCTTGTTGGACACCTCTTGTGTTTGTGATGATACGCAGCAAGTAGCCTCCAAAGGATGCTGCGAGGAAAAGGAGTTTTTTATTCAAATAGAGGAGGTGCACCAAGCGTCTGCCGGCATGGATTACTTGAATATTGAACTTCCACTGATTGAAGAATTGAGCTGGGCGGAGCGATTCGAACTTTCTGAGGCTGTTGAACATTCCGAATTTATAGAAGACACCGGCCCACCACTAGTGAGGTCCATTGTAATTGAAAATTGTTCGCTTACACTGTATGCATGATTTATAGGTGAGATGGCATTGTTGATGCCATGAAGTAATTTCAGTTTCACCTATCATTTACATCATGAAGTTTTCAAAAGAATTAGTCATAATAGTAGCGTTTACAGCTACATGCATATCCGGTTTTTCGCAGAATTCCGTGGTGAAAGACACCATCACTGTGGAAGGCATTTGTGGTATGTGTAAAACGCGAATCGAAGACGCAGCCTTCGGAAAGGGAGTCAAATTCGCGGAATGGACGAATGCCTCCAGTGAGCTGGTTATCGTCTATCGATCAGATAAGACCTCATTAGAAGAAATCGAGGATCGTATTGCTAAGGCCGGTCATTCCACAGAGCACAAGAAAGCAGAGAAGGCTGACTATGAATCGCTACCTGATTGTTGCCGCTATGAGGATTTGGAAAAACATTAGGCCGATACTTGTCTTTGCGATACTTAGCTTGATTTCCGGTTCGGTTCTATCCCAGAACGTGCTCTCAGGAGTTGTGGTAGAAGAAACAGCGAATGGGCATTTCAAACCAATATCGTTCGCAAATGTGTATTGGCTCGGTACGCAATCGGGTACATCTACTGATACCTCCGGTCTGTTTGAGCTGCCAATGATATCAGGGTCAAACAAACTGGTTATCAGCTACGTGGGTTATTCCAATGATACAATTAAGGTGACCCAGCCAGACAAGCTCACGATCATTCTAAAGCAGAGTACTCAGCTTAAAGGTGTCGATGTAGTTTACCGTCAAAAAGGCACCGAGATTTCATACATGAATCCATTGAAGGTGGAAACAATGGGTGAGAAGGAGCTGTATAAAGCAGCCTGTTGTAACCTGAGTGAAAGCTTCGAAACGAATCCATCGGTTGATGTAGCCATCACGGATGCGGTTACGGGCACCAAACAAATCCAGATGTTAGGCTTGGATGGAAAGTACTCCCAAATTACACGAGAGCAAATGCCTGCTGTTCGAGGTCTGAGTTCGGTGCAGGGAATGACCTACATTCCTGGTTCATGGATTGAATCTATCCAGCTGAACAAGGGTGCCGGGTCTGTGGTCAACGGATATGAAAGCGTGACAGGGCAGATCAATGTGGAATTGAAGAAACCGGATGAGGCCGAGCAATTTTTTGTGAACGGATACGTGAATCAAGGTGGTCGAACTGAGTTGAACATCAACACCGCACACCGCGTGAGTCAGAAGGTTCATACCGGCTTTTTGCTACATGGAAACTGGCGTCCCTTTGAAATCGATGGCAATGGTGATGGATTTTTAGACTTCCCGACCGGGCAACAGTTCAATGTGATCAACCGGTGGCGATTCAACTCACACAAGGGATGGGAAGGTCAGGCTGGGGTCAACGTATTGACGGAAGATAGACAAGGAGGGCAAACCAAAAGCGAGCTCCTAACCGTTCCTTATCGCATTGGTTGGAAAACCAATAGAGCTGAAGTTTGGGGAAAAACCGGCTACGTTTTTCCGGAATCAAAGTATCAAAGCATTGGTTTTCAAGGGTCGGCTATTTATCACGATCAGCAGAGTTACTATGGTTCATTGCCGATTTCCGCAGAACAGCGAAGTGGTTACTTCAATTCGATTTATCAGAGCATCATAGGAACCTCAACCCATAAATATCGCACCGGTCTGAGCCTTCAGTATGATCATTTTAACGAAGCCGTGGATACGGTCACCTATAAGCGTGAAGAAATTGTGCCCGGTGCTTATTTTGAATACACCTTCAACTACTTTGACAAATTCGGGGTCGTGGCTGGCCTTCGGGGGGATTACCACAACTACTATGGGTTTTTTGCTACACCAAGAATCCACATTCGTTACGAACTTCGAGAGGGAACGGTTATTCGAGCGTCAGGCGGTCGAGGTCAGCGCACAGCAAATGTTATCTCAGAAAACACCTCTCTATTTGCCACATCACGTGCTTGGACTATCGTGGGAAATCCAGCCATTCAAGGATTTGGACTGAAGCCAGAAGTAGCCTGGAATTTTGGGTTGAATGTCACACAGGATTTCAGATTGGACTATCGTCCCGGCATCATTTCGGTGGATGCGTACCAAACTGTATTTGAAAATCAAACGGTCATTGATATGGAAGATCCGCGACAGGTGTTGGTCTACAACCTCAACGGTCAAAGCTATGCGACCAGCGTTCAGGCTCAGGTTGACTATGAGTTGTATCGAAGGTTTGATATCAGATTGGCCTATCGATGGTATGATGTGCGAACTACCTACAATGGTACACTCAAGGACAGGCCATTCATTTCCAAGAACCGCGCATTTGTTAACATCGGGTATGAAACGAAATCCAAGTGGAAGTTTGACTACACCATTCAGTGGCAAGGGCCAAAGAGAATTCCATCGACCGGCTCAAATCCAGTGGAATATCAACGCAGTACACGGTCAAAAGATCTTGTCCTCATGAATGCGCAGATTACAAAAGAATGGGAAAGGTTTGATGTTTATTTGGGAATGGAGAACATCACCAACATAAAACAAGGTAGTCCAATTGTTGCATCCGATCAACCCTTTGGGCCTTACTTCGATAGTTCGCTGGTTTGGGGTCCCATCTTCGGAAGGATGACTTATTTTGGATTTAGACTTCGATCATCAAAGTAATGGGCTCTGACCATCAACATCATCATCGACATGATAACCTGAGGACCGCCTTTTTCCTGAATCTTGGATTTACGGTGATTGAAATAGTTGGTGGCCTCTATGTGAACAGCGTTTCGATCATTTCAGATGCGGTTCATGACTTGGGTGATAGTATCTCGATTGGGTTGGCATGGTACCTTGAGCGCGTCTCCAAAAAGGGGGCTAGCCAGAAATTCAGTTTTGGATACTCTCGGTTTTCCCTTTTAGGGGCATTGATCAATTCCATGGTTCTCATCATGGGCTCTGGGTATGTAATCTATGAAGGAGTTCGCAGGCTTATCCATCCAGAACTATCAGACGCGAATGGAATGATGCTTTTGGCGGTTGTTGGAGTGGCAGTAAATGGATATGCCGCGCTTAAGATGAGTCGTGGTAAGACCTTGAATGAGCGCGTCATCTCCTGGCATTTATTGGAGGATGTGTTTGGATGGGCAGCGGTTTTGCTTGTCGGCATTGTCCTTAAATTTTATGAAAGTCCATACCTGGATCCCGCACTTTCACTAATGATTGCTGGGTACATTTTATGGAATGTACTCAAGAGATTGAAGGAAACATTGGAAGTATTTCTACAGGGAACACCGCATGAGGTCGACTTGCGTGAAATTGAGCAAAAGTTACTCAACTTAACGCTGATCGACTCTTTGCACGACAGTCACATTTGGTCATTGGACGGTGAGCGCAACGTTTTTTCCACACATGTTAAACTGCGAGAGGTATTAAGCATTCCTCAGATGAGAGAGGTTAAGAATCAAATCAAAGAAACGCTTCGACCCTATCACTTTCACAACTGCACAGTGGAATTGGAGTTTGCGGACGAGGTGTGTTCCATGGAACACACTCATTAGGCCTCTTTGTTGATCAGTTTTAGTACGCTTGGAAGGATTTCAAAAACGGCACTTTCCCCTTGAGCCAGTTGAAATTGATACTCTCCATCGGCATCAATAGCCAGCGTACCGTCCAACACTTCAAGCTCAATACGCTTTGCGCTTAGATATTGAACGCGTGGATCAATAATTCGTTTGGCCTTTTTTAGCCTGCCTTGAAACATGAGAAAGTCAAACACGTTGATGTTCCCGGCTATGGTGAGGCCTAGCATTCCGTCAGACAAACCGACCTGAGGCAGGAGTCCAAGGCCATTACCCGCATAGGTGCCTTTTCCAATGGCAGCCAAAAAGCAGCGTTGGGTGATTTCCAGTTCGTTCAATTTGATTTTGACGAGTGGTGCACGATAGGAAGATAACCATCTTAAAATGGCGGAATAGTAATTCCAGGTCGCGTTCATTCGAAACCGCCTTGCGTTTACAGTAGCAGCGATTTCTGCCCCAATCCCTGCCGCGGAGACGTTGCACAAATACCGTATTCGATTACCCGATCGGATGGAGATGGCATCCACAGCATTGCACTTTTTTTCCAGTGCACTTTCGATCAATTGTTCGATGGTTTGAGTATTCAAATTTCTAGCATAGTCATTCGCTGAACCGATAGGGCAAATTGCAAGCATTGGCGCACGAGAATCCGAGCCGAGAATTCCGTTTATGACTTCATTCAGGGTTCCATCGCCTCCTGCTATTATCAAAAGCTCCAACTCAGCGTCAATGGAATCTCGAGCCATTTTTTCTGCCTCACCAGATGCTTTTGTGGTTAGAACTCGATCAATTCTTGAGATACCTGCCAGTTGTTTGGTGAATGACTTATAATGCTTTGAAATCCCGTTAACGATGACCACAGTTTTCATGAGTTGGCGGGTTTAATTTTGAACAACTGAAAAAGCAGAGGGAATGCTGTGAATATTCAGTCGTTCACCGGCTTCAAATGATCGAAAGTATTGTCCGTCACATTCTATTGCCATTTCTCCTTCCAGCACTTCAAGTTCTGTTGAGTGCGAGGAGGTGTAGACGCCTCGTGGGTCTTTTGAAATCAGCTTGGCTTTCCGCAACTTGGCGTAATACTTAAAAAAGTCAAACAATCCGATTTTTCCAATGAGCGTAACCGCGAAGCTTCCGTTCCCGAGCTCCGCCTGAGGGCAAATGCCCAGGCCATTTCCTGCAAACTTTCCATTTCCGAATCCAGCCATAAAAAGGTGGTTTTTAATGGTCATCGAGTTCACTGATATTCTCAGTTTCGGGCTTTTATATTTCAGTAGCCAATACATAATTGATAGATGGTAGTTGAGCGACTCTGGCAGCCATCTTTCTTTGTTTTTTACAGAGCGTAGGATATTGCCACCAAGACCGCAGGTCACCATATTCAAGGCATAGCGGTGCTTAAAAGGCCCGGTTATTTTGATTAAATCCAATGGATAGAGTTTTCCCTTTTCAAATTGATTGATTGTTCTCGTCACACCTCCGTTGTCGTAGGTCTTGCAAAAGTCGTTAGTAGTACCAGCTGAGTGGATCGACAGCACCGGTTTTGAATCCAATCTTAAATCTTGTAAAAGATTAATCACGCAAGTGCTCAGACTCAAGCCGCCACAAATCATGACTAGGTCAGGTAAAGCTTGAAGTGCTTGAGTTACTGTGTTCTTACAATCTTCTGAATTGGAAGTGAATGTCTGAATCTGATGTCGTTGAATGCTGGCTAGATTATGCGTTATCCTTTTTCGATGAGGTGCGCTCCGCTCTATGATGACAGCAATTTTCACATCGTACAAGATAAGGGGTACAGCGTTATTTTATTGAAATTCAGACTCCAGAAACGAATTTAAGGGCTCGCGCAGCGCATCCAAAACGAACCGTATCTCCTTTTCTGAGCGTTTGGAAAAACTCACCATCAGTCTCAATGCTCAACTTGCCATCCATTACCTTGATCTCAGCAAAGTTTGAGTTGTGGTATAAAATTCGAGGGTCGTTTTTTACAAACTTGGCTTTTTTGATCTCATTCAAATGCCTCAGAAAATCAAATATTCTGATTTTACTAATGAGTGTTACTGCGAATTTCCCATTGTCTAGTTCCGCTTGTGGACAAAGGCCAAGACCACTTCCTACATACTTCCCGTTTCCAAATGCTGCTAGAAACAATTTATTATCCGTCATCATATCACCCACTCGGATGCGAAGTTTCGATGGTTTATATCTTATGATCCAAGACACTGTCGCAACAAAGAATCGAATGCTTGGTGGAATCCAGTGCTTTCCAAGATTTACTGATTGAACTACGTTCGCTCCAATTCCGCACGTGGCCATATTGAGTGCATAAACACTCTGTTTAAGCGTAGATAATTGGCACAGATCGACTGGAGTTATATCTCCTTTAACAAAGCGATCAATAGTTGCTTCAATATTTGAGTGCTTAAGTGATTTTGAGAAATCATTAGCTGAACCGCATGGAAAAATCGCAATGGTTGGTCTTTTGGATGGCGGATAATTCATTAATTCATTAACAACCTTGTTTGCCGTGCCATCACCTCCACAAATGATCAATAAGTCGGTATTTGAATCGACAGCTTGTTTGGTGAATTTCTGAGTGTCGCTAGCCTGTTTAGTAACCCACACATGCACCTTGTGATCGCGTATCTTTTTCAAATCTGAAAGTACGCGACCCTTTTTTCTGGCTCTCCCATTTACAAGGGCAACAATATGCATTGTGAGATTCGCAGGGAATTAGGCGGCAAAAGTACCAATGCTAATGACTTTGGGAATCAGTCAGCGGATTGAATCGTCAATGACTCCATGGATCAATTTTAGCAGTGCGATCATCAATTAATAGGACTTGCGATCGACTTGTAAAATGCGGCATAAGAGTCTCTTGTTCTATCTGCACTAAGGAATTCTGTGATATGACTCTTAGCATTATGTCCCATTGTGATCAAGGAGGTTCTGTTTTGATAGAGCTGCATCAAAGCTTGTTCAATATCCTTTTCATTGCCAGGTTCAACAACAAAGCCTCCCGAACCGTTTATCACCATACCCTTATTGCCCGGAATGTCAGAAATAATCACGGGCTTAGCCATAAATAACGCTTCAAGCATTGCTTTTTGAGTGGCTTCACCAAAGAGCGAAACTGAAATTGCCACATCACAGGATTTCACAATGTTAATGGCATCTTTTCGATAGCCCGCAAAGATGAATCTCTCTGGATATGCTCCTTGGTTAATGAGACCAAGTATTTCAGTAGTGTCCATTCCGGAACCAATCAACAAAATTCGAAGGGAATAATCAGAAGGAAGTTTATTCACGGCATTTACCAAATGATGAAGGCCTTTCATCTTGGTACGGTAGTTTGCAACAAATGAACATACGAGAGCTCCTTCAGGGATATTGAACTCCTCTAAACTAGCAGGCTCAACACCTTCATACCAACTCGGGTCATGTCCTTTATTTATGGTAACTGCCTTTCGTTCTGGCATTCCGTTCGCTAAGAACATTTCCCTCACGCTCTCGGCCAGGCATATCATGTAGTCTATGCGAGGGTTCAGGTATGCAACATAACATGAAGGATCATACCAGTGTATATTCCCGGTGTAACCTCGGTAGCCCACAATTCGCACTTTGCTAAACATAAGAGCAAGAATTGAATTGACCATCGCCTTGCTGTTAAAGCCGTGCACAATATCAATTGTATTTCTTCGAACAGTTTGTCTTATGAGTTTGATTGCAGTGAAATCGACTTTTGATTTCGGACGATAGTCAATGATCTGAGCGCCATGCGACTCAAGTTTAGTTGCATACTCAGATCCTGTTTCAGTCATCACTGTAATTTGAAAGCCGATCTGGAGCAGTCCAACGAAGATTTCAGCTTCAGGTCTGATGGCCGTGGTTGAACCCGAATAATTGCTAATGACCAGTATGTTTGGAAGGGTCAATCTGGTTGCTATAAATGGTTAAGGCCTTACACTAAAGCTATTCTAGCATTCCTTGTCGGAATACGGTTACGAGTGAGTCCAATTCATTAAGAGATTTGGTGTTCACGTCTTTGAGTGTTGCCGCTCCGGTTTTAAGCTTGTATGCAGATGGTGCATTCAATTTACCAAAGAGACTGTCTGTTTTAACCAAAATGTCAAACTCAGGCTGAACCTCATCTGGTATTTGATAAGCATCAAGCGCATAGAGCAAATTGGAAACATATTCTTTCTGTTGTGCCAGAATGTGAAAGAATAGGATCAAATCCGTGTTTCTTATTTCTTTGAAACTGAAGTGCATGCCTTCGTACATGCAACCCATAACCATCATTAAGCCAATTGCTTCCCTCTCATTGTATCGGAAATACTCATGTCCGGATTTGTACATTTCTAGAATGATACGACCAAGCGAATCCGGTCGTTCAAGATTTCTCTCGAAGCGAGTAATCAATCCCATGTCAGCGTTCATTCCGAATCCAAGATCTATGGACAGATCGCGGCATTGTTTTAAGTACAAAAGAGCAGTTTGTCGATCGCTGAAAGAACTCGCATAAGCTAAGTCCAAAATGTACATTCCAAATAGGATGTTGGATTGAAAGAATGGCTTGTCTATCGGCATCAATGGCGTCAACAATTCCTTTGTGTAGTGAGCATTGGTGTTACGCAGAAGTGCAGGAATTTGCATTGGTGTGGGCAATGAGATAATTCTTGCGGAGTCAGTGTGAAGCAGTGGACGCTCCCTCTTAATAGAATCAACGTAATCCTTATTCTTGTTGTGATTTGACCCGCTTCCGCAACCCCAAACGATGCCAAGCACGAGCAAAAATGATAAGAAGCGCTTCATTTGATGATTACCTTTTTAGATAGTCTCGCTTTATCATTTTGGCTGTTTACGATATAAACACCCGGCAACAAGAAATTCTCCTTATTGATATGGTACTTGATTAACTGATCTGCCTCGAAGTATGGAATGATTTCGGTAACAACATTACCGCTCGCATCTAAGATCTGAGTCTTAAAATTTCCATTTGGGCAATCAACCAACCTTGCCTCACAAAATGGAACACACGGGTTTGGGTCCACTTCTAGTGTGCAAAGTCCATCTTGAGCATCGTCAATAAGAGAGATGGCTAAAATTTCTGACACGATAACTGACTCACCTGCTGCTATTCTACTTAGCCTGTAATAGTAAGTCCTGCCAAATTTTGGGTTGTCAACGAAGGCGGTTGCTCCCTGAACAGCGTTGATTTCACTGAATGACATTCCATTTTCTGAGCGCTCGATTCGAATCTTATCTTGAGCACCTTCCTGTCCTGTCCAGTTCAACTTCACCGATTGATTTTCATTTAGCTCTGCAGAAAGTTCTAGTGGTTGTCGTGTAGTTATCTTGATATCATAACACCAGCCCGCGCCTGAAATTAAACCAGAAACTATGGCCGATCCTTGTCCACATATTTTTGAGGACCCTGAAATCACAATGTTTCCTTTGGCCGTTAGATTGCCATCAAGAACCAAGTGGCTGTTCCCTGAGGCGTTGAGATTGTCTTCCACCCTCAGAACACCTCCCGGGGCGATGGTAATTTCCGCGCTTCCGAACAAGTCCAATGCACCGTGCACGATGAGAGAGCCGCCATCTTCGATTCTAATTTTGGTGTCTCCATAAATTTCGAGAAGGTCGCATTGAGCGGTGACCGTGTGCTTCACCGCGATGACCTCGTCTCCTGAAAGCGCGCAGTTGTTTTGACCAATAAATTGTTTAGCGATTCCTGATCCAAAAGCTTCGGTGATGACACCGTCTTTCTTTGAATCGTACAGAGTGGAAGGCAGCTGCGCAATTGCCGAACTCTGAACGGCAATCCACAAGCAAAGCAGCGAGACTAAAGCTCGTCTAAAAATAATATGCCTGTTGAGCTCAATCCGCATTATTCATTCATTTTACTAACCTTCAGCATATTAGACATTCCCTTGCTGGAAATTGGCATGCTGGCAATGTTGATCAGCAAATCCTCATCTTGTAAATATCCTGCTTTTTTCAATTCGTACTTGATGTCCGAAATCGTATGATCAGTGCTCACGAATTTGTCATAATAAAAACCTTTAACCCCCCAAACCAGACTGAGCATATTGAGGATTCTAAAATTCGAAGTGAACACAAAAATCCAAGCATTAGGTCTGTAAGAAGAAATTCGGAATGCTGTGTAGCCGGAAAATGTCATGGTAACAATTCCCTTTGCCTTGATTTTACTGCACAGCCTGACAGCTGAGTGGCAGATGGCATCGGTAATAATGCGGTCTTCAGCCGATTCGTGTTCAATGTCTCGGTAGTAGATACCGTCATAGTCTTCCACACGATGGATGATTTTAGACATGGTTTTTACCACTTCAATGGGATATCGCCCTACGCTGGTTTCACCGCTGAGCATAACCGCATCAGCGCCATCCATTACGGCATTCGCAACATCATTCACTTCAGCTCTACTTGGAGACATGTTATCAATCATGCTCTCCATCATTTGCGTAGCGATTATCACCGGTTTTCCCGCTTTCTGACATTTTCTTACGATCTCTTTTTGAACCAAGGGAACGTTCTGGAGTGGAATTTCGACCCCTAAGTCGCCCCTGGCAACCATAATTCCATCTGATACGGAAATGATCTCATCAATGTTCTGAACGGCCTCCGGTTTCTCGATTTTTGCGATTACTCGTGCCTTATTTCCTGCAGCTTCGATGTGTTCTTTGAGCAAGAGTATGTCGGCTGCGTTTCTTACAAACGACAATGCCACCCAGGAGGCATTGTGTTTCAGTGCAAAGGCTAGGTCAGCCTTGTCTTTCTCGGTAAGACTGGGCATACTTAGCACGGATTCCGGGAGATTCACCCCCTTTCGGGGCTTTAGCATTCCTCCTTGAGTCACCTCAGCAACAACGTCAATGCCATCAATACCGGTAACTCTTACACGCAGCTTACCATCATCCAGAAGGATGTTTTCACCCACTTTCACATCCTTTTCAAGACCCTCGTAGCTGATATAAACACGCTTTGCGCTACCGGAAATTTTTTCTGATGTTAGTCTGATTTCGGCTCCTTCTATCAATTCCACCTCGGGTTGGTCCAACTCGCCAACTCGAATTTTTGGGCCGCTTAAATCCGCAAGAATAGCAGTGTGAGCCTTCATCTCACCATCCAAAGCTCTGAGAATGCCAATTACCTTTTCGTGGGTTTCGTAACCTCCGTGGGAGAAGTTAAGTCGTGCAACGTTCAAACCACTTTCTATCATCTTCTTGAGCACCTCTTTGGAGGAACTCGCAGGACCTATGGTTGCAACGATTTTTGTTTTGTTAGCGAGCATTGGAAAAAATCAATGGGCGAAGATACCGCCTTGTTTTGAGCGTGATGGTTGATTGTTGAGTGTTCGTCAACATATTAATCTTCAAATAACATGAACTGAAACTTCTTAAGAGGTTCAGAAGACACTTCCATGACTAGCTGAAACGACTCGTCATGTTGCAGTTTCTCAATGAATTGCTCAGAATTGAACATGTCGATATAACCTTCAACCAACATGAGGAGGTTAAACTGCTTGTATGGTCGGATTAAGGAAATTCCATCGCTTTGATTATTCAGCAGGATGTAGTGCAGGTGATTATCTTCATCTCGATGTCGAAACATGCCGTATTCATGGTCGAAACCTTCTTTGTCCGGAACCCTGATGTCACTTCTCATCATGTTGAACCCAAAGAGTTGGTTCAAGTGCCACGCCACTCGGAAGTCTTTCAGGTGGCAGCTTATCCCAAATGAAATAAACTCGTAGTCGTCATCCACCACTAGTTTGTGGCGTGTCATTCAATTCCAAGCTTTTGACAGGAAAGCTTCGCTGCCTGTTTTTCGGCCAATTTCTTGGAACGGTCCTCAGCTATGCTGTGCATTTCACCATTGATGTGGATTTCGCAAACAAAATTCGAACTAACGGAACCCTCAGATGCGTAAGTGCGGAAATCAAACGAAATTTTTTGTTGCTGAGCCCATTCTATGAGCTGGCTTTTGAAGTCAGAACTTTGCTTGACAACATCGTCAATATCTAAGTAATCTTTGAGCATTTTGTCACATATACTCTTCTTCGTAGTTTCAAATCCACGATCCAGATAAATCGCTCCCAGCCAAGCTTCCAAAGCATTTCCGGTAATTTTATCCATGGAGTCTTCGGTGCCTATGCGCGCTTCAATGAGGTTGTTTAGGCCAGCCTTCTTTCCAACGTCACCCAACATTTGTCGGTTTACGATTCGTGCTCGAATCTTGGTCAAGAGGCCTTCATTGGCATCGGGAAAGCGCATGAAAAGATACTCAGTAACAACAGTGTCCAACACGGCATCACCTAACAGCTCAAGACGTTCGTTGCAATCATTATGACAAAACTTTCCAGAACCAACAACAGATTTATGTCGGAGGGCTTTTTCATACCACTCAAGTTCCTTCGGTACAACGCCCCAATGTTCTTGCAGGTAGGATTTGAGCTTCTTCTGCTGACTATTTGGCTTGCGAAAGAGGTTTGAAAACAACAATGGATGCAGGTGTTTAACCCACAAATTTCTTGAAAATCACAGACGCGTTGTGTCCACCGAATCCAAAGGTGTTGCTCAAGGCAGCATTAACGGTTCGATGCTGTGGTTTGTGGAATGTGAGGTTGAGCTTAGAATCAATTTCATCATCATCCGTGAAGTGGTTGATGGTTGGAGGAACAACATCATTTTTTACTGCCATAAGCGTAGCAATGCTTTCAATAGCTCCAGCTGCTCCTAGAAGGTGACCGGTCATAGACTTGGTTGAGCTCACGTTTAGTTTGAAAGCGTGTTCTCCGAAAACGGATTTAATGGCTTTTAATTCAGCCACATCGCCAAGCGGTGTGCTGGTTCCGTGAACGTTTACGTAGTCGATTGATTCCACACCCAGAGATGGGTCATCTGATAGAGCAGAATGCATAACGTTCAACGCTCCCAAACCTTCGGGGTGTGGAGCAGTAATATGATGTGCGTCAGCAGACAATCCGCCACCGCTCACTTCAGCATAGATTTTTGCTCCTCGAGCTTTAGCATGCTCTAATTCTTCGAGGACGATGCAGCCTGCTCCTTCGCCTAAGACGAAGCCATCGCGATCTTTATCGAATGGACGGGAAGCAGTTTGTGGACTATCGTTTCTGGTTGAAAGTGCATGCATGGCGTTAAACCCTCCAATACCTGTTTCGTTAACAGCAGCTTCTGATCCACCGGATACGATAGCATCGGCCTTTCCTAATCGAATGTAGTTGAATGCATCGATCAAGGCGTTGGTGCTAGTAGCACAAGCACTTACTAAACTGAAGTTAGGTCCTCTGAATCCGTATTTGATAGAGATATGTCCGGCAGCGATGTCCGAAATCATCTTCGGAATGAAAAAGGGATTGAAACGCGGAGTCCCATCACCTTGCACAAAACCGGTTACTTCCTCCTGAAAAGTGATAATGCCACCAATGCCTGAACCCCAGATCACTCCGATTCGATCAACGTTGAGTTTTTCAGCCTCCAAACCAGCGTCTGAAATGGCTTCATCGGCTACGATGATGGCATACTTAGAGAAGAGGTCTAGTTTTCGGCCTTCCTTTCTGTCGAAATGATTGTCGAGATCAAGATTTTTGACCTCGCAGGCAAACTGGGTTTTGAATTTTGAAGCATCAAAACGGGTAATTGGTGCCGCACCGCTAACACCGTTCAAAAGATTTGACCAGTATTCGTTAGCGTTGTTTCCAATGGGGGTTAATGCCCCGATGCCGGTAACAACTACCCGTTTTAGCTCCATAAATTGAGTATCGTATTTTTTACGATGCGTGTTCTGAGATATACTTGATAGCCTCGCCTACTGTAGCAATGTTTTCAGCTTGGTCATCCGGAATAGCGATGTTGAATTCCTTTTCGAATTCCATAATAAGCTCAACGGTATCGAGTGAGTCAGCACCCAAATCGTTTGTGAAGCTTGCTTCTGGAGTTACTTCACCTTGATCAACTCCTAGTTTGTCTACGATAATCGCTACTACGCGTTCTTGAATATCAGCCATGATGCTTGATTTAAAGTTTGCTTTTTACAAAGTGCAAAGAAATATCTTTTCGTAACATTTCACCAAATATTCGATCAACTGAACTGAACGCATAGTTCATCGAAGCTTTTGCGGCTAAGATTTGGCACACTTGTTCCATCTTTGGGATAGCCCACAGGTAGCAATAAATAGGGCCGTTCATTGTCAGGTCTCGCAAGTATTTTAGAAAGAAAGTTCATCGGACTTGGCGTATGGGTCAAGGTGACCAATCCGGCATTATGTATAGCATGAATGAGCATTCCACAGGCTATGCCGACAGATTCGTTTACATAATAATTCTGCCACTTTTTGTCATCGACATATTCGAACGCACGTTTGAAAACGATGATTAACCATGGTGCAACTTCAATGAAAGGTTTGTTCCAGTCTGTTCCGAAAGGTTCCAAATCTTTGAGCCATTCTTCACTCATTCGCCCGTTGTAACTCTCAAATTCCTCCTTTTCGGCAGCTTCGCGGATTTGTTTCTTCAAATCTGGATTGCGAACCAAACAAAATGTCCACGGCTGCTTATGCGCTCCAGATGGAGCGGTTCCGGCAGTCAAGATGATGTTTCTAATCGTCTCAAACGGCACATCCCGATCAGAAAATTCCCTGATGCTTCGCCTCATGTTCGAAAAGTTGTATAACCCCCGGCTCAATTGAAGACTTTCTGCTTCGGAATAATTCAATGGATTGAATGTGATGAAGTTGTCGGAATTGCTCATTCGTGATTTTACTTTTGCCGGCAATTTAACCACTCTGTATGTCATCAAACAAAGTGCGGCAGCGGCTTGCGATTTTTGCCTCGGGTTCAGGAACAAATGCCGAAGCTATGATGGAGCGATTTTTTGAGCATCCTCAAATTGAAGTGGCCTTGGTTGTGACGAACAAAAGTCATGCTGGCGTTATCCAACGAGCTGAGCGCTTTGGTGTGGAGTGGGTTTTGATTGAAAGGGCTGACTTTGAGGATGAAGAAGTGGTCGAGGCGATCCTAGAAGAGTACAAAATTGATTGGATTGTTCTGGCAGGTTGGCTGCTGTTGATTCCTGAATATTTGGTTAAGGCCTATCCCAATAGAATCGTCAATATTCATCCTGCTCTGCTGCCAAAGTTTGGCGGCAAGGGAATGTATGGTGCCCGGGTGCACAAGGCCGTTGCCGAAGCGGGTGAACAGTACAGTGGAATTACCATTCACTATGTCAATGAACGTTTTGACGAAGGGAAAATAATAGCTCAGCACGCGGTCACGGTTGCCAATGATGATGCGGCCCAAATTGAGAGAAAAGTACGCGAACTGGAGTTGAAGCATTATCCAGTAGAGGTTGAAAAACTAGTTTTATCGTAGATAAAGCAGCCTTTGTCAACAATTTGAATAATTTGGCGGCCAAAGCCCTAAACTATCAAAGACATGCGATTCAAAACCTATTGGCTCTTTGTTGTGCCTGCCTTGGCCATTTTGTTAACTTTTTTCGGAGATGGATCTGAACTTTTTGCTTCAAGCCATAGTTACATTTCCTATAACAATGCAGGCGATCATCCTATCGAGCAACAAGAACACATGGAATCTGCTCCGGGGAATGAAGCGCACCAAGAACATGAACATGAAGGAGGACATCACGGTCCAGACACTTCCCCACTGTTTTTCATTATTGTAGCCGTCTTCATTGGGGCAGCGACTAGACATTTTCTAAAGGCGATTCCTGTGCCCTTTACTGCCTTGCTGCTTATTATTGGAATTGGGCTGGGAGTTTTGACCCGTCTTGGAGTATTTGAATCCTGGATGGGCATGGATGTGAGCTTTATTGCAGATTCGTTTCACTGGGCAGCGCACATAGATCCGCACATGCTGTTCTTTGTATTCCTGCCCATCCTGATTTTCGAAGCGGCCTTTGCAATGGATCTTCATACGTTTAAGAAGTCCGCCACTAATTCTGTAATCCTGGCAGTTCCTGGGATTATAGTCGCACTGCTTCTAACTGGAGTTTTGGTATACGCGATTGACTATTTCGATTTGGGCCTGGAAGGCTGGGCAAATTGGTCATTGGCATTCATGTTTGGATCGGTCATCAGCGCCACAGACCCCGTTGCGGTAGTGGCTTTACTTAAAGAGCTTGGAGCGAGCAAAAAACTGGGAACATTGATCGAAGGGGAATCGCTGTTAAATGACGGTACCGCGATCGTATTGTTTATGGTGTTCTTCTTGGGAATATCGGGTGAGGCATCTGATGCAAACGGTTTTGTGGAATTTTTCCGAGTTGCGCTTGGCGGAGTTGGAATCGGACTTTTTGTAGGTTGGATCATCCTTCGTTGGATCAAAGGTGTGTTCAATGATGCCATGGTCGAGATATCGGCAGTGGTTGCTGCGGCATACATCACGTTTTACATCGCTGAACACTTCATGCACGTTTCTGGTGTGCTCGCATTAGTCGCCCTTGGATTGATGATTGGTGGGTTCGGCCGCTCCAGCATTTCTCCCGAAGTAGAGCATTTCATGCATGAGTTTTGGGAATTGGCAGGATTCATTGCCAATTGCTTGATTTTCTTGATAGTTGGATTTGTAATTGCTGAGCGAACGAATTTTACTGCAAATGACTTCCTGGTGCTCGGGATCATCTATGTTGGAGTTCACATTGTTCGAGCGATTGTGATCTTGATTCACTATCCATTTATGAAAAATGCAGGCTATGGGCTGCCGGTTAAAGACGCCATTGTGGTTTGGTATGGGGCGCTTCGAGGAGCAATTGGACTGGCGCTGGCGTTGATTGTTGCGGGGGTGGATTCTAATATCATGGCGGAAACACTGGGGATTACTCCTGAGTTGGCGACAACCATAAAGGATCAATTCCTTTTCATCATCGCAGGAACTGTGACACTAACACTTCTCGTGAATGCAACCACGATCAAAGCGCTGATCAAATACTTAGGGTTGCTCGATGTGCCCCCGGTGAAAGCGCTGGCGATCAAATCGGCATCGGACTACATGAGGAGCAGTGCCGAAAGTCATATGCAGAAGTTGAAGGAAGATCGTCATCTCAGGAAGGCGAATTGGAGCACGGTAGCTGAGTACCTTCCTAAGGAAATTAAACTCGTTGAAAACATAGATGAGTCGGAGCTGCAGGTGGCTAAGGTTGCTGAGTATAGGAGAAGAATATTGGAAAAGGAGAAAAGTGGTTATTGGAAACAGTTCAAAGAGGGAATGTTAGGAGCCACGGCTGTTAGGACCTTGACAGACACAGTAAATGACATCTTGGATGAAAAGGGAGCTGATTCACTATCAAATCGAAAGGATTTGGAGGTGTTGTGGCGTCCGCCTAAATGGTTGAGCACATTACAGTCTTGGCCGGTAATTGGTAAAATTACTGAGAATACATTCTTCGAAAGGCTGGCTGTAAGCTATGATTGCGCGGTTGGGTTCATTGCTGCACAAGAAGATTGCCTGAAGCTTGTAGAAAGTATGTATCGCGCAGAAGAGGTCTCAGAGCGTCCAAACTTAGAGAGAATCGAGCAGGAGATAAATGAGAACATCATTAGTGGTCAGACATTCGTTCGAAACCTGAGGAATACGTACCCGGAAATCTATCGCGCCATTGCCACACGTCAAGCCATTCGGTCTGTGCTCAACTATGAGTTGCATACGGTGGACCGACTGAGAGGGAAGGGTCGCTTGGATGGTGGAGAGGCATCGAAACTTACACACGATATTGAGGCGCGCATGAAAAAGCTTCTCGAGCGTCCGCCAAGTGTAGAATTGCCTGAAACCAGTGAAATGCTCGATAGCATTGCTTGGGCTAAGGACTTGGACAAGGACATCATTAAGAGGTTGATCAGCCTGTGTCAAACGAAGATTTATTCTACCGGACAGACGATATGGAAACCAGGCAAGACCAACCAGGGAATGTTCATCGTAGCTCGTGGAAATGTGAAGCTGATGGAAGGAAATAACACGGTAGACCTGTTGAGCAAGGGGAGAATATTGGGATATAATTCAACCCACAATAATCTGGTCAGTAAGTATAGCGCTGTGGCTGAGTCACCGGTAACAATGTTGTATCTGTCAGCCTCATCTGTCGAGAGGTTGGAAGGGGACTTTTCAAACATTTCTGAGGTCTTCGCCAAGCATTAAACTGGTGCAATGGATTAGAAAAAAATCAAAGTCGTTGCATAGGTAAGAAAGAGGTGTATATTTGCGCCCCTTTTTAAGGGAGTTTAGCTCAGCTGGTTCAGAGCACCTCGTTTACACCGAGGGGGTCGGGGGTTCGAATCCCTCAACTCCCACTTAAGTTTGAAAAGCCTGGCTTCTTGTCAGGCTTTTCGTTTGGTTGACCTTGGTTAACATCATATATTTATAATTGTACTCCATTACCCTAGCTCGTGAGGTTTACCCCAATTAATACCCTTTCGTATTGCGGCATATTGTTGCTAACCATTTTGTTTTCTTGCGCTGGTGAGGACAATGATCGGGTTGACGAGCTTACTAAAGAGAATGCAGATCTGAAGCGAACAATTAAATCGCAGGACTCAGTCGTGACACGTATTGGCGTTGGGGCTAAGTTCGTGAACAGCTACCTGGACTCATTAGCGCGACTCGAGCAGGCCATACAAGCAGATTTATCTGCAGAGCAGAATGATTCTGTGATAGCCGATAAAGTGAAGAGCATCGCACGCCTTGCACACTTAAACCGAAAGATCATTGAAGATTTACGTTCGACCATAGGTGAAGATAACCTCGCGGCAAAGCTCTTATTAGACCATGTTGTTAGACTTGACGAGAAGGTGAAGGCACAAGAAATGAGCTTGGCGAAGTTGAAAGGTGAGTTGGGATCACTTGGTGGAGAATTGAATCAAATGCTTGGCGAGTATGCAGAACTACAAACGGAGTATATGCTCAAGAGTGAAGGTCTGGACAAGTATAAATCGAAGGCTGAGGATTTAGAAAAGGAACTGAGTCTCAAGGAGCAAATCCTTTCTGATAAGGAAAATGAATTGAGTCGCGTGTACTATTTCTTTGGAAGTAAGAAGGAGTTAAGTACTATCGGTATCACCAAGAAATCAAATCTGTTTAGTCAGGAGCTGAATGAGAACATTAATCTTAACGCGTTAAACAAGGCGGATAGCAGGGAGTTGGGGGAGTTGGATGTGCCGTCTACGAGCATTAAGTTGCTTTCAGACCATCCGGAAAATTCGTATGAACTGAAAGTGGGCGAACACAAGACCACAATAGTTATTAAGGATTCTGGAAAGTTTTGGTCAATCACCAAGGCTCTGATCATACAAACCAACTGATGACATTAAAACATAGATACGTTTTGATGATGTCGATTCTGTCGACAGTGTTCTTCATGGGTTGTGGTGAAGAGAAGGGAGCGCGTATTGACAACTTCACCGAAGGCGAAATCGTTTACGAAGTCACTTATCCCGATCTGGATCCAAATGGAACCTTGGTTCAAGTTCTTCCGGAGGAAATCTCTGTATTCATCAAAGGCCCAAAAACAAAGACATCATTCAAGACTGCCGCAGGTGCCTTGGTTATGGAGGTTATCTGTGATGCTGAGACTAGAACGATGATTAGTACGATTGCATTGTTTGGCGATCAGTTTGCCCTGAAGATGAACTCCGATGACATTGTCCTCATTGGTAGTCAACTCGCAGGTTACCAAGTACTAGATACAGGTAAGGTCGATACTATTGCTGGAGTTGATGTAAGAGAACTCAACATTAAGTATCCAGACAAAGCGGAGAATGGTAAAATGAAGATCAGCACCAACTTTGATATTCCGTCACCTAACTGGTTCACGGTTTACGAAGACATTCCTCAGGTATTGATAGAGTACGATATCGTTCATTACAACATCTTGATGCACTTCAAGGCTGCGGAGATTATTCCGAAGCCGGTTGACGATTCCGAGTTTTCACCAGATGATGACTGTGAGTACCTAGCAAAGGATGAGTTTGACAAGTTTGTCAACGGAAATTTGGACATTCTTCTAAGCGAATAATTTTCCGCGCATTTCCAACAAAATTCGAATCTTCGCGCCACGTTTGAGGCATTAGCTCAGTTGGTTTAGAGCACTACCTTGACAGGGTAGGGGTCACTGGTTCGAACCGAGCGCAGCGAGCTCACGACCGAAGGGAGTAATCCATTCGAACGTTCTTTAATAATTATTGAGGCATTAGCTCAGTTGGTTTAGAGCACTACCTTGACAGGGTAGGGGTCACTGGTTCGAATCCAGTATGCCTCACTTGATGACTAAAAGGCCTTCGCGAAAGCGGATGGCCTTTTTTTTTGCCCCGATGATGAGCTTGCTCAATCAGTGGGGCAAAAAAAAAGGGCAAAATCTGCGAAGCGGATTGGCCATATAGTTCCTTTCACGGAGAAATATGGATCACGCAGTAATCCATTTAGAATTCTTAATTATACATCCCGCTTACCTGTTCCTGGATCTTCTCAGACTCGATGTAGTCATCGTACTTCATCATCTTGTCTAGGCAACCGGAAGGGGTCAGCTCAACGATACGTGTTGCAACTGTTTGAGTAAATGTGTGGTCATGCGATGTGAAAAGCACAGTGCCCGGGAAGTTCATCAAAGCATTGTTGAACGCCTGAATTGATTCAAGATCGAGGTGGTTTGTTGGTTCATCAATGATCAACAAGTTCGCTCCAACGATCATAATGCGGCTGAGCATACATCGCACCTTCTCGCCTCCGCTTAAAACATTTGCCTTCTTCTTGATGTCATCACCGCTGAAGAGCATTTTGCCTAAAAAGCCGCGCACATCGGTATCGTCTAGTCCAGCCGGTGCATAGTCACGAAGCCAATCCAGCAAGTCTTTTGAGTTCTTAAAGTATTCTTCGTTGTTCGTAGGCAAGTAACCTTTCGTAATAGTCTGACCATAAGCGAAAGAACCTTTCTCAGCTTTTTTCTCGCCCACCAATATTTGATAGAGAGTCGTTGTTGCCAAACTGTTTCTGCTGATGAAAGCCACCTTATCTCCTTTCTCAATGGTTACATTCAGGTCATTAATGAGCTTTTGACCTTCATTGGAATAATGCAGCCCTTCGATCTTAAGTATGTCATTTCCTGCTTCCCTTGTCTGCTGGAAGATGATGCCTGGGTATCTTCTGGTAGATGGCTTGATCTCATCCACGTTGATCTTCTCCAAAAGCTTCTTTCGGCTCGTTGCTTGTTTGGACTTTGATGCATTCGCACTGAATCGAGCCACGAACTCTTGAAGCTCTTTTTTTCTAGCCTCGGCCTTTTTGTTTTGAGCAGCCTGCTGGCGAAGCGCTAATTGGCTAGACTCATACCAAAAGGTATAGTTACCGGTATAGAGCTGAACCTTGCCATAGTCGATGTCGGCAATATTGGTACAGACCGTATCCAAAAAGTGACGGTCATGACTCACAACGATCACCGTGTTTTTGAACTCTAATAGAAAGTCTTCAAGCCAAGAGATGGTGTGTAGATCAAGGTCGTTGGTAGGTTCGTCAAGAATTAAAATGTCAGGATTTCCGAAGATGGCTTGAGCTAAAAGAACTCGGACTTTCTCGCTACCATTTAAGTCCTTAACTAATTGATAATGCTTGTCTTCCGAAATTCCTAACCCGCTCAACAAAGCAGCAGCATCCGATTCCGCATTCCATCCATCCATTTCAGCAAATTCTTCCTCCAGCTCAGAAGCGCGAATTCCGTCCGCGTCCGAAAAATCTGCCTTTGCATAAATGGCATCCTTTTCTTGCATTACCTCAAACAGCCTTTTGTGGCCGCGGATCACTGTGTCAAGAACTGCAATTTCATCAAACTCGTGGTGATTCTGCTTGAGCACCGCCAATCGCTTTCCAGGTTCTATAGTGACATGGCCTGTGTTTGGTTCAATTTCTCCTGAGAGTATTTTGAGGAATGTTGATTTTCCTGCACCATTGGCGCCAATTACTCCGTAGCAGTTCCCTCCGGTGAAGTTTGCGTTTACTTCATCAAAGAGTTTTTGCTTTCCAAACGCAAGTGAAACATTATGAGCTGCAATCATATAGCCTGTTTTTTCGGGCTGCAAGGGTACGATGATTCGCTCAAATAACCTCGCGAATCAGCGATTAGCATTCAAGGATTGCGAAGATTTCGATACATGTAGCGACATCTATTGTGGATTTATTTGCACAAATTCTACAAAATGCGATTAAGATTCCTCTTTAGTTCGATGATGATGGTTGCCTTGATTTCGATGCTGCAATCCTATGATGATGGTCCAGCAAAGCATAATACTCAGGCGGCAGGTGCCCCAGGCAGCAGTTCCAACAAGTGCACAAGTTGTCACACCGGTGGGAGCTTTGGAACGGTTTCAATCGATTTTGAATTCAAGGACGAGAATGATTCTGTCGTCACAGAGTACATTCCAGAAAAAGTATATGATGTAAAAGTCACGGTCTCAGCAAGTTCAGGAACACCTGCAGCCTACGGCTATCAAATGGTTGCGTTGGACGATGAAAATGATGACAATGCGGGTGATTGGTCTAACCAAAGTTCCAATTCAAATGTGCGAACGGTGAGTAGCAGAGATTATGTGGAGCACAAAGCACCAAGCGCGACCAATGAATTTACCGTCAGTTGGACAGCGCCTTCATCAGGTTTAGGTGATGTGACCTTTTATATTGGCGCCAATGCTGTTGATGATAATGGACAACGAACAGGTGACAATGCCAAGTTGGATAAGTTCACAATTTCAGAACTGAAATCAGATACGAGTGATACGATTCCAGAGGGTGTCTATCAAATCCAATCAAGTGAAACCATCGTTTCGTATCCTAATCCTGTTCGAGATCAATTGCATTTGAATGTAAGTTCAAACGCCATTGTAGTTTTCAATTTGAATGGTGACATCGTGTTGCGCGGATCAAATCAAAATGTGATGGATGTTTCTGGTCTTCCATCTGGGCTTTATATCATTAGATGTGAAAACGCCATTGGTCAATTTCTAAAACTCTAGGATTGAAAGTGCTCGAGTTCAGCGGGCACTTTTTTTTGCAAAAATTTTGACTGAACGTTTGGTCAATTAAAAAATGAATTTACCTTTGACCGATCGTTCAATTAAAAATGTCACCAAGAACAACAGAACAATTTGAGACCATTCGCCAAGAGCGCAGAGCCGAAATCCTTGATGCCGCTCTTCACGTTTTTGCTGATGAAGGCTACCACAATTCTTCGGTGAGCCAAATTGCCAAGAAGGCCGGCATTTCAAAGGGGTTGATGTATAATTACTTTGAAAGCAAGGAATCGGTATTGAAGGCGCTTCTTTTGGACCTTTTCGACTATGCGATGCACGAGCTTAAGCTTGATCTCGCAGATGAAATGAATGATGAACGGATGAGGGAAGTCATTCGCTTGAGCGTAGATATTCCGTTGAAAGAACCACAGCGATGGAAGCTGTACATGTCATTAGCATTTCAAAAAGATGTAACGGAAATGATGATGAACGAAATGATGCAAAAGATGCAGCCCTATATGCAGGCCATGATGGGTTATTTCTCCGGAAAAGGGTACGATGACCCTATTGCGATGATGAGAATATTCAGCGCAACCTTGGATGGAATCCAGATGCATTGCTTGTTAGATCCCAAAAATTTCCCGGCTGAGCGAGCCAAAGAATATTTGATAAATCAATTTGTAAAATGAAGCAGGTAGTAGTGTTGTTGATGTCTCTTTTACCCATGGCAAGTGCGTTCTCTCAAAGCGCGGAAGAGATTATTCGAAAGGCAGAAGAAAAAATGCGCGGTAAGGAGTCGGCCTACATGGAGATGACCATTGAGATTATCCGACCAAAGTGGACGCGGAGCATGTCACTCAAGAGCTGGAGCAAGGGTAACGACTACAGTTTGATGGTGCTGACGCAGCCAGCAAAAGATGCGGGTACGGCATTCCTCAAAAGACACAAAGAAGTGTGGAATTGGGTACCAAGCATCGAGCGCAGCATCAAGATGCCCCCAAGCATGATGAGCCAGAGTTGGATGGGAACTGACATGAGCAATGACGACTTGGTTCGAAGTCCTCGAGCGTTCGTGACACCGCGAAGATTGTAGGGGATTCTGTAATAGATGGCAGAAAATGTTGGAAAATAGAGTTAACAACACCAAAGCCTGAGGCTCCCGTAGTTGGGGGCAGCTGAGATCAACTGTTGATCAGCGGGACCGCTTGTCAAATGAAGTTGAGCAGTACGATGAGGATGGGTACTTAGTTAGTAGTGATCGGATCAGATATGAAATCCATGGATGGTGTAGTGATGGCTACCAAATTGATTGATACCGATTGATAAGGGCGGGTAAACGGTCATGAAAATTGAGAAAATCAAATTCAATGAAGTTTATGAGGATGCCTTTTTCACCGTCCAGAACATGAAAAAATTCGCTGATGAAACTCTATCTTAAACTCTTGCAGCGCAACCTATGGCAGAAATAAGCGTAGAAACGCTAATAACGCTGTCTGTGTTTTCGCGGTAATCATGGCCACCTTGATGATGAGCATCAAAGAAGGCGTGTATACCAACATGACCGATTCGATGGTCGCTTCCTATACCGGATTTGTTCAAATACATGCGAAAGGATTCTGGGAGGAAAAAACACTGGATGAAAGTTTTGAATTTACGGATGAAGTTCGTGAAGCCATCGAAAGCAACAGGCACGTATCCGGCTACGTACAGCGCATCGAAAGCTTCGCACTGAGTGCGACCGAGCACACTACCAAGGGTGCAATGGTGGTCGGAACGGATCCTGAAGCAGAGAAAGAATTAACCAAAATGCACGATCGTGTTGCTGAAGGGGAATATCTACAACCAGGTGACCGGGCGGTGATGATCGGATCGGGATTAGCCGAGTACCACGATGTGACCGTTGGTGACACGATTGTGTTGCTCGGAATGGGTTATCATGGCGCCAATGCAGCGGGAAAATATCCCATCAAGGGCATCGTGAAGTTTGGTTCGCCCGATTTGAGCAAGCAATTGGTGATCATGCCGATCGAGTTGGCGAAACAACTCTATGGCATGGAAAACAACATAGTCAATGTTGTGTTACTGCTGGATGATGCTTCAAAAGCAGTGTCGGTAGCAAAGGACATTCAATCTAAAATAGGAGAGCAATATGAGGTAATGCCTTGGCCTGAATTAGTACCCGACTTGGTTGACATGATCGAAGCCGATCGCGCGGAAGGCATCGTGTTCATGTTCATCCTCTACATGGTTATTTCTTTCGGAATTTTCGGAACAGTATTGATGATGATGGCCGAGCGCAGACATGAATTTGGAGTATTGGTCGCAGTTGGAATGAAGCGAGTGAAGCTTGCGTTTGTTGTTATGTTGGAGGTAATTACAATTGCGTTATTCGGTGCCATCAGCGGAATTTTCGGAGCCATTCCTGTAATCAGCTATTTCTATTTCAATCCGATACGATTTGATAGTGGATCAGAAATGGCGAAGACGTATGAAGAGTATGGCATGGAGGCCATCATTCAATCATCATTGGATCCGTCCATCTTCATTCAGCAGGCTTCGATTGTTGCATTGGTAGCAATGGCCATCTCAATCTATCCATTCATCTCGGTGCTTAGAATCAGCGCCATTAAAGCAATGAGGAGCTAGTCATGTTAGTAAAAATCGCTTGGAGAAACATTTGGAGGAACAAGGTTAGGAGCCTTGTGGTAATCATTGCTTTAGCGCTAGGGCTATGGGCCGGGACCTTTGCCTCAGGGTTTTACGAAGGAATGATGAAGCAGAAAATCAACGATGTCATACAGTCGGAGATGTCTCACTTACAGGTGCATGACACACTATTCAGAGAAGAAATGCTCACGAAGTATTTTATGCATGACGCCACTTCGATAGAACAGGAAATCGCTCAGGATCGAACGGTGTTAGGAACGACCGGTCGAGTGGTAGTAATGGCTATGATGGGATCTGCAAATAAGAATGGAGGAGTGAAAATGATCGGAATCAATCCGGAAGATGAGTCGAAAGTCACCGGACTCAATGAAAAGGTAATTGAAGGAGAATACTTCGAGGGAATCAAACGAAACCCAATCCTCATCAGCCAAAAAATGGCCGAGAACTACAAACTCAAATTACGTTCAAAGGTCGTGCTCACCGTTCAGGATTTGGAAGGAGAAATCGTGGCAGCTTCGTTCAGGGTTGTGGGAATCTACAAATCTGGAAATGGTATGGTTGACGAGGTCAATGCCTATGTGGAGCGATCTGATGTGCAGCGCATGTTGAGCATTGAATCGGACGACTATCATGAGATAGCAGTATTACTCAATGAGAATGATATAGCAGAATCAAAAGCGGCAGAGTTTCAAAAGGCATTTCCAAATCTGGAAGTTAAGCCATGGCTCGACTTAGCCGCTGGCATGCGATACATGGTCGAAGCGGGACAAACCTTCTCCTTAATCATTGTAGCGATCATCTTAATCGCATTGCTTTTCAGCGTGATCAATACCATGCTCATGGCTGTGATGGAACGCACCAAGGAAATCGGAATGCTCATGGCAATTGGTCTGAACCGCACGAAAGTGTTTTCGATGATCATGTTGGAGACGATATTTCTTTCACTCATCGGTGGTCCGCTCGGTTTGTTAGTGGCCTATTTATTCATCTCCACTACAGGTAAAAATGGAATTGACTTGGGGGCCCAAGGCGAGGCCTATAGCGAAATGGGATTTGCAGCTGTTGTATATCCCGAATTGGGCATTGAAACATACATAATCATTACGGTCATGGTGTTGGTCATGGCACTGATAGCCGCCATTTACCCGGCACGGAAAGCATTGAAATTGAATCCATCTGAAGCAATTAGAAAGATATAATCATGAAAGAACTTGTAATTGAAACAAATGATGTGACCAAGGTCTACGAAGGAGTAGTTCCGGTTACGGCAGTGAATCACGTTGACCTGCAAATCGAGAATGGCGAATTCACCGCCATTGTTGGACCATCGGGTTCCGGTAAAACGACCTTGCTAAACATGATTGGTGGGTTAGATCGACCTACCTCTGGAAGCATAAAAGTCAATGGAAGTGAACTTGCCGGAATGAGCGAAAATCAGTTGATCGACTTCAGATTGAAGCATATCGGATTTGTTTTCCAGAGCTACAATCTTATTCCGGTATTGACTGCAAAAGAGAATACTGAGTTCATTATGCTCATGCAGAAAATCGATAAGAAAACGCGTGATGCCAGGGTGGAGAAACTGCTGAACGAAGTGGGTTTAGGCGACAAGATGAACAATCGCCCTTCGCAGCTAAGCGGAGGTCAGCAGCAGCGCGTAGCCGTGGCTCGAGCATTGGCTTCTAAACCTGATTTTGTCTTAGCGGATGAGCCAACGGCAAACTTGGATTCAAAATCAACAGAAAATTTGCTGGACATCATGGCACGATTGAATCAAGAAGAAGGCGTAACGTTCGTGTTTTCAACCCACGATCAGCGTGTGATAGACCGTGCAAGAAGAGTGGTGACCTTGGTTGACGGCAAAATTGCAAGTGACGAAAGGCGATAGTGTGCAATGAAATTCGGGTCTTCATACTCTGCGTCCTTTGCGTCTCCTCTGCGCTCTTTGCGGTTAATAATTGCTTTGTTCGTCATCTCCTTTACGGGCTTTTCCCAATCGGACTCCGCTTCCAAAAAGTTCTCAGACGTTGTCAAACTGAAGGGCTATGTGAAGAATATGCAGAGCCTGCAAATGGCCGACTTGAACTATGTTTCCCATAACAACCTGATTCATAATCGACTGAATTTTAGAATATACCCCAGTAAGCAATTGAGCGTTGGAGTTGAACTGCGAAACCGAGTTTTCACAGGAGATCAAGTCAATTTCAATCCTTACTACTCAAAGGCCGTTGATTTCGATCACGGCTTGGTGGACATGAGTTGGGCATGGTTGGATGAATCCGGAGTGGTAGGACTTTCTCAGGTTGATCGTGGATGGGTGAAGTGGAATAATTCAAGATGGGACATCACCGTGGGTCGGCAGCGGATCAACTGGGGAGTGAATGCCTTTTGGAACTCAAACGACCTATTCAACACCTTCAATTTGGTGGACTTTGACTACGAAGAAAGACCGGGAACAGACGCAGTGCGTGTGCAGCACTTTTTCAAGAATTACAGCTCATTGGACATCGCGGTGAAACCCTCAAAATATGATTCCACGTGGGTTGGTGCAGGGATGTACAAATTCAACAAATGGACCTATGATTTTCAAGTCTTGGGCGGCTGGTGGAACGAGGATATAGCCATTGGTGCAGGATGGGCCGGAAACCTGAAAACAGCCAGCTTTAAGGGAGAAGTAACCTACTTCCATCCGCAGGAAAACTGGCAGGACACTGCTGGTGCGGTCACCGCGTCCATTTCGATTGACTATGCCTTTTCAGGTGGCCTGTATGTCATGGGAGGACTGATGTATGGTTCGCTGGGAGCGGATACAACCTTGAACTTGACAGCCTTGGCAAACTCCGCCATCACCAGCACCACGCCACCTAGCGCGAAGAACTTGATGCCCACGAAGTACAACGCCATGCTGAGTTTGTCCCGATCCATCACCCCGCTGATCACTGGTTCACTGGTGGGCATTTATTCGCCCGGAGTAAACCTCATGTTCCTGATGCCATCCATCTCTATAGCTGTCGCGAACAACTGGGATTTCAGCATTTTTGGGCAATCCACGTTTCTGGATAATGGCGCTAATTTTCGCAACTACGGTACCTCCGTGTTTGCGCGCTTGAAATGGGGATTTTAGTAAATCATTAGTCCAAGCCTCATTTCTTCTTGGCTTAATGATGTAAATCTCATGTTTTCATTGTGTGAATTTTCTTCCAAAAACATCAGTAAATCAATTATTTAGATATTTTAGTGGGCTTTTGCGCAACGGATTGTGTCAATAACCCTACATACTAAGTCCTTTTTAGGCTGCGTTCTGCTGGTTTTGGCGGTGCATTTTGGGTACACACAAACACAGGATTGGACGATCAAATCGCAGGGAAATGGGGATAACCTGATCACAACTATGAATGTTGGCTCTAATGGCGCGGTTCATATTTCTGGAACGACCACTTCCGAGTATTTGAGAGGATTCAATCAAGATGGGGATACAGTTACAAGTGCTTTAAATGGTGATTTTTTGATTCGGTCAACTCCTCTTCGGGTGTCAATAAATGATGATTATTTCAATATTGACAATGACACAATAAAACGATCATCAGGGTATCACGGGGCGCTGAATTCTGGAGCAGGTGGATCTACTCCGAAGTTTGTCGGTGACGCATACTCTACGTCTGATTCCTATGAACCATATTCGAATTTCGACTACCTCTCAACGTCATATTTAGAGTTGATTCAACCATTTCTTGAAAACGATGCAAACGATTTGTCGGGATATGGCGTGACCAATGCTCGAAGTAGTGCTATGCTCTCTTATTACTATGGTAATTTAGTAAATGGGAGTGGTGGATGTGGAGAATATACCGGATATCCTTCTCAAAATAACTTTACCGTTTCCATAATTGGAAGGGATAATCACGGTAACTGTTTGTGGGCTAGGGATATTAATGCAATTGGGGGGTCTGAGTATGCGAAATACGGTTCTATGTCATATCCAAGAATTGCTAAAACGGATGTAGATACGCATGGGAATTTGTGGTTCTTAACAGGAATGGCAGCAACATTTTGGTTTGGCGGTCCTAATGCATATGCTGAGTGGCTACCCACTGCCGGATTGAATGCTTCACCGCCATTTGATCCTCAGACTGGAGGTATTGATGTTGATAGGAGAAAGTTGGGGTCTTATGATCACGATGGAAATCTTCGATGGTCCGGATATGTCCCTAAGAACGCAATTGCATTAAAAGTCGCTTCTGATAAGGTGCTTCTTGGCGGAAACCTTAATTCGGATACGATAGACGTTGACCCGAGCTCATCGACCACGTGGATGTCAGCCATGAGCAACGGATCCTCGGTAAGCGATGGGTGCTTCTTCTATGCACTTGACTTAGATGGAAATTTATTGTGGTTCAAGTCATTTGGTACTGAGAATAGTGTTAATCTATTAGGACTCGAATTGGACGAATTCGACAATGTTTATGTCTTTGGGACTGTCTCCAAATCTGCGGGAACGGATACCAACTATTGTGATTTTAGCACTTCATCGACTCCTCACATTGTCGCTTCATCTTCAGCAAATACCTTGTTCCTCGCAAAGTATGATGGTAGCGGAAATCTGATTTGGGTGCAAACATTTAATACCGATGGCGTGGAAAACCTTCAAATGAAGGTGGCCGGATCGAAGGTCTTGATCACAGGAACTACTAATGAGATTTCGATTAATGGACAGTTCGGAGCGACTGTTATCCCAGCTTCGTCTAGTGATGTTCCATTCGGTCTGGAATTTGACTTGAATGGCAACTTGGTGTTTCTTAATGACGATGCAGAGTACGCGACATGGAGGGATTTGAAATACAATGGGGAAAGTGTCTACGCAAGAAAGAGCAATTATCGAGAATCAAAACAGTTTTTAGATGGCAGCGGACAGGCAACGGGTGGTGCTAGCGGGACGATGACAATAAATTATCATGATTTCGAAATCACCAAATGGAACAAAACCAATTGTTCGTCACTCGAAATATCTACTGCTCAAGACACAATCATCGCGAATGCTGGTGACTCCGTTTCATTAACCGCCACTGGCGCCTCAACATACACTTGGGGTGGAGGAGTTTCGAATGGAGTACCATTTGTTCTGAAACCGGGGAGTATTCCGTTCTTGGTCTAGATGGAAACGGATGTGCAGGCACGGCTAGCGTTTACGTACATGTGGTTTCAGGTGACATGTTTATTGATACGACAACCATTGCCATTATAAGAAAGAGAGACCATTGATGGTCTTCGAAATCCTGTTTCAACTTCCGGAGTGTATTCCCAGTCGGGAACATTGAATGGCGAAGCATTCATCAACTGTGTCAAGGTAGAGATGATCCCTAATTTGACGGTCGTTTTTGACACCATCTTCGAAGGAGACTCACTTTATGTGCAGGACGACTACCAATTTACTTCTGGAGCTTATCATAACTATTTCTACTCACAGGGCGGATGCGATAGCTTCACATTGATTGTACTTGAAGTGGTTCCTGTGGTTAAGTTGGTTGACACATTGAGTATTTGTCAAGGGGATTCAATCTTGATAGGTGGTCAGTTTAGAACTGAAAGGGGTCTATACGCTGACACCGCTTATCAATACATGACGGCCTATCTGACAGGTTCTTATCTCAATGTACAAGAGGGTTCGTTAAGCCATGATTCCATGTCTTTGAATTTGGGTGACAGCGCATTAATAGGAGGGATGTGGCGCACCCAATCGGGAACTTATTGCGATACCATGGGTTGCGGTGAGATTCAATGCACAACGATTACGATTGATGAAATCGAGCAGCCGGAGTGTATTGGATCCATTACGGCATCCACTTGGATGCTGGACATGAACGATGGAAGTGCCAATGAATTTACAGACTTGACTACGGATGAGTGCGGGAATATCTACGTGATAAGTTCTACTGAAAAATTCATGTCGAAGTATGACAATGATGGTCAATTGCAATGGAATCAGAACTTACCATTTATACCAAGTGCGATAGATGTAAGCACTGATGGTACAATCGCTCTTACAGGTACCTATTCAGGAACAAAAGATTTTGATCTAGGTACAGGCACCTTGCAAATGACATCGAGCGCAGGTAGCGACATTTTCATCGCTAAGTATTCTACCGATGCTGACTTGATTTGGGCTAATTCCTTGGATGGGGATGCCGAAGACTGGGCAGGTGATGTTGTGATTCATGACAATGGTAGGGTGGCAATTACCGGTCAGGTTTACAATTCTATCACTATCGACTTGAATCCTGATTCAGCCGCTCAAGACTTAATCGTTTATATGCCATGTGGTGGTTGTCATGTAAACTGGCGAAAGAAGTTCGTAGTGAGCTTTGACAATGAAGGTGAATATGAATGGTCGTACAGAGAAGAATTCACGGCCTCTGAGTGTGGAAACGTTCACGATCCCGGTCAGCTCGATTTCAGCGATAATGGAGAATTGATTTTTTATCACGTTGGTTGTGAGGATGGCACCGGTTCGGATGTATATGACTTGGCTTATTTGAGTACATCTGGAGTAGAGAAGTGGAAGAAGGAATTGTATGGTCCTGGTGTAAATCAACGGGACAGGTCGTTAGAGGTTAAGCTGGATAATGAAGGCAGCGTGTATTTGTTGGCAACAATGTGGTTCTCGGTTTCTAATGGATGGAATGGAGTAACCTATGAATGGAATGAGTTTGCCGCAGGTCAGACTTTCGAGTTAGATCGTAACTATATCATGAAACTCTCCTCCAACGGTGAGTACATATGGAGCGAAAAAGGAGGCTACGCAACATCATACAGTCTGTACCCAGTTCAACACAGTGTCATATCATCCATGGATGTCAAAAATGGAATAGTAGCCATTGGCGGGGATTTCAAGCGAGACATGTGTTTCCAACCAGAAGATTCGACACATATCCTTGTCAACCCGGATACGGCAATCTATCCGGAGAACTTGACCAAGGAGGGATATATAGCTACATACGATGCCACGGATGGATCATTGATCGATGTGTTTCAATTCACTGGTTCTGGCAACGACATGGTGAAGCAGGTAACCATTGATAACGAATCAAACATCATCTATTCAGGTTCTTTCACCGGCAGCCTTGATTTCGATCTTGGTTCGGGTGAAAATTGGCATTACGCTGGCGGTACTAGATCATTTTTCGGGAAGCTGAATTTCTCGGTGAGCGCAGGTCAGGAAAGTGCGCAATTCAACCAATTGGAAGAGGAACAAGCTCAGGCTAATGGCAGCAGGAAAGGTGTGATTGGATATCCAACGAATCCTACGGAAACTTACTATCTGCAGGTTGATGATGAAATTGAAACAGCGGATGTAAGTGTCTATAACCTAAATGGCAGGTTGATTTCCCAAACCTCTATTCAATCTACGCTGACCGAATTGAATGTTCGATCCTTGGCAGATGGGTGCTATTTAATCTTTGTTCAAACAGGAGAAACTATTCACAGTTTGAAGTTCTTGAAGGTTTCGGAATAAGGGTTAAGGAAACTCTACCGTAACGCTCAGCCTTTCCTTTTTATCCACTGGTTCCCATTCCGGTCCGTTTTCGACCAAGCGTTTCGCTTCGGCATCGCATGCGGTACATAGCGAATTAGACACCTCGAGTTTCTTAGGTTTGCCGTTTCTATCCAACTCAAACGTAACGGTGACCGTTCCTTTTGGCATGCCTTCAGAAGTCTGAATATTTTTCTTCAAATAGCTTTTGTAGGCAGCCATTCCCCCTTTGGGTTGAACCGTTTTCTGAGTGATGCTTGAGGTTTCCTCCAAAGCACTTGGTTGCTCATTTGCCGACCTGCTCTTTGCATTCGCCTCCAAGGCTAAAGATTTCATTGCTTGTGGTTGCATTGGCTCAACAGATTCATCAGCTGTAAACGCTATTTCTTGTGATTGGTCATCGAAAATTACATCCGTGGTTTCACCATCCGTAGATTCATTGATAGCTTCCTTCTTTGGTGCTGGCTCTGGTGTCATCAATTTTTGTTCTGTTGGAGGAGCAGGAACACTTGCGGAATGTGACACATTCTCGTCATGGACATAGGCAGCATCCTCGACCAATACGCTAGAATCACGGGGGGTTGAGTCTGTGGCCATCGCCCATGAATAGTCACCTAAAGAATCAAAATTCGTTTGTTCTGACCGTGGAATATAGCGGTCCTCCTCTTGAGGTTCACTCGCTACATCAGTTTCGGCCACTTTATCGCCATTGAAAACCAACATAATCAACAATCCGGCAATACCAATAACAGCAGCCACAGAAGCGGCCATTTTCCAGTTGATTGCTAGTAATCCTCCGTGTGATTTCGCGTCCAGCCGGTCGTCCAACTCATCCATGGCTTGTTGAATGTCGGAGGTTAGCATGTCTTCAAATCCTTCCATGGCTTCATAGAGGAAGGCATCGCGCTCGATTTCACGCTCAAATTTATAGGCTTCATCTGCGCTTTTCCTGCGCATGAAATAGCTTTTGATTCGCTTCAATATGTCGCTATCGTGCTTCATTCATTAGCTTCTATGCAAAGCTTTAAGTTGCGTTTTCCGTTTTGGATGTGGCTTTTTACTGCGTTCAGTGTCACTTTCAATTCACTCGAAATTTCCGTGTAGCTTTTCTTGCTCAAGTAGAAAAGTTCTACACAGGTTTTCTGAAGGTCTTTCAATTCAGCCAGGCACTTATTCAGTGCTGCCTCTTGCTCGTCCTTGTCAATAGGATGCACTTCCATGGTCAATTCCATATCAGCTTGTGAAATTTCTATCAGTACTGGCTTGTCACCCCTTTTTTTCATCAGACAATGGTTCCTACTAACCACAAACAGGTAGGCCCGAAAATTCTGCACCTCAGCTTTTGGGTGGTGCGAGAGTAGCTTTTCGAAAACCTCCATCGTGGCATCCTGAGCCGCGTGCTTTTCTCCAATGTATTTCATGCAAACGCCAAATACGAGCGTCATGTATTTCCTGAAAATCACCGCAAGTTCTTCACGACTTCCTTTTTTCAGAAACACCTTGTATCGCTCTTCATCGCTCTTTGCCGGAGCGTTGACCATGTCAATAAATTGGTTCGCCTGCAAATTTTTTAGACGGATTTATGGAAATCGATTTGAGATGGCATCCTTATGTCAAACATCAAATTTATAGACTATGAAGAAGCTGAGTTTATTTATTGCGATTTGCCTCATCACATTGATGGTAAATGCTCAATCAAAAAGCCATGTATTAAAAGGCAAAGTAAAGGATGCCCAAGGGAACCCAATAGAAAAAGCCAAGGTTGTCAATCTTCTTGATACCAATGAGTATAGTTTGACGGACAAGGTGGGAATGTTCGTTTTACAATCGGCAAATTCCATCAAAGAGGTTGAGATCAGAAAAAGCGGAATCGTGACTCAACGAGTTCGCGTTGCAGCAACGTTCATGGAAGCGACTGTTGCATACGAAGTTCCAAAGATCAGGATGAAAGAAGAGAAGGCGGTGCAAATTGCCTTTGAAGCCGAACAATCAATTGAAGCCGATGCCATTTCGTATGACGTGAACTATTCGAAACGTGCCATGGGGGTGGCTTCTAATACTGCCTGTTGTGCTCCGGCCATTTACGAACCTATCCAGAACGTGGAATCATACAGCGAAATCAGTGAGAATGATTTCCACTATGCCACAACCGATCCGTTGAGCACTTTTTCGATTGATGTGGATCGTGCATCTTATTCCAATATGAGGCGCTTCATCAATATGGGTCAGCTTCCTCCTAAAGATGCGGTTCGCATCGAGGAGCTAATCAACTACTTTGAATATGACTATGATGCTACAAAGGGAACTGACCCGGTGAACATTTACACGGAAGTATCTCAAGCACCTTGGAATAAGGAACATCAGCTTTTGCAGATCGGAATCAAGGCGCGCGAATTGGATAAGGAGAGTCTTCCACCGAGCAACATCGTGTTCCTGATTGATGTTTCTGGTTCGATGAATGCTCCTAATAAGTTGCCGTTGCTGAAATCAAGCATGAAGATGCTGGCGCAGCAAATGCGAAAAGAGGACAAGGTGGCCATCGTGGTTTATGCAGGTGCAGCTGGCTTAGTGCTGGAACCAACTTCTGGTGATGACAAACAGAAAATCTATCAAGCCATTGATAACCTCAATGCAGGTGGTTCAACAGCCGGTGGCGCTGGAATTCAGTTGGCCTATAAGGTTGCCGCGGACTATCAAATCAAGGATGGAAATAATCGGGTAGTTCTTGCCACCGATGGTGATTTCAACGTTGGGGCAGCGAGTGACGCAGACATGGAAAAGCTGATCGTTTCAAAGCGAGATCAAGGGGTGTTTTTGACCGTGCTTGGATTTGGAATGGGAAACTACAAGGATTCCAAAATGGAAGTGCTGGCGGATAAGGGAAATGGAAACTACGCTTACATTGACAACATCACCGAGGCAAAGAAGACGTTGGTAAATGAGTTTGGAGGAACCATGTTTGCCGTGGCCAAGGACGTAAAGATTCAGGTGGAATTCAATCCCGCTAACGTGGCCGAGTATCGATTGATTGGATATGAAAACCGTATGTTGAACAAAGAAGACTTCAACAACGACAAGAAGGATGCAGGCGAAATGGGCGTGGGTCACGTGGTGACCGCGTTGTATGAGATTGTTCCTGTCGGAGCGAGTTCAAACCGAGTCGATCCTTTGAAATATCAAAAGCAAGTTGAACCAACGAAGCAGGTGTTGACCGATGAGTTAGCCACAGTAAAACTCCGCTACAAAGAACCCGATGGAGACAAAAGCAAGTTAATGAGCGAGATTGTGAAGAAGAGTGACAAGGCAATTAGTAATGCATCGGAAAACCTTCGCTGGTCCGCTTCGGTCGCTCAGTTTGGCATGTTGCTTCGTGATTCAGAGCACATTGGAGAAGCAACGTATGCTAGCGTCATCAAGCTAGCGGAAGGGGCTACAGGAAAGGACGTGGAAGGGTACCGCAGAGAATGTGTGCAGCTGATGAAAAGTGCGGAGTTGTTGGATAAGAGTAACACGGCTTCGAGATAAGTTTCCAGAATATAGGCCGGACGATTCGTTCGGCCTTTTTATTTGATTTCTGATATCAAGTCAGCCACCACAAATGTGCTTCCTCCAACAAAGATCAAATCATCGGGAATTGCTCCACTGCGCGCGGCTTTCACTGCTTCCGAGACCGTTGAATATTCCTTAAATTTCAGGTCAGCATCAGTTGCCAATTGAGCCAGTCGGTCAATGGCCATGGCTCTCGGAATGCTGGGTTGTGTGAGGTAGAGTATTGCCTCTTTCGGCACAAGCTTCAAAATGTCGCTGACGTTTTTATCAGATACAAAACCTAAAACAAGATGAAGGTCATGGCGAGGTGTGTTGAGTAATTGATCGAATACGATTTCCAGTCCTTCAACATTATGTGCGACATCACAAATGATGCGTGGCTTCGGTTGAAGCTCTTCCCACCGACCGCGAAGCCCGGTGTTTTTGATGACGTTTGAAAAGCCAGATGACAAGGCTTGGTTATTCAACTTCCAACCCAAAGAATTGAGACGCTCAACGGCTATTTGCACGGTCTGGAAGTTTTCACGTTGGTACGCACCTTTTAGAGGACAGGGAGGAGGATCGTCCGGAAAATCTTGGTCAGCAAAAGATATGGATGCATCTAACTGAAGAGCGATTCTTCTGAAAATGCCCTCGGTTTCACGCTGTGACCTTCCTATGACAACAGGCTTTCCCTTTTTGATGATTCCTGCTTTTTCCCTCGCGCGTTGAGCAGGATCTTCACCCAGATACTGGCTATGATCAGTTCCTATGTTTGTAATTATGCTCAATTCCGGATCAACAACATTGGTGCTGTCCAATCTTCCACCCATGCCTACTTCAACAATGGCAATGTCCACCTTTTCAGACCTGAAGTGATCGAAGGCTAGCCCAACAGACCATTCAAAAAAACTAAGGCTTAATTTCTCAGAGTCGGCTTTGTATCGGTTCACAAACGAAACGACCTTTTCTTCGGGGATCATTTGTCCGTTGACTCGGATTCGCTCCCTAAAATCCACCAAATGAGGTGACGTATACAGGCCACACCTGTAACCGGCTTCTTGAAAGATGGAAGCCAAAAGGTGTGAAACTGACCCTTTCCCATTTGTGCCGCCAACATGAACAACTTTCAATCCATGCTCAGGATTTCCAAGGAGCTTCATCAATGCAACGGTTGATTCAAGGTCGGCCTTGTAAGCCGCCTGACCGATGCGCTGATACATAGGGAGCTGCTGAAAGAGATATTCCAGCGTTTCGGGATAGGTCATTCCAAACTAAACTCGTAAGTGATTGTGCCTTTTTGCTCTGCCGGAGCATCAGCTTTTGGAGTGAATTTGGCCTTGCGTGCAGATTCGACCACTTTTCGAATCAGTTCTGCATTGGTAATGGTGGTGCCTCGACCTCCAGGCGTAACACGCACTACATTACCATCGCGATCGACAACAATTTCAACAACAATTTTCCCGCTTTCCTGCATGTTGCCTTGAATAGGAGGAGCACCTTTAAAACCTCGTCCACCAAGGCTGTGGGAAATTCCTCCACCGGATTTGTCACCATACAATGATGATCCGGTCGGAGCTCCATCTGGTTTGCCGTGATCACCAGGTTCGTTTGTTTCTCCCTGGCCTTTGCTGCTGTTGTCCTCGTTGGTTTGGAAGGGATTGCTAATTGCTTTCTTCAAGCGTTCATCTAATTCTGGCTTCTTTTCTTCGACCTTTTTAGCTTCAGTTTCCTTTGGGGCTGAAATGGCAGAAGCATCCGTTTGTGTGGCCACTTCCTCAACTGCTTCTACAGGATTGGCTTCTGTAGGTTGAGGTTCAGAAATTGGCTCCGTGACCTCTGGAACTTCAGTGCTCTGAGGTTGTTCATCACCTGAGCCAAAATCAACATTGCCTAAGTCAAGCTGCACAGGAAGCCCTTTTTCATCGGGTAATGGAACAGGCATCGTAAGACCGGTAAATAAGAAAATGATCAGCAAGACAAGGTGGAATACCACTGTCCCTATCATTCCCTTTCGCTTACTGTCGCTTTGCTTTTTCATCACTTGGGTTTAGTCGCTATAACGATGCTAAATCCATATTCTTTTGCCAATGAAAGAAAACTTACCGTTTCTCCTGTGGGAACCGTTTGATCAACGCGAAGTTCGATGATCGGTTTTTCGACCTCGCTTTTGCGCTGAACGAGCATGCCCTCTAATTGCGATTTAGAAACATCTTGCCCATCCAAGTTGTAGGTCAAGTCGGGTTTAATCGCCACTGTAATCTTAGGATGTTCTGTTGTTCTCGCCTTTCCTGTCGGCAAATCCACCTTGGCTCCGAAGGGGGAAACTAACGTTGAAAGGATGATGAAGAAGATAAGCAGCAGGAATACGATGTCCGTCATGCTGGACATGCTGAAGCTTACTTCTACTTTATTTCTTGATTGAATTGCCATTATTCAGCCGGTTCTTGAAGCAAGTCCATGAATTCGATGGTGGTGGTTTCCATTTTGTAAACCACTTTCTGCACGCGTGCAACAAGCACGTTGTAGGCAATGTATGCGATGATACCGATCACAAGACCTGCAACCGTGGTGACCATTGCTTGCATGATACCGCCCGATAGCTGTTCGATTTCGATTCCAGCATCACTGATGCGCATTTCATGGAATACTACGATCATTCCAATGACTGTTCCGAGGAATCCGATCATAGGTGCTGCTCCTGCTATTGTTGCTAGCGTGCTGAGACTTTCTTCTAGCTTGAACACTTCAAGTTTAGCTACGTTCTCCACGGCTGCACTGATATCTCCTAATGGTTTTCCGATTCTCCAAACACCTTTTTCGATCATCCGAGCAAAAGTGGAGTCGGTTTGTTTGCATAAGTGATTTGCAGCGTCAATTTTTCCTTCATGGATGAAATCCTTGATTTGATTCATGAATTGTGGGTCTTCCTTAGATGCCTTCTGAATAGCAAGGAATCGCTCAATAAAAATGTATATAGCGATCACACTCAAAAAGCCGAGTGGAATCATAATGTACCAGCCACCGCTGGCGAGCAATTCGATTACAGAAAGCGTTTCTTCCGTTGGAACAACTTCTTCAGCAACCTCGACTCCCTCCGCTGTGGAGATTTGGAGCAGCAAATTCAATAGCATACTTCGTGGAATTTAATGATAGGCTAAGGTAGCCTTGCCATAACCCACCGTGTTGTTAGCAAAACTATACTTGTGAAAAAGGCACTGTTAATTCATTTGCGGACTACTGAACTACTAATCTTTTGACCAAAACATGTTCGTCAGAAGCAAGTTTTACTATAAAAATTCCACTAGGAATTTCCGTTAAATCGATGAGTCCCATTCGTTCTAGACGCTGGGATTTAATTGTTGCACCTGTCTGATCAATAATTTCCAATAGCCCCTGACCATCTGAGATAATGGTGACATGATCATTCGCTGGGTTTGGAAATAAAGCCCATGAGATGATATCAGCAGAATTAACACCTGTAGTTGCGGTGAATTCAATACAATCGGTTGTGTCAATGCATGGTCCATTTGAGACAATAGCTTTGTAGAGACCTGTTTCATTTGGAGTGAAAGTTTGACTTGTCTCCTCCTGTATTTGACTGTTATTCGAACAATTAAGCCATTGATATGTCACGCCTGAAGGTAGAGCTGTCAAGCTGGTATCGGTTGACTCTATAAGCGCTTTCAAATCACATCGATTCAATTTCAAAACGAACAAATCTTGCGCCCCACCTTGCCAAGGTAGGAGGTAATCATTTACACCTGGGTCAAAGTCCGCCAATCCTTGATAGTATCCGGTTAAGTAAATATCATCGTTCCTTGTGAATACTGATTTGGCCCTTGAGTCCGATTCTGATTCCAGTGTGAATGAAAAGATTGAATCTCCGTCAGGTGACCATTTAGAAAGCCATATGTTATAATTCGCTCTTCCAGATACCAAGCAATTGTCATACTCGTCAAGCGTGAGGTAAAATGGATCATTATGCAGACCCGATTCATCAGAAGTCTGCCAAATCACTTTCCCATTAGCATTGGCTCGGAATAAAAAAAACGTAGTGCTTGAAGTTGATATGGTATCCCAAGCTCCACTACTCATTTCAATTTCAAGACTGCCAGAAAAGTATCCTACCGCTGCTAATTCTCCATTCTGGTAATGATCAATCGACATGATATTAGCATGATTGGTTGATGGAAACTGAGCGTATTGGACATAATTTCCGGTCGAGCTAAGGTTTGCTATGTAAGCATGAGTGCTGGTTGCGGTTTCAGCGACAACTTGCGAAGTTGGGTCGAAATCTATCGTACCTGAAAAATTCCCACCAATCCAAACATCTCCTGAATCGGAGGTGGAAATTGTCCTTGCATAACTGTAACCGTTACTCTCAAATGTTCGAATCCACACCAATGTTCCAGAACTATCCAACTTGGCAACGAATGCTTCCTGCGAGGCTGTGGTTGATCGAAGTTCCACTCCAATACCTGGGTCGAAATCTACTGACCCCGTATAGCCACCCGATACTATTATGTTGTCTTCAGGATCCACCGAAATGGATGATAGTTCCGATTCATTACCACTAAAGCTTCTAACCCATAGTAGGTTGCCAGAAGATGTCAATTTCATTATGAAGGCGTTCGTTGTATCCGCTTCCAACACGTTAGCTACACCTCCGGGGTTAAAGTCTACCGAGTCATTGAAGATTCCAATGGCAATAATGTTGTCATGAGAATCAAATTTTATCATTCTAATTCGATCCATTCCAATTCCTCCAAATTGGCGATGCCAGACAGAGTGTTGATTTGAGTCTAGTTTGAATATAAACGCATCTGAAACCCCATTAGAATGAAATTGGATTTCGGTCGGAAGGATTGCAAGGATGGGCGAGTAATAAAACGAACCGGCAACAATTGTGTTTTGGTCAGAGTCGACCAGAATGGAGTTGCCAATGTCAGATGATCGGCCTGCCATTCGTATGGCCCAATCGAATTCTTGTGAATGGGCTAGTGAACTAAGAATCAAAAGCACCAAACTAGATGCGTATATATATGCGAATTTCATGTCAATAGGATTTTAGACTTAGCCAAGCTAAGACACCCTATTGAAAATCACCAGCTATATCGCGAATACGGCAGAATATGAACGTATCCAGGTAAATCAGGGATTGGTTAGTGGAGGAACACATCCATTGCGATGAATGTGAACGCACCAGCTAAATAGCCTAGCAGGGCAAGCCATGAAATTTTCTTCATGTACCACAAGAAGTCAATGTTCATGATGCCCATTACGGCAACACCCGCAGCAGATCCAATGATCAAGCAACTTCCACCCGTTCCAGCGCAATAGGCTAGAAATTCCCAGAATGAATGGTCCACCGGATATGCGGAGCCAGCAACAGCTGCCGCTCCTTCAGGAAGCAAATCATACATTCCCATTGCGCCTGCTACCAATGGAACGTTGTCTACGATTGAACTCAGCATTCCTATAACGATGTTGATCACATACATGTTTCCAAGTGTGTTATTTAGAAATTGAGCCATGATCCTTAGTAACCCGGCAGATTGAAGCGAACCAACAGCGGCTAAAATCCCGAGGAAGAATAGAACGCTAGGTGTATCAACCTTTTGAAGCACCCCAATAACACTCAGTTTAGTCTTATCTGCCTTGTTTTTTGAACGGTGCATGATCTCTGTAACAACCCACAAGATGCCTAAACCCAGCAGAATTCCCATGTATGGTGGCAAATGCGTGACTGTTTTAAAAATGGGCACAAACAATAGTGCTCCCACGCCCAAGAAAAGCACGGTTTTTTGTTCTCCAGGGGTAGTGCGGTCTTCAAGGTGGTGGCGTTCCACCATTCCCAATTTCCTTTCTACTTCACCTTTTAGGGTAAATGATAAAACGACCAATGGAACAATCAAGGCTACGAGTGATGGAATCAATAGTTTAATAACAATGTTTGCAGCAGTTACCTGACCACCAATCCAAAGCATAATAGTAGTTACGTCACCGATTGGAGACCACGCTCCACCAGCGTTAGCTGCAATAATAACCATGCCCGCAAAGAGCCAAAGGTCTTCTTTACTCTTGACTAGTTTTTTAAGCAATGCAGACATCACAATAGCAGTCGTCAAGTTGTCCAATGCAGCAGAAAGGAAGAATGTAAGGATACTCAAGATCCAAACTAGTTTCACCTTATTTGCTGTGTTGATTCTGTCCGTAATCAAGGCAAATCCCTCGTGTGCATCAATCAGCTCCACGATCGTCATAGCACCTAACAGGAAGAATAGAATTTCAGCGATTTCACTCAGATGGTGACTCAATTCATGGGTCACGTAGTGAAGTGCATCCGCATGATGACCTTCATTAAGTAATGCATACTCCTTTGCATAATTGATAAAACCAGCGGTTCCCTCGGCAATAGCATCTGCGTTTAATGCGAATATGGTCCAGGTGATAGCGCCAATAAGAAGTGCACTTGCTGCTTTGTCAATGTGAATAGGGTGCTCAAGGGCGATTGCAAGATAACCGAGCACAAAAACAACAACCATTAATAGGTACATATGCTAAGGATTAAGATTTTTCTAGGTGGATAGTTTGGGTCGGGAATGCGAAACCGGCACCATGTGCTTCAACAATTCGCATGATTTCAAAATTGATCTCCTCTTTTATGTTCAGGAAGGTTCTCCAGTCCATGGTATCTATGAAATACAATACCATGATGTCCAATGAACTTGAGCCAAATTCCATAAAATGGATTTCACCTTCTTGATTCGTATGAGGGTGTTCATCGATATATTTCTGGATGTCTCTCACAATGTTTTTAATCTGTTCCTGAGTCGAACTGTATGTCACTCCAACGTTGAAGCTTACTCTTCTGAATGTGCGCATTGAAAGGTTGTCAAGCACATTGTTAACCATTTGCAGATTTGGAATAGTCAGATAACTCTTTTCCAATGTTCGAATGCGTGTACTTCTAAAACCAATCTTCTCGACTGTGCCAGTAACACCATTCACAGTTACCAAATCACCAATCATGAATGGCTTGTCAAAGAAAATCATAAAGGATGCGAGGAGGTTTTCTAGGCTTTCCTTGGCGGCAAGCGCAAGAGCTAAACCACCAATTCCTAGTCCGGCCACGAGCGCAGCGATATCTATTTTAAAGACCGTTCCCATGACAATGAAAATGGCGAGGACGATAACCAATATCTTCAGGATCTCAATCAGAAATGGAATGATTTGATCATCAGCCTTACTTTCTGTAAGCTCGGCACGTTCCATCAGCACAACACCTAGAAATTTGACGAAACGCAGAGCGATCCATGTGATAATGGTGATGAGGGAAAAGATGTAGATGCGATAAATGACCATGCGCACACCAAATTCATCGCGGGGTGCCATTTCCCATGATTCAGGGTATTCCAGGTGCAACGTGCAAACGAAGACTGTTATCAGCATAATGAGCCAACGAATAGGTGCGCCCACTAAGTCGTGAAGTGCCTCCTTGTCGAGCTTCGTAGCGTCCTTGGAAACGAGCTTGAAAATCACATCGCTGATTCGATGAGCAATAAATCGGAGGAAAATGAATCCAACTAACAACGATCCAACCACCCACAGGTAGTCCTGCACCGTATTGCCCAAATAGACTCGATTGAGTAGTTGGTTGATTTCCATTAAACAAGCTGTGCTAAGGCAATTTCAAATGCCGATTTAGCAATCTTGGTTGAAGCGCTGTTCTTTTCATGTACCCGCTTTAGCGCGTTTCCAATAATTGAAGAGGCATCGCTAAAGATGGCATCATCTGTTTGCTTGTAATCATCGCTCATGCAATAAGCAAAAACTCGTGCCATGCCGCAATTTGCAATGAAGTCAGGCAGTAAGCTGATCTTTTCATCTGTGTAATCACCGATGGGTCCGAAGAAAATCTGGGGGTCAGCGAATGGTACGTTAGCCCCACTGGAAATTACTTCCAAACCACCTCCAATCATTTGATCAACTTGTTCTTTGGTGATTAATCTGGAAGCTGCGCATGGAAGGAAAATCTCGGCACCCATACTCCAAACTTTCTCGTTGACTTCTTCGAAAGTCAATAGGTTGTCGTTTCTAAGCGCATTGCCATCCTTAGATAAAAACAACTCCGTAATCTCTTCAAATGTGAATCCTTCAGGTTTCATCAATCCGCCTACTCGGTCGATAATTCCGACCACCTTGGCGCCTGCCTGAGCCATGTAAAAGGCAGCAGCTGAACCTACATTTCCCCAACCTTGAACTATGACACGTTTGCCTTTTACATCGCTCTTATGCCACAAGTTATAGTAGTGAAGTACCGCTTCTGAAACACCGTAGCCAGTAATCATGTCAGCAACGACATACCCACGACTAACTTCAGGTGAATATTTTGAATCATTAAGCACTTTTGAAACACCTTGCCTCAAATGAGTTACTTTACTCAAATGTTGTCCAGCATCCGGTTGGAAGTGTCCGTTGACAATTCCTTCTTGAGGATGCCAAAGTCCGTAGCTTTCTGTGATTGGAATAACCTCGTGAATTTCATCCACATTCAGATCGCCACCTGTTCCGTAATAGTTCTTTAACAGTGGATAAACGGCCTTATACCACCTTCTCAAAACTCCATCTTTTCTTGGATCACGTGGATCGAAGTTGATTCCCGATTTCGCACCACCAATGGGAGGTCCTGCCACAGTGAACTTTACTTCCATGGTCTTCGCTAATGACTCCACTTCTCGCTTATCAAGGCCAACGCGCATGCGAGTTCCACCGCCAGCTGCACCGCCTCTTAAACTATTGATTACAACCCAGCCCTTAGCTTCAGTTTCGCTGTCGCTCCACTCAAATACGATCTCAGGGGTTTTATTCTCAAACTTTTCAAGTAACTCTTTCATACGCTTCTTCTCAGCACCCTCAAAATGGGGTGGCAAATGTATAAATAAGGCTATGCAGTAAAAGGGATTTTGGCATTATAAATAGGTGCCTGTCAATGCTTCACGGAATGTAAATCGCTCCCGCTATTGAGTCGGATGTGGCACCGGTTACTGTCGAGGAAATATTCTTCTCTTGTCTAAGCCTTAGAAGTCCCAAAAAGGCAAAGCAAATCGCTTCCTTGAATCGTATAATTTGAGGGTCCGGAATCACGATATCACAATTCACATAGTGGCGAATTCGCTCAATCAAATAGTCATTGAATGCTCCGCCACCCGTGACAATGCAACTTCCGTGGGAATGCAGAGACTTGCCAATTTGAATGGCAATATGTTCGCACGCAGTATGAAGCAGGTCCGCTGGTGATTCGTTCGGAATTATAGGCAGAATTTGATCTTCAAACCACTCATAACCAAGCGATTTAGGTGGTTTTTGCTCATAATAGGGCAGTTTGTTTAGTGAATGTAGTAATGGATCTATCAACGTTCCCATACGGGCGAGTTCACCACCTTCATCATGATTTAACCCGATCTTATTCGCAATATGATTGAGTAATAAATTACAAGGAGCAATGTCAAATCCTATGAGTGCATCTTTTCGCAAGGCACTCACATTAGCGAAGCCACCTAGATTGAGAGAGTAATCAAACTCGCTGAACAAAAGGCTATCTGCGAACGGCACCAGCGGAGCTCCATTGCCTCCCTTCGCTACGTCTTGAGTTCTAAAATCAGAGATGGTAGTAGTCTGTGTAAGAGCCGAAATGATGGCTCCTGATCCGATTTGAGTTGTGATCCCAACTCTGGGATCGTGAAAAATGGTCACGCCATGGGAAGCGATAAATTCTGGTGCGATTTGATATTTTTCACAGAAAATGTTGACTTGTTCGGCAGAAAATCTGGCAAAGTCCGCATCTAATTTTGCAAGTTGCAACCCACTTGATTTGGTCGAATCATCAAGACTCTGTTTCAAGGATTCAGAAAGTGGAATTTCATTTGATTCGATTAAATTGTACACCCAGCCATGCTCGTTGCGGTCAAATTCAACGCACGCAATGTCAAGCCCATCGTGTGATGTTCCACACATTAATCCAATGCCGTAAATGGGTAAATGATTCAAGTCAAAAGTTACTTTTGTCGGCCGCAAAGTTTAACACGAAACCCCGAATTCTATGTTTTTTGAATTAACAGAAGAACAAAAAGCCGTAAGAGACGCAGCTAGAGATTTTGCCCAGAATGTATTGAAGCCAGGAGTGATCGAGCGAGACGAGACACAAACATTTCCGGCTGATGAAGTTCGTCAGCTTGGTGAGCTTGGATTCATGGGTATGATGGTGTCGCCAGAATATGGTGGAGGAGGTATGGACACGGTGTCCTATGTATTAGCAATGGAGGAAATCTCCAAGGTGGATGCTAGTGTTTCAGTTTGTATGTCTGTCAATAATAGCTTGGTTTGTTGGGGATTGGAAAAATTTGGTTCAGAAGAGCAAAAGCAAAAGTATTTGGTGCCTTTGGCTTCAGGTCAAAAGATTGGTGCGTTTTGCCTTTCAGAGCCTGAAGCAGGATCTGATGCAACTTCTCAGAGAACCACCGCCATTGATATGGGTGATTATTACTTACTGAACGGAACAAAAAACTGGATTACGAATGGCAGCAGTGCTTCAACGTATTTGGTAATGGCTCAGACTGACGTTGAAAAGGGTCACAAAGGGATCAATTGTCTTATTGTTGAGCGGGGAATGGAAGGATTTGTCGTAGGAGCCAAGGAAAACAAGCTCGGAATTCGGGGTTCTGACACGCACACTTTGCTTTTTAATGACGTTAAAGTTCCAAAGGCGAACCGAATTGGTGATGATGGATTCGGATTCAAGTTCGCTATGCAAACCCTGGAAGGCGGGCGTATAGGTATTGCTTCTCAAGCACTTGGAATAGCTTCGGGGGCTATGGAATTGGCTGTAGCATATTCCAAGGAAAGAAAGGCCTTTGGTAAACCAATTAATCAACATCAAGCAATTGCATTCAAATTGGCCGATATGGCAACAGAAATTGAAGCAGCGCGGTTGCTGTGTTTAAAGGCGGCTTGGTTGAAAGATCAGAAGCTACCGTTTGGAAAGTATAGTGCAATGGCAAAATTGTTCGCCTCACAGACTGCCATGAAAACTACCGTTGAAGCTGTTCAAGTTCACGGAGGATATGGCTACGTTAAAGAGTATCACGTGGAGCGATTGATGCGCGATGCTAAGATTACACAGATTTACGAGGGTACTAGCGAGGTTCAGAAGATTGTAATCAGTCGATCCGTGTTATCAGAGTAATTCTAGTAATTGCTCCAACTTCATCGATCGGGATCCTTTTAAAAGGATGTTGCGGCCATGAATTGGGTTTTTGATTAAGAAATCCTTGGCCGATTCTGTACTGCGAAAAGTATGATTTGAGATATTCAGATTACTAAACTCTTCTCCAATCAGGATACTATCTGCAATGTTCAATTCAGAAAGTTGGTTGACGATTTTAAGATGTGATTCGTGGCCCTGGTCACCTAACTCTTTCATATCACCGAGAATTGCCAGACTAGGTTTTGATTTCATTTCCGCCAAGTTTCTCAATGCTGCGTCCATGCTACTTGGATTTGCATTATAGCAATCGACAATTACGGTATTCTCATTTTTGGTATCGAGCAACTGAGATCGTTGATTGGATGGAATGTAGGATTCGATTCCTTTCTTGATCTTTTCCAGAGGAACTCCAAAGTACCTTGCCACGGTGACAGCTGCCATGACATTGGAAAAATTATATATACCAGACAATCTAGTTTGAATAGTTTGCTTTTCGTTGATGTCCGACCTAGACCAAGTAACAGCCAACATTCCATTTCGAAGTTCAGGTGTTCCTGAAAAGTCGGCATCTGTGGAACTTCCGTATGTTGTAGATTCATTTCCAGAGGATGCGCGAACAGTCTTCTCATCATCCTTGTTAACGAATAGGGTGCCATCATTCTCGATAAGGTAATCGAAAAGCTCTTTTTTGCCTATGAATACGCCCTCTTCACCACCGAAGCCATCCAAATGCGCAAGTCCAATGTTTGTGATCAAACCGTATCCAGGTTCGGCAATTTCGCATAGGGTCGCAATTTCTCGTTTGTGATTCGCGCCCATTTCAATAATTGCGATTTCATGATCACTATTAATCTCTAGCAAGGAAAGAGGTACACCAATGTGATTATTGAGGTTTCCTTTAGTGGCATAACACTCGTACTGTTCATTCAGTGCAGCTTTCATCAACTCCTTGGTTGTGGTTTTCCCATTGCTTCCTGTCAATGAGATGATTGGAATCTTAAGCTTTCTTCTATGGTAGTTGGCCAATTGTTGTAGCGTCTCTAGCGCATTATCAACGATAAATACATCTGATCGAGAATTGAACTCATCGCGATCTTCGTCAGCTATTGCATACCGACATCCATCGTTTAGGGCTTGAATGACAAAGTCATTGGCATTAAAACTTGGCCCCTTAAGTGCAATAAAAAGATTGTTCTGAGATATTGACCTCGTATCGATGCAAACTCCGGATGATTCTCGGTAGGCTTTGTAGAGGGTATCAATCATACGGCACTAAAATAGAAAAGGCCTCGACTGAGGCCTTTTCTATTTATGGTTTGTTCAAAAATTATCTAGCAGCACCTAACCCAACCGGACTACCAACGCGATCCATGGCACATCGGAAGCCGATCATAGCTGTTGACTGTCGTTCGTCTAAGAAACGTCTAGTTCCAGGAACCATCCAATATGCTCGGTCGTTCCAAGAGGCTCCCTTGTACACACGAGCATGGTCATTGATCAAAGAAGAGTAATCTCCACTTGGGCCTTCTCCTGGATATACATACATATGACTTGACTCCGTTCGCTCTTCACCTTCTTCATAAGCATCCCAATGGAGTTCATCTAAGTGTGAGGCGTAATCACCATCTAAGTAATTAATATTATCTGAACGCTTATAATTTCTTCTATCAATATTCTCCTCAACTTTTGTTTGCCGATACCTTAATTCACCTGGTCTAGCAGTTATATATGAAGAATAATCCTTAAGCAGAACAGGTGCGATTTTTGCCATTTCATCTGCACCCTTTATTTCTTCCACTGATTCCTCAACAATGATCACGTTCGCCTCATATTTTTGATCATCATTTAGCAATTCTAGAGCTCGCCCCGCTTGTTCTATAAGCTTATCTAAGAGTTCAATTTCTTGATCATTTAACCCCCCGTCTGTCTCTGCCTGCATTTCTTCCAAGTATGCAACCAAACCTGGGATATCATATATTGGAATATCATACTTGTCCAAGAGCAGGCCCTCATTATCTCGCTCTTTAGTCTGATAAACATTACCACGAAACGGCCTAAAATCTGTCATATCTTCCATGGATAGTGGTCGATAAACATCCATAACCCATTCACTAACGTTACCAGCCATGTTGTAAAGTCCATAATCATTAGGCCAATATGAGAAAACCGGAGCAGTCACATCTGCGTTATCATTAAGGTTGCCAGCAACACCCATGTTGTCTCCACGGCCTCTTTTGAAGTTAGCGAGCATCATGCCAATATATGCTTCATCTGGGTTACGAACTGCGTGGCCATTCCAAGGATATAGGCGCCTCTCTACAATTCGTTCTCCCACACTGTTGCCAATTAAACCAAACGCAGCGAACTCCCATTCAGCCTCCGTTGGAAGCCTATATTTCGGCAGAAGAATGCCGTCTTCCATTCTAACATTTCGCGTTCCACCTATTGGCGCAAGGTTGGGTAAGCCTTCTATATTCTTACCTGAATTGTATTGATTAGATAAATACGCGTCCGTGTTGAAATTATCTTCACCAATTTGATCGATATAGTGAACGAACAATCCTTCTCGAATTAGGATATATTCATTAACCCGATCTGTCCTCCAACTACAAAAGTCATTTGCCTGAAGCCAATTAATGCCAACCACCGGATACTCACGATAAGCAGGGTGTCGTAAATAATAATCCACATAAGGCTCATTATAGGAAAGCTTATTTCTCCACACTAGAGTATCAGGAAGTGCCTTTTTGAAAAGTTCAGGGTAATCAATACCATAAACTCTATTGATCCAATATAAGTATTCGCCCCAATGGTGATTGCTTATTTCAGTTTGATCCATGTAGAAGGAAGAAACAGTTACGCGTCTTGGAACATTATTCCAATCGTACATGAAGTCTTGTTCAACGCGGCCCATGGTGAAAGTTCCACCTTCAATCAAAACCAAATTAGGGCCAGTTTCCTGCTCCTCAAAAGGAACTTTCTGGTAACCTCCGTTATCCTTGTTGTTATAGTCCCAACCTGTTATGGAAGATTTTTCATATCCACAAGACAGGATTATTACAGGAATACTTAATAATATCAACAGACTTTTCGCATTCATATCAATAGATTATTGCTTCGAGCTGATTTTAAGGGAAAACGAAATTAAGGGAAATTATTGTTGCTCTGTCAGAACTTAGGACATTGCATTTGACGGAACTTCCTTCTTTTCGGCTTGCAAGGGAACATCATGGTCACTGATATCTCATGAGAACCCCATGTTTGAGTGCCTAATCTTGAAACGGTAACATCATAGCTATATCCAAACCGGAAGGCGTCAGTATAAAGACCTACCAAGAATATTAAAGCGTCTTTCCATCGATACCAAACACCACCTGTTATGGGTCCTCGGTTGATATATAGTCCCATGTTGTAATGGTTGAACCCTCCTTGATACTGATAGATAAAGTTTGGAGAGATGCTTCCAATACCTTCATCTGTTTTATCCATAGGAATGAGAGCACCTGCGTGGGCAGTATATTTTCTCGGCAACCGGCTTTCAGAGTTCGGAAAAAATGATTCGTTTGGTTGAGTAAGGTGATGAACGGCAAGTCCCGCGTACAAACGCTGACTAAATGCCAAGAATCCCGTAGAAAGGTCTAACTTATTAACGTTTTGTTGAATCGGGTTTTCAGCCGTTTGGTAAATAAACCCATAACGTTGATGAATCTGATCGCCAAACGTTAGTTGATCCCAATCAATGGAGCGATTGTAATAAGTCGCCTGCATACTCGCCTTAACACTCATGTTTCGAGTCACCGGCAATTGATAAGCATAGATTCCACTGGCACTTGTCGTATTGATGATCCCAGAACCAGCGCGATCGTGATAGGCTTGCAAACCAATACCACCTTGTATTCCGTCTACATACTGATCGTACGAGGCAGCATATGTCACATACGTTGCTGGAATGCCGGGCCATTGATTCCTATAATTAAGAATAACCCGAGGACATTGAGCGGAGCCGGCAAGGGCTGGGTTCAGATATATGGGGTTTGCATAAAATTGGCTAAACGCAGGATCCTGCGCTTGAGATGAAATGCTGATGAAAAACATTCCAATAAAAAAACCTATTCCAAACTTCCTAATCATATTGCTGCTAGCAAAACGCGCAATTATACAAATATATTTACCCAGCAATCTTTGTTATTTAAAGAATCGTGTTTGAACCTTGACAATAACTTCCTGTCACTTTCGTTTCTTCGCCTTGACAAAAAAGGAACACAAATATAACTACAAATTAGATTGATTAGTCGAAAAGAAATTGGGGTTAATGTGAAGGTTTATTTGACTGGTGCACTCGTATTCATGCTGGCCCATGCTTTAAATGGCCAACAAGTCTCGATAAAGGCCGAACCATCCAGGTCTAGTTTAGAAAGAACTCAGTCAGGAAAGGCGCCTACATATGTGCTGCATTGGGAAGGGATCACCCAGGATGTCACGGTTGATGGACGTTCAATATTAAGATTGATGTGTGATAATGCATCTGTGGACCCATGGACACACCTACCCGTCTTCAGAATTGTGAGAGAGGTAAGTGCATCGATTGTTGGTTCTCATGCTGAAATAGTTGACGCGAGTGTATCTCGCCTTTCAGTTGCAGAGGCTGATATAGTTCGAGCAACTATCACCAAATCAGATTTTGAGGTACGATCATTTGTTAGGCAAGCCGGTAGGAAGAATATTGAGACTATTGAAATTTTACCGCTGAAGAAGTCTGGTGGCTCAATCGACAGATTGGAGGCATTCAGCATTAAGGTAGACTATGAATATGGTTCAGCATCCAGAGCCGGAAGATCTTCCCATTGGAAAGCCGTCAGTGTTTTAAACACGGGGCAATGGTTTAAGATGGCAACTGGAGTCGATGGTGTTTACAAAGTAACGGGTAAATACCTAAAGGAATGTGGATTCGAGTTTGGCGAACTGCCCAGTTCTTCTGTCCGATTGTACGGTATAAAATCAGGAGAGCTAAACAAGGACAACTCCGAGTTTAGGCCTGATGACTTGCGTGAAATCAGCATTAAAGTTGTTGATGGGGGTGATGGAGTATTTAATGATGGGGATTACTTTATGTTTTATGGAGAAGATCAGATTAATTGGCAACAGGAGAACTTCACTTTTTCACATTCGAGTAATCCATATTCGGATTCGGCCTACTATTTTGTCACTATAGATGGTGGATTCGGAACTGTAAATCGAATTCTTGCGTCTGAGTCAAATCTTCAGCCAAATAGGACAGTTTCAACATACGACTACTATGTGTCGCACGAAAATGATATATCGAACCTTATAAAATCAGGCAGGGAATGGTTTGGGGAACCATTGGGTACGGTTTCCTTTTATGACTTTGGTTTTACAGTGCCAGATGTGGACCGATCGATTCAGGCGCATTTTAAATTGAGATTTGCAATGCGGTCTGTAAATGATAATAGTCCTAGTGTTTCGGCTTCGATTTCCGGTCAAGGCTTCAATGAGTCAAAATCCGTTCCAGCTGTGCCAAGCGGTTACGCGGTGGAGTATGCTCGCGCTGATGTGATTGAAGCGCAATTCTTGCCAAGAAGTTCTAATTTCTTTACTAAAATATCACTCAATTACGGTCAGAATTCATCCGCACAGGCTTGGATTGATTACCTGGAAATTGTTGCAAGAAGATCATTGATATTTATTGGCCCTCAAATGAATTTCAGAGATAGGTTTTCAGTGGGCGTTGGAAATATCAGTGAATTCCGAGTGAATACAGTGGGAAGTGAAATTGAAGTTTGGGATGTAACGAATATTTATTCTGTTCAGGATATGAAACTATCCGGAAATGCCAGTTCCGGGTATAGGTTTCTGTCAAGGACAGACACTCTTAAAGAGTACATTGCCTTTAAACCTGATGAATTGTTAATTCCTACAAAGGTTGGGTGGGTGCAAAATCAGAACCTCCATTCCATAACAAGTGCCGAATATGTGGTTGTAAGCCACCATTCATTTATTCCTTATGCACAGCGATTGGCAGATTATCACGCTACCGAGGGTATGAGCACACTGGTTGTTGATGTCGATCAGATATATAATGAGTTTTCAGGCGGAGCTCAGGACATTACCGCTATCAGGGAGTTTCTAAGGATGATGTATACCAGAGGGACAGGGTCGTCTGATCAGGTAAAATACCTCTTGTTGTTTGGAGATGCCTCCTATGATTACAAAAACAGGATTTCAGGCAATTCGAATTTCGTCCCTTCTTATCAAACAAAAGAGAGTTTGGTTCCTACACAGTCTGTAGTATCAGATGATTATTTTGGATTGCTGAGTGATGATGAAGCGGAGGCAACCAGTGATTTAGTTGATATTGGAATCGGACGTTTGCCTGCAAGGACAAAGTCCGAAGCGGAGCTGATGGTTAATAAGATTTTACATTATACATCACCAGCAACTTTTGGTGATTGGCGAAATTGGATAGCATTGGTGGCGGATGACCCAGAAGGCAAAACAGCGACTTTTCAAAATGACGCTAGCTCAATTGGAGATATTGCAGATCAATTAAGTCCTGAATTCAATTTTGATAAGATTTATCTGGATGGATTCCAACAAATTGCTGGTTCAGGTGGTGAGCGATATCCCGATGCAACCGATGCGATTTCAGACAGAATCCGAAAAGGAGCTCTGATAGTATATTACATCGGTCACGGAGGTGAATTAGGTTGGGCTCATGAACGTGTTTTGGAAGTTCAAACCATTAACAAGTGGACCAACTTTGATAACATGCCATTATTTGTCACTGCCACTTGCGAGTTCACACGATTTGATGATCCCAGGAGGACATCTGCTGGAGAATATGTGATGCTTAATCCGAGCGGAGGCGGAGTTGCCCTATTAACAACAACCAGGGCGGTTTTTTCGGGTCCGAATTTCGAGTTGACAAAATCGTTTACAGAACAGGCCTTTCAATCGCTTAGTGATGCCAAGCCCAGGCTGGGTGACATGACGATGAATACTAAGATCGAAAATGCATCCAGCTCGGGCTCGGGAACGGGATTAAATAGTCGATGTTTTACGTTGATTGGAGATCCAGCAATGAAGTTGGCGTTTCCTCAAAAGAGGGTGATTGTGACTAGTATGCCTGATACTATTAAAGCACTTGATAAAGTCAAAGTATCTGGATACATAGCCAATTTGGATAGCACGATGATTAACGGGTTTAATGGGGTGTTATATCCCACGATATTCGACAAAGTCAGTCGAATTCAAGGCCAGAATAACGATGGTGAAGGCACCTTTTTTTGGACAGAAAGGCGAAATACTGTTTTCCGAGGAAAGGCCAGTGTGAAGAATGGGAAGTTTGATTTTGAGTTTGTAGTTCCAAAAGACATAAATCGAACATACGGTGGAGGGAAGCTCAGTTTCTATGCCGATAATGGAGCTTTTGATGCCAATGGAGCATATTTCGAATACCAAATTGGCGGATTATCAGACAACCCTATTGTCGATAATGATGGCCCGATAACAGACCTTTTTATGAATAACAACAAGTTTGTCTTTGGTGGAATGACGAATGATAACCCCGATCTCTACGCTGAGATTTGGGATGAAAATGGGGTTAATATGGTTGGAACAGGCATCGGTCATGATATCACTGCCGTTCTAGATAAAAAAGCTGCAAATACCTTGGTGCTGAATGATTTTTACGAAGCAGACATCGATTCTTACCAAAGTGGAAAAATCAAGTATCCATTTAACGATTTGAATGAAGGACAGCACAATTTGTCGCTGGAGGTGTGGGATGTGAATAACAATCCATCTGAAGCATACACTGAGTTTGTAGTTGCGAATGATGCGAAGTTGGCTCTGGATCATGTTCTAAATTATCCTAACCCATTCACAACGAATACTGATTTCTATTTCGAGCATAACAAGCCTGGATTGGGTCTCGAAGTTCGAATTGAGATCTTTACCATAAGTGGGAAATTGGTCAAGACATTGGACGGGGTATATAGTTCAAATGGATTTCGAGTTGGCCCTATAAACTGGAATGGAAGAGATGAATATGGAGATCTTATCGGAAAAGGAGTTTATCTCTACAGGGTTAAGGTGAAGACTCCTTCTGGGGATTCAGCTGAGGAATATGAAAGGTTGGTGATTTTAAAATGAATGCACCCTTCCATATACATATATTTGCCGTCTTTATTTAAAATCTATTCTATAGAGCCGAATTCTACACTTATTTAGATTTTGATGTTTCTTCGAAAAATAATCTTTCCCATAATCGGGGTGTGTTTAGTGTTCAGCGTTCGTGCACAGAACGATGTAAACGGCCAAACGTTTCAATTGAATACAATAACTACGGCAGTCCCCTTCCTAATAATCAATCCAGAAACGAGAGGGGGTGGAATGGGAGATGTTGGTGTGGCTACCTCACCAGATGCTATGTCACAACATTGGAATGTTTCTAAGTATGCGTTTATTAAAGATAAAGCAGGTGCATCAATTAGCTACACACCATGGCTGAGAGGATTGGTGCCGGATATTTCACTTTCTTACCTGACCGGTTATTACAAAATTGACAAAGTCAGTACCGCATCGCTGTCCTTAAGATATTTCTCACTTGGGTCTATTCAGTTCACAGACCAGAACGGAAATAACACCGTTCAATTTAGTCCCAGTGAATGGTCAATTAATGGTGGTTACTCGAGAAGACTATCAAGAAAATTATCAGCCGGATTGTCGGCTAAATTTTTGAGTTCAAATCTTACCGGTGGACAAACCGTGGGTGGAGCTCAATCCAAACCTGGGAGAACGGCTGCGGTTGATTTAGGTGTCTACTATGAGAATGATGATATTACCATGTTTGATAAAAGAACCACGGTAGCTGCAGGATTGAGCATCACCAACCTTGGGGCAAAGATTAGTTACACGAATACTACGGATAGAGATTATTTGCCAATTAATCTTCGCCTCGGACCGAGAGTTACATGGAATTTGGATGATTACAACAAGCTGAGCGTGGCCATTGATTTAAACAAGTACTTGGTTCCTACGCCACCGGTGTATTTGCCAGCTGCGTCAGGAAATGCGGTTGATTCTCTAGATAGTGAGGGTAATCCAATTCTGGCCTCAGGAATGGATCCAAATCGTCCAGTGCCTGTGGGAGTTTTGACCTCGTTTTATGATGCTCCCGGTATTGTGAATTATGACCCCACAACAGGAGCCCCCACTGTTGTTAAGGGAAGCAGATTCAAGGAAGAGATGAAAGAAATCAGCTACGGCCTCGGATTGGAATATTGGTACGACAATCAGTTTGCTGCAAGAATGGGCTATTACGGAGAGGACTTAACAAAGGGAAATAGGAAGTTTATAAGCCTCGGACTTGGCCTTAGGTTGAGTACGTTTGGTTTGGACTTTAGCTATTTAATTCCTGCCTATTTTGGAGCCAAGGTTGTTCAAGGAACTTCTCCACTTGCACGCACTCTGCGCTTTACATTGTCCTTCAATTTCGCGGATGTCGCTAAGGATACAGACGGCCCACCATCTGAATGAAAATCAGAGTAGGCTTTGGATATGATGTACACCAACTGAAGGCTGGAAGGCCATGTGTCCTCGGTGGTGTTTTGTTTGATTCAGAAGTTGGGCCTGATGGCCATTCCGATGCAGACGTTTTGCTTCATGCCATTTGTGATGCAATTCTTGGAGCCGCAGGATTGAGGGACATCGGATTTCACTTTCCAAACACAGATCAAAATTTCAAAGGAGCTGATAGTGCCGGATTACTTCATTCGGTGATGAAGTTGATTGCAGAAAAGGGCTTTAAAGTTGGAAATATAGATGCGACAATTGTTTCAGAAAAGCCTAAAATCAGTCCTAAAATAGGTGAGATGAAGGCACGAGTTGCTGAGTTGTGCCTGATCAATTCCGATGATGTTGGAGTGAAAGCAACCACAGCAGAAAAAATGGGGTTTGTTGGTCGCGAGGAAGGAATAGAAGCTTATGCCGTTGTATTGTTGCAGAAAGTCGAGTGACTATGTATCACCAAAATCATGTTGAGCTCACGTATTACTCCGTTACAAGCATTAATGAATTAAAGCCTGAGCACAAAGAGTTGCTGCTCAACGCCCGCGAAGCATCATGGAAAGCTTATGCTCCCTATTCAAAATTCAATGTCGGAGCGGCCGCACGCTTGGAAGGTGGAGAAATAGTTTTAGCCAGTAATAAAGAAAATGCCTCATTCCCGGCCGGAGTTTGTGCAGAACGAAACCTCCTTAATTATATAAGTGATCAATTTTCCGGAAAAAGAATCGTTTCGTTAGCCATTGCTGCCAATCCGGTCGAGTTTCAGTTAACTTCTCCCATCTCTCCATGCGGTATTTGCCGTCAGGTGATGTGCGAATCGGAACGGAACCAAGGAAATGACATTGAAATCATCATTGGTTCAGAGATCGGTGAGATACTGATATTTTCAAGTGCGGCAAGCCTTTTACCTATGCATTTCCAATTGTCACAATTGAAGAAATAACCAAATTGCCTCAATCGGCAGTTCTTACCTATCAAGTTATATTTTTGCGACCCCACTAAAGGAGCGAAATGGCAACAGCAACAAAGAAGACAACGAAGAAGTCAGCACCAAGTGCTAGCGCGAAAGCTGCGTACTCGAAAGAGCAATATATGAAGTGGTATGAAGACATGCTGCTCATGAGGCGATTTGAGGAAGCTTGCGGAAATTTGTATCTACAGCAAAAGTTCGGTGGATTTTGTCACCTGTATATTGGTCAAGAGGCCATTGCAGCCGGGTTCGCCTCGGCTATACAGAAGGACGATAAGATCATCACAGCTTACAGGGACCATGCTCATCCGATTGCTTTAGGCATGGAGCCGAAGTATGTGATGGCAGAGCTGTATGGCAAGACTACCGGTTGTTCCAAAGGGAAGGGAGGTTCTATGCACATGTTTGACAAGTCTATCAACATGATGGGTGGGCATGGTATTGTTGGTGCTCAGATTCCAATGGGTGCAGGAATCGCATTTGCAGAGAAGTACAATGGAACTAAGAATGTTTGCCTCACGTTTATGGGTGATGGAGCTGTTCGTCAGGGCGCATTGCATGAGACGTTCAACATGGCCATGCTTTGGAAGCTTCCTGTGATTTTCATTGTTGAGAACAACAACTACGCAATGGGTACTTCTGTTGAAAGAACTACCAATGTTACCGACTTATCCAAACTTGGATTAAGTTATGACATGCCAAGCGAGTCTGTTGATGGAATGCGAGTGGAAGCTGTTCACGAAGCTATTTCAAAGGCGGCAAAACATTGCAGAGATGGGAAGGGACCTTACCTTTTGGACATCAGAACCTATCGCTACAAAGGACACTCCATGAGCGATCCTCAGAAGTATAGAACGAAAGAAGAGGTGAACGAATACAAGGAGAAAGACCCTTTGACACAGGTCATGTCCGTGCTTTTTGAGCAAGGCTGGCTTGACGAAAAAGGGGTAGACAAGATTGAAGCAAAAGTGAAGAAGTTGGTTGATGACTCGATTGTATTTGCTGAAGAATCTCCGCTACCTGAGTTGGATGAGCTTTACAAGGATGTATACGTGCAGGAAGACTATCCATACATAATGGACTAAAGACACTATTGAAGAATGGCTGAAGTAATAAAAATGCCCAAGTTGAGCGACACCATGGAAGAAGGTGTAATCGCATCATGGCAAAAGAAGGTTGGTGATACTGTGAATTTAGGCGATGTGTTGGCCGAGATCGAATCGGACAAGGCTACTATGGAGTTTGAGTCGTTTCATGCTGGTAAATTGCTTCACATCGAAGTGGCGGCCGGAAAGTCCGTGCCGGTGGATTCTGTGATTGCGATTATCGGGAAGGATGGTGAGGACGTTAAGGCTATTATGAAAGAGGCGGCTAGCGCTGTACCGGCTCCCAAAGAGGAGCAGAAAGAAGAAGTTAAGGCCTCCGTACCAGCGCCAAAATCAGAGGCTCCAAAGCCTGCTGCCCAACCACAGCCAAGACCTGTGGCGAAGGCGGAACCTGTTAAAGAAGAACTAGATGGAAGAACCAAAATTTCTCCACTGGCAAGGAGACTAGCAGAAGAACAAGGGGTTAGTCTGCGAGGTATCAGGGGAACGGGAGACGGTGGACGCATAGTGAAGCGCGATATTGAAAATAGAAGCGTTGGATCAATTGCGCAGGTGGAGCGTTCCAGAGATGTTCAGGTCACGCAAATGCGCAAAACCATCGCGCGAAGATTAAGTGAAAGCAAGTTCAGTGCTCCTCATTTCTATTTGACCATTGACTTGGATATGGATCGAGCTATTGAAGCTCGAACAGCGATCAATGATGCAATCGCTCCAGAAAAAATTTCATTCAATGACTTGGTCATAAAGGCAGCTGCTGTTGCGTTGAAAGATCATCCTATGGTGAATGCCGGTTGGCATGGAGATTTTATCCGTTTCAATGAACACGTGCACATTGGTGTTGCAGTTGCTGTGGAAGATGGACTTTTAGTTCCTGTAGTGCGGCATGCGGATGGCAAGCCATTAACTCAAATTTCCAACGAGGTTCGTGATTTTGCAAAAAAGGCAAAGACCAAGAAATTGCAGCCACATGAGTGGGAAGGCAACACCTTCACCATCTCAAACCTTGGAATGTTCGGAATAGAAGAATTTACTGCCATTATCAATCCTCCGGATAGTTGCATTATGGCAATTGGTAGCATTCGACAGGAACCTGTCGTGAAGAATGGACAAGTTGTACCTGGAAACCGAATGAAGGTTACGATGAGTTGCGATCACAGAGTGGTAGACGGAGCGAGTGGAGCACAATTCCTGCAGACCTTCAAGAAGTACATAGAGAATCCGATCGTGCTTCTAGGTATGCGAGAAATTTAATCGGTTTGCAGCGTTCATCGAAGCCAAATTAGCTTCAGAGACTTTAGTTTCCATTGGAATGTCATCTAATCGGGATTTCCATTCCCTGAGGTGGTTTTCATATTCCTGCTTGTATTCAGGCTTTATTGGTTCGCTTGGTGGAATCTTTTCCCTACGGTGATCAACCTGTTCGCCATTTTTCCAGAATCGGAAGCAAACATGAGGACCGGTGGCTAAACCTGTGCTACCAACATATCCGATCACCTGACCTTGCTTAACCCGTGTGCCGGGTTTGATGCCGGATGCTATTTTGCTCATGTGCAAATACTGTGTGGTGTAAGTACTGTTGTGTTTCACTTTAACATAGTTCCCGTTGAACTGTTTGTACTGAGCTTCAGTTACGATACCATCTCCGACACTGAGAATAGGTGTGCCTTGAGGAGCAGCGTAATCTGTTCCTAAGTGAGCCTTCCACCGCTTCTGCACGGGATGAAATCGACTCTTCGTATATCCAGAAGAGATGCGGCTGAATTTTAATGGGGCTTGTAAAAATGCCTTGCGCAGGCTGTTTCCGGTTTCATCAAAGTAGTCGGTCTGATCTCCTTGCGCGAATTCAAAGGCATAGAACGGAGAGTCGTAGTGATAAAAAACCGCTGCTTGGATTTCATCGATACCAACGATTTCTTCATTCACTTTTTTTACGGTATAAATGAGCTTAAAGCGATCGCCTTTTTGGATGCGGTAGAAGTCAATACTCCATGCATAAATATCGGCCATTTCCATGGCTAATGCCGGACTCAAGTCCTGATCGATCAAGGTTTGATACAATGAAGAATGAATTACTCCACTGGCCATTTGTTCTTCGATCGAAGTAGGTCGATTACCGCGATAAATGCTGATCGTGTCCCTCAGGTCGAAAACCACAAAATCCACTGCAGATGCCTCATAAACGAAAAACTCTACACGTTGCGCACTGTCGTTGGTGCAAATGAGCGTATAGTTTTTACCTGCCATCAGTTTTCGAATGTCAAATACGCTTTTGGACTTTTCGGCCAGTGTCGTTATTTGAGCGTATGAGATTCCAAATGGTAGAAGGATGTCAGCTAGAAACTCATTAGGGCGAATCTTGCCCTTCACTACGTGTTGACCATCCGCGTCAATGCCAAATTCATCGTGGCATTCTTCCATGGCCAAAGAATCAACCTCTTCGGACATTTCTGTCTCGGCTGTGGATTCACCACCCGAAAAAAGTAAGATCAGGAGGAGAATCAGCGTGGCTGCCCCTCCGGCAATTAGATATTTTTTCTGCACCTAGTTTTTTACAATAATGCGCTCAGCCAAAACCTGCTCTACCCATCCTCGGCCCCACTCATCGAGTTCGTGTTGGCTCCAAAGCTCTGGATAGAAAATCCTTCGTTGGAATCGCGGAGGCAGGTACTGTTGCCAGTTGGTTCCACCGGTAGCAGCAACATCTCCCTCTTTTCCAGCAAGATAGCGAACGGCACTTTTGTAATGACACAATGGCCAGTTAATGTTCACGTTCACGTCCAGCTGACGCATTTCCTTCACCAAAGATTCGGTTTGTTGCTCTTCGGGTGAAAGCGACTTGAATTTTTGCCAAACGTTGGAATGTTCATATTGTCTGGCCATATCCTTCAGCCTAGAAGTGTATTTGACTTCGAATTGCTTTAAGGTGAGGGTCTTCTTACCGGTTTCCACTTCAGTGGCCCCGTTTTTCCAATAGATCAGCTCGAACATATCATCCAAGGATCGTGAGTCTTTATTTCCGGGTTGAACGCGTTTTGGCGCTGCTACCAATTGCTGTATGTCGGTGCTGGCTATTTCAATCATTCGGTATTGAGCAGATTGAAATCCACTGGCTGGCAACAGGGCCATTCGGAATCGCGTGAATTGTTCGCGTTCCATGCCATTGATCATAATGTCAAAGCTTTTTGTCAACGCCTCGAAATAGGCATTGATGCGCTTGAGCCGTGCTGTCAAAAAATCGGGAGAGATGCGCTCATTCCAGCCTTTTACCTGGCCATTCGATTCGATGATCATTCCGTTTTTAGAAATCTGCTCAAGCTCATGTAGAGCCAGCTTGAAGTAAAGCTCGGTGATCTGATGATACATGATGAAGATGCTTTCATCCGGAAAGTCGGTCTTTGGATTTTGCAGACTCATTAGCGTGTCCAAGTGGATGTAGTCCCAATATGTCAAGTAGTTTGAGAGCAGAAGTCCATCTAGGTAGGCATTCAAATCCTGCCCCATTAGATCGTATTTATCATGAAGCTTCTTGAGCTGTTCTTCGTGATTCATCGTGAAAAATTTTGCCGAAAATAAAACCAAGAACCAGCTCGTTGCGAATGACAGATGTCATTTCGCTGAGAATGTGGAGTTATTTAACGATCGAAACGGGATTGGCTAAGCCACTGTAATTCCTCAACTCCATGGTAATGGAACCGACCAAAATCTTGGCTTTGGCTTGAACAGGAATTTTGTTTGCATCATCGGTGACCCAAACCATCATGTCTTCTTCTTTTTTAAAGATCCGTCCTTTTTGAACTACAGGCACAAACACCAAACAATCGAAGGTTCCTTTGTCAACTTTAATGCGTTCTTGCCTCAGATAACGAAAGCGCAATGGCCACAGCTCATTGTCTATGAAAATCCACATTTCGTATACCTGGTTGGGCTTAGCATCGGTAAAATCCATGGAGCGCGCGTAGTAAAAGGAAGAAATCATGTCCTGAACCCCAACGGGAACTTCATGTTCTGTGCCCTTATGCGTTTTGACTTTCCGTTTGAATTGATCGAACGTGTAATACTGTTTTGTTGCAAAGTCACCTTCCTGAATATCACGCACGAAAATCCATGGAAAAACACCTTTAGTGTCCATGTAGGTTTCGTAGGTATCTCTGACCTTAAAGAAAAAGTTGAATGTGCCCATTGAGTTTCCTTTCCCTACGACATGCATGACATCGCGACCTGCGATGGTTTTCTTTTCGTTAGTAATCTCTATGATCGCTTCGCCCGCATCAATCCAACCGTAGGAAACATCATATTCTAATCTCTCACCGCGCTTAAATGCATTGTGCTTGACAATAGGCAGTCCGTTTTCCAATTCAATGGTCGTCTCGGTTCCGGTCGGAACGCTCGCCTGTGCAACTAAAGGCTGATTGGCAAACAACAATCCGGTTAACATCAAAGCGAATTCCATGGCTAAAAATTTAGCTCTGAATGTCAAACGTTGTGCCAACAGACTTTTCACGTGGTTTTGATTGCTTTAATCCGATTTACGACTTCAAAAATAAGGGCACCAATAGCACTCTTTACAACTACTCCAGGCAAGTATGGGCCAACATGTGATGAGAAGGTAATTTCGCTTGTCCCAGCAATTGCGATCCAAGCCAGCCCGATGATGGTAAGCACCAAGTGCATCAAGGCAAAGACCAATAGACCGCGTAGAAATGGTTGTTCAGAAGTCCAGTTTTTGAATCGCGCGGTTAACAGAGCTATAGCGTAGAAACCGATAAGATAACCTCCACTGTTGGAGTAGAAATAAAATATTCCGCCTGAAGCACCTGCAAAAACAGGTAGCCCGGTCGCGCCCAATATCAAAAACAATAAAACACCTCCGCTTGCACTACGCGCGTTCAAAATCAAGGGTAATAGAATAGCGAACATGCTTTGGAGTGTAATAGGCACGGACATTCCTGGAAGCTCAAAGGGATTCTGACCACTCAGCCACATCAAAATGCATGAAATGGCTACTTGCCATGAGATGTTGATGAGCCGAGCGCTTTGGTTCAATGGACGATGTTTACGATTCTGCCGGGAACAACAATCACCTTTTTAGGTGAGGCGCCTTCCAACCATTTGACGGTGACTTCATTGTGAAGCACTTCTTTTTCCACATCCTCTTTTCCAAAAGAAGCGGGAAGCTCCAGATGGAAACGAGTTTTGCCATTAAAGGAAACCGGATAGTTAATGCTATCGCTTTTCAAATATGACTCATCAAATGTTGGCCACTCCACTTCTGAAATGGAACCGCTGTGACCGAGAATTTCCCATAGCTCTTCTGCAATGTGCGGTGCATGGCAGCTAACCAAAATGGTCAGTGGCTCAAGGATTTTGCGCTTGTTGCATTTCAGCTCCCCAAGCTCATTTACAGCGATCATGAATGCACTAACAGACGTGTTGAAACTGAAGCGCTCCATGTCTTCGCTAACCTTCTGAATGCACTTGTGCAATGCTTTGAGTTCATCTTTGGTAGGAGCCTCGTCACTGATGTTTGTATTGCCGTCAGTATCATGAAATAATCTCCACAGCTTGCGCATAAACTTAGTTACCCCGTCAATGCCCTTAGTATTCCAAGGCTTGTGCATTTCGATGGGACCGAGGAACATTTCATGCAAGCGAAGAGCGTCCGCGCTGTGGTCGCGAACTACGTCATCGGGATTCACAACGTTGTTATATCGCTTGCTCATTTTCTGACCATCTTCGGCTTGAATCATACCCTGATTGATCAGCTTCTTGGCGGGTTCGTCAAACGGAATGTACCCCAAATCATAGAGGAACTTCGTTACAAATCGGAAGTAAAGTAAATGGCCGGTAGCGTGCTCTGCACCACCAATATAAAGGTCAACCTGCCCCCAATAATCCACCGCTTCTTTGGAAACAAATGCCTTGGCCCGCTCTTCAGCATTGCCTTCCATCATGTAGCGCAGGTAGTACCAATTTGAACCAGCCCATCCCGGCATGGTGCTCAACTCCATAGGATATCCCTTTCCGTTTTCTACCACTTTTCCTGCTTCCCGGTCCCAATTCCAATGAGCTGCACGACCTAATGGTGGTTCTCCGGTTTCGGTCGGTTTGAAATTGTCAATCTCAGGAAGTCGGATTTCATCAAGCTTGTCTTCATCGATGGTATATGGAATGCCATTTCGATAATAGATCGGAAAAGGCTCACCCCAGTAGCGCTGGCGGCTAAACACCGCATCGCGTAGTTTATAGTTGACCTTGTGATGACCAATGCCCATTTCAACCACTTTTTCAATGACCGTTGCGATGGCTTTTTTAACGGGCATTCCATCTAAGAAACCGGAATTGATCATCGTTCCGTCCTTTCGCTCATTCGCTCCTGCGGAAATATCCTGACCTTCAATGATCGGAATGATCGGCAAATCAAATTGCTGTGCAAAATCCCAATCACGCTCATCTCCTGCAGGCACGGCCATGATCGCCCCCGTTCCATATCCTGCCAATACATAATCACTGATCCAAATTGGAATCTTGGTGCGTGAAATTGGGTTTTCAGCAAAAGCTCCAGTGAATGCTCCGGTCACGTCTTTCACTTCAGCCATCCGTTCGCGTTCGCTCCGACTTTTGCACCATTCCACATACTTGCTGATCTCTTCGGACTGTTCTTGGGTCGTGATTTGAGAAACCAGTTCGTGCTCGGGTGCGAGCACCATGAATGTGGCTCCGAAAATGGTGTCGGGTCGAGTTGTGAAAACGAGAATTTTTTTGTCAGAATCAGCGACTTTGAATTGTATTTCTGCTCCTTCACTTCGGCCGATCCAGTTGCGCTGAATATCTTTCAAAGAGTCGTTCCATTCAACGGTGTCCAATCCGTCAAGTAATCGCTGAGCATATGCGCGAATACGCAATGACCATTGAAGCATTTTCCTTTGCTCCACAGGGTGGCCGCCTCGTTCGCTGACTCCATTCACCACTTCATCATTGGCTAAGACAGTTCCTAAAGCAGGACACCAATTCACAATAGTCTCTGCGCGATAAGCAATGCGATAATTCAACAGTGTTTCCCTTTGTTGAAGGGCATCCCAGCTGTTCCAATCATTTGCAGTAAATATGGAAACCATATCACAAGCGGCATCCACATTCTCATTACCCTCGGTTTCGAACACCTTGATCAGTGTCTCGATCGGTTCTGCCTTGCTTGATTTGTGATTATACCAACTGTGAAAAAGCTTCACAAAAATCCATTGGGTCCAGCGATAGAACTCAGGTTCAGAGGTTTTTACTTGTCGGCTCCAGTCAAATGAAAACCCAATTTGATCAAGCTGTTCCCGATAACGCCTGATATTTTGTTCCGTGGTGATAGCAGGATGCTGCCCGGTTTGGATCGCGTATTGCTCAGCCGGTAGTCCATAGGAATCATAACCCATAGGGTGGAGCACGTTATACCCCTGGTGCCGCTTGAATCGAGCATAAATATCACTTGCTATGTAGCCGAGTGGATGTCCGACATGAAGTCCCGACCCAGATGGATAGGGAAACATGTCAAGGACATAAAACTTTGGCTTTGAACTGTTGTTCTCGGCTTTAAATGTTTGCCAATCCCGCCAGCGCTTTTGCCACTTCTTTTCTACCGCAGAGAAATTATACTCCATAAAAACCACCCTCAAAATGAGGCGCGAAGGTAAAATGTTTAGAAGCGGAACAAACCCTAAGTGAAACATTTGCGTTTAACGATTGGATTGAGGTGATTCGTCTAGTATTCTTAAGTCTTGATACGACCATTCAAACTTCTATTTGAGTAATTCGTACATGAGTTCAAATTAGTTCTTAAGAATTGATTTTGAGAATATAAATTCGCGTCAGTTCAAATTAGTTCTTAAGAATTGATTTTGAGAATATAAATTCGCGTCCCCCTTTGTCTACGGAGTTCATGCATAGACTAACCCAAAAAGGCCAATTCTGTTGGTTACAATCATTGAGGAATGTAATAGCGCTAGCTACGCTGTTATTGTCACCAGTGTGTCTAAAATCTCAGGTCAATATATCTGGAACAATCAACGAACAAACGAATGTTTTGAACGTTATTCAGCCAAATTGTTCGGACTGTGATCCGACTTGTCGGGATACAATTGAGGTAGCAGACGCATCAGCCTTTGAGATTGGAGATAGGGTTCTGATCATTCAAATGAAGGGGGCCTCTATTAATACTACTAATACCTCTTCCGGAGGTCAGATCACAAGCATAGGAAATGCGGGTAATTATGAATTTTTCATTATCGATACCGTGATTGCCGCTTCGGATTTCATCATACCTCGATTTAGTTTGATTAAGGATTATGATGAGACCGGACAAGTTCAAGTCATTCGAATTCCGAACTATGGAAATGAGACGGTTACAGTTACTGGAACATTAACTGCGCCCATTTGGGACGAGGCAACTGGCGTTGGTGGAGTGGTCGCATTAGTGGCAAAAAAGCTGATCTTGAATGCGAACATTGATGTTATCGGTACCGGTTTTCAAGGATCGCAAATGCTCGTAAATGGAACCCCTGATAACTGCTCAATTACGCCATCAACCGCCTACACTCTGGCATCGACCGCCACGCAGAGCTATACCAAGGGAGAGGGAATTGTTGCGGATAATACTTCAGTCAATCGAGGCAGGGCTCCAAGAGCAAACGGAGGTGGCTCGGGAATTTCAGGAGATAGCGGAGGAGGAGGTGGCTCGAGTTATGGTGCGGGAGGTGTTGGCGGTAAACGTTGGTGTGATGTGAGTGGAGCTGTTGCTGGTGGGCTGGGAGGGGTTTCTCTTCAAACCTATTTTTTGCAAGACAAGTTGTTCTTAGGAGGTGCCGGAGGTGCCGGGTTTGTAACAACGAATAACCCATCAACATCTACTGATGGTGGAGGCATCGTTATTTTGTTTGTCGACACGTTGGTCGGTAACGGGTTCTCAATTTTAGCCGATGGCACATCCCCAACTGCCGTAGTTCCTGTGGGTGCTCCTGATGGCGGAGGAGGGGGCGGTGGCGGAGGTTGTGTCCTTCTGAACGTCATTAGCATACAAGGCAATTTGACGGTTTCTGCAAACGGAGGAGATGGTCAGGATTTGAACACTAATATTTATCACGGACCTGGAGGAGGAGGAGGAGGAGGAGTGTTGCTATACTCGCTCCCAACGCTTCCTGGCAACGTTACATTTGGCGCTATTGGAGGTACAGGTGGTCAGCACTTAGATGGTTTCAGGAATGCATCTGGGGATGGTTCGAATGGAGGAACTTTTGGATTGTATATTCCTATTGAGAACGTGAACTATCGGGCGAATGTGGATAACGATCCAATCCCTGGTGTTTGTGACATAGATGACGATCGTGACGGTATTCCGGATATCGCAGAAATTTATTCAGGAGATCATGATCAGGATGATACCCTTGACTATTTGGACGCAAATTTCTGCTTAGACTATTTTGACGGGGTGAATGGATGGTCCTGTGCAACGGATGGACTGCCAAATCCGACCGGGGATTTGGATGGTGATGGTTACGCTAATTTTCAGGATGCGGATTTCCCATATTGCGGCAGCTTCACCTTAGGCGTAGATAAGATTTGCTCGAATTTCGACCCAGACGGTGACGGTATCCCGAGCCATTTGGATTTGGATTCAGACAATGATGGTATACCCGATATTATTGAAGCGGGCGGGACCGATGTCGATGGTGATGGACAGTCCGAATCGACAGTTGATATTGATGAAGATGGGTTGGTTGATATCTATGACGCAGACGTTACGGATGGTCCTAGTGGCTCATCCCCATGTTCGCCCCAGCCGGGTTGTTTAGAAAATACCTCAATAACCATACTTCCACTTCCTGATACCGATAATGATACTATTCCAGATTATTTAGATACCGATTCTGACAATGATGGCATACCAGATGTTATTGAAGTGGGAGGCACAGATGCTAACGGTGATGGTAGAATCGATAACTACGCTGATGCTGATGATGACGGCTTTATTGACGTTTTGGACTATTTGATCTGCGAGGATAGCATTGATTTTGATACGGCAGTGGGCTCAGATTCATATGTAACATATGTTGCTGCTTCTTCATCTGGTATTACCAATGGGTCTAATGTTGATGGTGCTCCGAATGGAACATTTGCTCAGGTCTATCAAAAAGGTGATAGGCTTGTTTTGGACTTAGGTCAGGTTTTCCCTATTGGGACCACCTATACGATTCGGTGGCGTCAAAGGTCAGGTGAATCTGGAACTTCATTCATTCAGGTCGAAGAATCAACCTCGCCCGGTAGTGGTTATTCAACTAATTCCGTTTCTCCTTCGGACAATACCGAAGTATTCAAAAATACTGTGATGACTACAGAAGTAGCAACTCGGTACCTTCGAATGCGAGAAGTTGCAAGCGGGGATGATTTTGACATTGATGCAGTTACCGTGAGCGCTGGAGGAGTCGGTCACGTCTCTTATAATGTGTACCAAGTGTGTCTAAATGGCGATCCCATAATAGTTACTGGTGCAGATGGCAATAATGATGGAATCCCGGAATCATATCCGGGTAATGATTACGATGGTGACGGGGTATTAGATTATTTGGATTTAGATTCAGATAACGATGGTATACCCGATGTGGTTGAGGCCGGGGGAACGGATGCTAATGGTGATGGTATAGCCGATAATTACCTTGACGTTGATGGTGACGGGTTCAATGACTTTGTGGATGGTGACCCAACAAACGTTTTAGTTCTTGGCGATGACTCTGATGGTGCAAATTCAGATAATGCACTTCACGCTTCCGGGGCGGATAACAATGGGGACGGAAGGCCCGACTCAATAGTGGAAGATGATTCGGATGGAGATGGACTTCCTTCATTTTACGATCTGGATAGCGATGCTGATGGCATTACGGATGTTATTGAAGCAGGTGGAACTGATGCCAACACGGATGGTTTAATTGATGGAAATGCCACCGATACCGATGGCGATGGATTTGCTGACGGAGTTGATGGGGATGTTGGGAATGATGGGACATCCGAGAATACTGCTAACGCTCTGGTCTTAACCGGTGCGGATGCGAATAATGATGGTGCACCGGATTCATATACAACCGGAAACTCAGATGATGATCTATTGCCAAACTTCCTTGATATTGACTCGGATAACGATGGTATTGTTGACAACACAGAGGCACAAGCCACTTCATCGTATATCGCGCCTTCAGGTTCTGATACTGATGGCGATGGAATCGATAACGCATACGATCCATCGAATGGAGGCACCTACACTAGCCCTGTTGATACTGACAATGATGGAGATGATGATTATGTGGATATTGACTCTGACGATGACACCTATCCTGATCTCATAGAGGGCCATGACATGGATGGTGATGGATTCCCGGATGCCAGTAGTCCTGCAGGAATTGGAGTTTCGGGCGGGACTACCGATGCTGACGGTGACGGACTGTATGATGGTTGGGATAACAACACTGCCAGTACCGATGCCACCAATAGTGGATTAGATCCTGCCGATCACCCTGATGTTCACAATCCAGGAGCTGATAGAGACTGGCGAGATCCAAATGACACAGACGGAGATGGCGTTGCGGATCACCTTGACTATGACGATGACAACGATGGCATTCTGGACGTTGATGAATCCGGTGGCGCTGACCCTAATGGTAATGAGGACGGAGATGAGTATCCTAACTGGCTGGATACTGTCGATGATGGAAATGGTGGTGATGGTTCGACCACCGACTATACAGATGCTGATGGAAATGGAATTCCGGACATATTCGACATTGATGGTGATGGAATACCCAATCACATTGACTTGGATTCAGACAACGATGGAATCACGGATTTGGCCGAGAATCCTGACGGGAGTGGAGTGGATGCCAACAATGATGGAGTCGTTGATGGTAATTCAGATGCCGATGGAGATGGTGTTTTGACAAGCGCAGACAGTGATGACACGGTTGTTGGGTCAGCAGGCAGCGCGATCACTGATACGGACGGAGACGGAATTCCGGATTCTCAGGATTTAGATTCGGACAATGATGGAATTACGGATTTAGCCGAGAATACCAACGGATCAGGGGTTGATTCCAACAATGATGGTGTTGTTGATGGCTCATCAGACAGCGACATGGATGGTATTCTAGACAGCGCTGACAGTGATGATGCGTTGCGCGGTTCGCCAGGAACAGCGCCAGCGGATGCGGATGGAGATGGAATCGCCAATGCCATTGATCTGGATTCGGATAATGACGGTATTACCGACTTGGCTGAGAACCCTGATGGAACAGGCGTGGATGCCAACAACGATGGGATTGTTGATGGAGCTTCAGATGCGGACGGGGATGGAATCTTGGATAGCGCGGACAGCGATGACGCGGCCTTTGGGTCCCCTTCCAGTTCTGTAACTGATACTGACGGAGACGGAGTTCCTGATTCTCAAGATTTGGACTCAGACAACGATGGGTTAACCGATTTTTCTGAAAACCCTGCGGGAACAGGAACGGATGCTAACAACGATGGAGTGGTCGATGGTGCATCTGATGCAGACGGTGACGGAATCTTGGATAGCGCAGATAGCAACGATGGGGCTCTGGGGTCACCGAATAGCAACCCGACTGACACAGATGGTGATGGTTTGGCAAATGCCATTGACTTGGACTCAGATAATGATGGTATTACCGATTTAGCAGAAAATCCGGATGGAACCGGAACCGATGCAAACAACGATGGAGTGGTGGATGGTGCAGCTGATGCAGATGGTGATGGAATTTTAGACAGTGCTGATAGCAATGATGCTGCTTTTGGTTCTGCCGGATCCATTCCAACCGACACCGATGGCGATGGAATTGCAGATGCGAATGATCTTGACAGTGACAATGATGGAATTCCTGACTTGGCCGAAGACACTAATGCGACTGGAACTGATGCTAATAATGATGGTGTAGTTGATGGCGCGGCTGATGCGGATGGCGATGGAATTTTAGACAGTGCAGATAATAACGATGCAGCCTTCGGGTCAGCGGGTAGCGTGCCAGCAGATAGTGATAACGATGGATTGGCTAATCATATTGACATTGACTCTGACAATGATGGTATACCAGATTTTAGAGAGAATATCGGTGGAACGGGAACGGACGCAAACAGTGATGGTATTGTGGACGGAGCATCAGATGCGGATGGCGATGGAATTTTAGACAGCGCAGACAGTAACGATGGAGCTTTTGGTTCACCGAACAGCAATGCAACTGACACTGATGGGGATGGTTTAGCAAATCCTTATGATATCGATTCAGACGATGATGGAATCGTGGACAACATTGAGGCTCAAATCTCTACTGCATCAACTCAGCCTGTTGGAATAGATGCTGATGCTGATGGCTTGGACAATGCTTTTGAGGGAGCTACAACGGGTTTAATTCCTGTGGATACGGATGGTGATGGGACACCCGACTACCTGGACACTGATTCTGATGATGATGGGCTGCTAGACATACTTGAAGCCTGGGACACAGACGGTGATTACATGGTTAACATTAGTCCATCCAACTCAGATGCCGATGGCGATGGTTTGGATGATAATTTTGATGATTTGGTGGGTCCGAACGCGACCACAAACCCAACCAACAATGGTCAAACGGCAGGTGATTTTCCGGACATTACAACAGCGGATCTTACTGCAGAGCGAGACTGGAGAGAGGCGAATGACACGGACAAAGATGGGGTAGCAGACAATGTTGATTTGGACGATGACAATGACGGTATTCCGGATGCGTCTGAAGCCGGAGGTAACGTTCCAAGCGGTGATGAAGATGGTGACGGTATTCCCAACTGGTTGGATACAACTGATGATGGTAACGGAGGTGATGGATCTACAACGAGCTATACGGATGCCAATGCAGATGGTATTCCTGATGTATATGATCAAGACCTGGATGGCATTCCAAATCACTTGGATAAGGACAGCGACAACGATGGAATTGTAGACATCATTGAGGCAGGAGGCACGGACGCAGATATGGACGGTGAGGTAGATTACGCGACTCCTGGAGATGCGAGTACCATGGTTGACGCAGACAATGATGGCCTTTTTGATGCTATTGACAACATCAACAGTGGCAGTGGAGGAGGAGAAGTAACCGGTGGTACTCCACTCTCATTGCCAAACACTGACTCTCAGGGTCCTGCAGATTTCCTAGACATTGATTCTGACGATGACGGAATCGTGGACAACACAGAAGCCATGGCTACACAGTTCTATTCGGCACCCACTGGAACTGATACAGATCGGGACGGTATTGATGATTCATATGATCCTGACAATGGTGGAACATATGTTACACCCGTGAATACTGAAGGAACTGGTAATCCTGACTACACGGATACCAATTCAGATGATGATGCTGAAACAGATGCCATTGAGGGACATGACTCAGATGGAAATGGGTCTGCAGATTCGGGTAGCCCGGCAAACACTGGAGTTTCGGGAGGCACAACGGATGTGGATGGCGATGGCTTGTTGGATGGATATGACAATGATACCTTGAGTCGAGATCCAACGAATGGTGGTTTGACTCCGTTGTCACACCCAGATCAGGATGCAGGTCCATCCGAGCGGGATTGGAGGGAAGCTCCATGCACCGGAGGGGCAGCAACGTTGACAGCGATAGACTCAACAACCCTGGCTGGCTACGTGTGCCAACAAAGTCCCTGGACATATTATTACAATCCTTCCGATCCAACGGAGCTGTTGTTTGCAATTGAACACATGCCGGTAGGAGGAAACACGAATGAGTTTACTGCGGAGGTTTCATTGACCGTGAGCGTTGATCCTGATACTGAGCCAGGTGTTTACAGAAGCACGGATGCTGGAAACGGTGATGCCACATTTGTCATGGGTCGTTATTGGAATATCAGCATCACCAGTGGTAGCTTAAATGGTGGTATAAATATTCGCTATTACTATGACCCCAATGATGCAGACACCATGGAAGCTGTTGCCAATGCATGGAATGCAGCCAATGCAAATGGAACTTTGTTTGTTTCAGGTAGGCGTTGGTTTATGATGACCTCAGGCGATTTTGATCCTGCCACCGGTGACTTGACTCCATTGGGAATTGCGGGCTCAACCGAGTTGTTTCCTGATTCGATGGACACTGAAGACGGTGTCAACTTTGTTCAATTCAATGACATGAGTTCGGTAACTGGAGGTACTATGGCCTATACGGTGGGTAATAACTCGGTTATACTTCCGGTAGAATTGTTAGAGTTTAAGGCACGGTTGATGCATGGGAACGTATGGTGTGAGTGGCGAACCGCTTCTGAAGTAAACTCAGACTATTTTGATGTGGAACGCAGCACCGATCAAACTGGCTGGGAATACCTCGGTAGGTTGGGTGCCGCGGGAAACAGTAACTCCACATTGCAATATTTCATTGCAGATGACAGTCCGTATTTGGGACGATCATATTACAGACTGAAGTCAGTAGACATGGATGGCTCATTTGAGTATTCTCATATTGAAGTAGTGGAAATCGATCCAAAAGATAAGGGCGCTATACTTATTTATCCTAATCCGAACGATGGTCGATTTACCATCAATTTTGGTCAAACAGATTGGAGCGGAGAAGTTCGAATAGTTGATGCCATGGGACAATTGGTTCGTGTTCAGTCCATCAATTCCACTTCCTCACAGCAACTTGAGCTTGGACATTTACCTTCCGGAACATATATGCTCCAATTGATTTCGAACGGTTCAGTTTCAAACCATTCGGTAGTTATCCGATAGAGCGACCCCAATTGTTATTTTCGGCCGTGAATGAAAGGCAAGAAGGCAGAAAAAAAGTCGATTAGCGAACCCAATGTTTCAAGCAAGAAACTGTGGATTATAGCTGTCCTACTCGGACTTTTTGCGTTGGTTTTGAATGTTAATACGTTTGATAACGCCTATGTACTCGATGACCTTTCAGCCATCACTGAAAACAGCGTTGTTAAAAAGGGTACCGAAAGCATCCCGCTGATTTGGAAAACGAACTACCGTTATGGTTATTGGTCAGAACCGGGGAGCTTGTATCGCCCATTGGTTCTTACACTATTTGCCTGGCAGTGGGAACACTGGCCAAATAATCCACGACCGGCTCACATTACCAATGTATTGCTCTATGTGTTTTGCATTGTTGCTCTGTTTTTCTTGTTGGTCAATTGGTTTGGGAGGTCGAAGTATATTTTGGCATTGTTAGCTACCGCACTGTTTGTAGCGCACCCTATCCACACTGAAGTTGTGGCAAACATCAAAAGTGCTGATGAGCTGCTGGCGGTACTATTTTCTTCCATCGCCCTAATTGCCCTATGGAAAAATGGTGTTCAAATTTTTAGTCTATGGATTCCATTAGCCCTTGTTTCATTTTTCTTGGCACTTACGTCCAAGGAAAGCGTGGTTACACTGATTCCCATTGTTCCGCTTGCGGTTTACTTTTTCTCGGAGTTAGATTGGAAAAAGTCACTTGTGACCATGGCCTGGCTGTTTGTTCCGTTGGTCATTTACATGGGGATTCGATTCTCGGTTTTGGGCGGATTATCAGGTGAAAAGGTCGTGGCGGGAATGGACAACATTTTGTCCCGCCCTCATGATCTGGACTGGTTCGCGACAGCAGTCAAAATATGCGGCATGTATGTCTGGAAGTTGGTTATACCACATCCACTTGCGCATGACTACAGTCGCTATCAAATACCCATAGTAGGAGTGAGCGATCCTTTCTTCTGGATGTCCCTTGTTGTTTATGGTGTGATGATATGGTTGGCTTGGAAAGGCCTCAAAGCGAAAGCAACTTGGTCATTTGCAATACTATTTTATTTCGTTACGTTCTCCCTTTATTCAAACCTGGTTTACACCATCGGAACCCATTTCGGAGAGAGATTACTGTTTTTACCCTCCATTGGTTTTTGCATAGGCGTTGCATGGTTGATTTGGAAGTGGGCTACACTGAAAACCAATGGCCAATTTATTGTCGCAAAGGCAGTGCTGCCAATCACATTGACTGCCGCTATTCTCCTCTTGTATTCAGGGAAAACGATGGCACGAAATAAGGACTGGCACACGGCAATTGAATTGTACGAGGCAGATATCCACAATAGCCCCAACAGCTCCCGAACACACTATCGCCTCGGAATGGCTTATATGAAGGAGCGGGCAATACTTTACAAGGATCAAAAAGAGCGAAATAAATGGATCAGAGAAGCGATGAAAGCCTTGAAGGAAGCCTTGCGCATTTATCCGGATTTTACAGACGCTCAAAGTGAGTTGGGCTTGGCTTATCAACGCCTTGGTTACCGCGATCAAGCGGAGGAGATTTATCGCGAGATTTTAAAAACCAAACCAACGCATAAGGTCACACTAAACAACATGGGTACAGTCTTGTTTGAAAAGGCCAAGTTTGATCAAGCAATTGAGTATTTCAAAAAGGCTGTCGAGCAAGACCCACGCTACTTTGATGCGATGGGCAACATGGCAAGCTGCTATGGAACCATTGGCAAATACGATGAAGCCATCACTTGGTTTAAAAAGGCATTGCAGCTTGATCCGAAGAATGCCTCGTATCATTATTTCATTGGAGTTACCTATCAGCGGATGAATAAGGAGGAAGAAGCCCGGTCTTGGCTTGAAAAAGCATACGTGCTAGACCCGAAGCTTCGTCCAAAGCAATAGCCAAGCTAACTGCTAACTGCGCGCAGCGCATATACCATTGGCATCTTTCCCTCCAGTCCCTTAATCTGAAACATGCGCTCACCGCGCTTTACCGTGTTTTGAAAACAGTCATAGGGGGAATAGTCAAACTCTTGGATTGTTTCTATTTGTAGCCCATTCTGTATCAGAGCATCCATTACTTCGCTGATCGTGTGATTCCAAGAAATTTCCTTGTTCTTGATTGGCGCATTGCGGTCTGCGTAGGTTCCTTCCATTTCCTCTACGATCATTCCGCTATTGAAATACCCGTACTTGATTTCAGTGAAGCTGTTGTCAAACATCCAAACCACGGGATGAAATTCGGCAAACACAAACTTGCCTCCGGGTTTCAGGAAATGGGTTATGACTTTGGCCCATTTGCCCATATCGGGAAGCCAGCCAACGGTGCCATAGCTGGTAAAAACAATGTCGAACTTTTCGGCAACATGACTTGGAGCGTCATAAACATCACAACACACAAATCGGGTTTGGGTTCCACACCGTTCTGCCAGCCATTTGGCTTTTTCAATGGCCTTATCGCTCAGGTCAACTCCGGTGACTTGTGCGCCCATTCTGCTCAGCTCAATCGAGTCTTGTCCGAAGTGACATTGAAGATGAAGGATGGACTTTCCTGCAATGTTGCCTAGCAAATCAAGTTCGATTGAATTGAGCACATTCTTGCCCTGAATAAATGCTTCCACATCGTAAAACTCGGAAGCGACATGTGCATCGACTTTATCGTTCCAGAGCTTACGATTGACCTCTTTGTAGTCCATGTCTGCAAAGGAAGAATAACTTCTAAGTAATTTCGGAGCATGATCATTTACAATGTAACGGTAAAAATCGACAGCGATGTCCATGACGAGTGGCTCAATTGGATGCGCGAAGTACATATCCCGGACGTGTTAAGCACGGGCCACTTTAAAGGCAATCAAATCGCAAAAGTGTTGGTGGACGATGAAGATGGAATTACTTACTCCATTCAGTATCGTTGCGATACCATGGATGATCTTCAGGCATACTATCGCGATCATGCTCCGCGCTTGCAGGAAGAACACACATCAAGATATAGGGACAAGTTTGTCGCCTTTAGGACCCTTTTAGAATTAATGGACTAGCCATTGCGTGATGCGCGCTTTTTCTCTCATACTCATTGCCTTCGCTTTCGCACTTGGATGTGTGGCACAGAATCAAGTGCCGGAACTGTATTTCGAAAAGCGGGGAGGTGTTCGGAAAAAGTTTTTGAAGGAAGGTTCGCGAGTGAAAGTGGTTATGATGGATGGCACCAAGTATAGAGGAAGGTTTAATGTTTTTGAAGACAAAATTGTGTTGGAAGATCAACTCATAAACCTTAATCAGATTGATAGAATCCGAATAAGGAATACTGAGAGTATCATTATTGGAGCCACTATGGTCGTAGGTGGCAGTCCAATATTAGCCACTGGTGGATACGTGATTGCACAATCTCTGTTGACAAATGATGAATGCGCTCGATCTTGTGGTCTCTTGGTTGGTCCACCTCTATTGGTTGCTGCCGGAGCCCTACTAATACCAGGCGTTTTTATCCTTACGCTAGGATTAAAGCATTCCCACGAAGATTGGGTGTTTAGCATTCGGAATCCCGAGAAACCTGAATTGAACAAGGCTATACATAACATGTTCGCACCCGAAACCTATCTCGATCCTGAATAAGATGGTCAAACCTAAAAAATCCCTTGGCCAACATTTCCTTCGAGACCTGAATGCGGCACAGCGCATTGTGGATGCAGTGGAGCCGCTGGCTCCTGTTTTGTTGATGGAAATTGGTCCGGGAGAGGGCGTGCTCACAGAACGATTGCTGCCGAAATATCCGGAGCTGCACATCATTGAAATTGATGATGAAAGTGTGGCTCACTTGAGGAAGGAGTACTTTCTGAATCCCGATAGACTTCACCACGTGGATTTTCTCAAATGGCCTATTCCAGAAGGTCAATGGGTTATCATTGGAAACTTTCCTTACAACATCAGTTCGCAAATTGTGTTCAAAATGCTGGAAAACCGCGAAATAGTGCGTGGGCTGGTGGGCATGTTTCAAAAGGAGGTGGCTCAGCGCATTGCATCGCCTCCCGGCAGCAAAGACTACGGCATTTTAAGCGTTTTGTGCCAAACATTCTATGATGTCGAGTATTTGTTCACAGTGGAAGCCGATGCTTTTTTCCCGCCTCCAAAGGTTCAATCCGGGGTAATCAGGGTTGTTCGAAAAAAGGGTTACAAGCCTGACTGTGACGAAAGATTCCTCTTTACGCTGGTCAAGCAGGCATTCAACCAACGAAGGAAAATGCTTCGGAATTCGATCAAATCTTTTTTGAATGACAGCAACCAAGATGCTGTTTCTCAGTATCTTGAAATGCGTCCGGAGCAGCTTGGATTTGAAGACTTCGTTAAGCTTTCCCGCCTCCTGAAGCCCTGATTGAAATCTGCTACTTTTGCCGCTGATTGCGCCAAAAATGCAGTTCGAACTCACCAAAGAATACCTTGAACATCTGCGCGCTGCCATTGAGCGGAACGAGGAAGGTGCGTTGTTGGAGCTTGTGAATGAGCTTCACCCCGCAGACATTGGTGAGATTATGGACGAGCTTGATGCCGATGAGGCATTGGTGCTTTACAAAGTCTTAGATGCAGATCGCGCATCCGATGTGCTCATGCACCTGGACGAGGATTCCCGAGAGGAGTTCCTGGCGCAACTGACTCCGAAAGAAATTGCCGAGCAATTCATTGACAACCTCGATAGCGATGATGCTGCGGACATGATTTCTATGCTTCCGGAGGAACAGAAGGAGGAAGTCATTGCGCTCATTGAAGATAGACAGCAAGCAAAAGATATTGTCGACCTGCTTCACTACAAAGAAGGAACAGCGGGAGCTCTGATGGCCAAGGAGTTGATCAAGGTCAACGTAAATTGGACGGTGAGCCGATCAGTGAAGGAAATGCGCAAGCAAGCCGAACAAATCGAGCACGTCTATACTGTCTACGTGGTTGACGACAATGACGTGTTGATCGGTCGATTGCAGGTTAAGAAGCTATTGCTTACAGAACTGCGAAGTAAGATTGCGGATATCTATGACTCCAAGATTCGTTCGGTGAACGTGGATGAAGACCAAGAAGAGATTGCCAACATCATGGAGAAGTATGACTTGGTCGTGCTTCCTGTGGTCGATGAATTGGGTCGCTTGTTGGGTCGAATCACCATCGATGACGTGGTGGACGTGATCAAGGAAGAAGCAGAGAAGGATTATGCTTTGGCTTCCGGTATCAGTGGAAGTGTTGAGTCTACAGACTCGATTTATGTGTTGACCAGAGCGCGCTTGCCTTGGCTGTTGATTGGTTTGATCGGAGGAATTCTTGGGGCTCGCGTTATTGAACTTTACGAGGGTGACTTGCAGCTCTACCCCGAAATGGCATTCTTCATTCCATTGATTGCTGCTATGGGCGGAAACGTAGGGGTGCAGTCCTCGGCCATCATTGTGCAGGGTTTGGCCAACAATTCCTTGGGTTTGACAGGTATCATGGCGAAGCTAAGTAAAGAATTCAGTGTGGCTATGCTGAATGGATTGGTGTTATCTGCGCTCATTTTTACCTACAACTATTTCTTCAACGACTCCTTAGTGCTGAGCGCTACGGTTAGTCTTGCGTTGTTCAGCGTGATCATGGTTGCGGCTTTGTTCGGAACCTTCGTTCCGCTTATTCTGGACAAGTACGAAATTGATCCCGCCCTGGCCACGGGGCCATTTGTCACCACTGTAAATGACGTACTCGGCTTGTTCATTTACTTCCTGATCGGGCATTTGCTATACATTTAGCCAATGCGATTCTTGGCGATTTCCGTTTTCATTTTGGTGGTCTCATCTGGTTTTGCGCAGCGCAAGTTACCCGACATCAGCTTCAAACACGGAAGTACAGATTACGCGGATGCAAACAGACGTTTCGATGACGATGGGCAATACGTGGACACGCTTCGTGACGAACACATCGTCAAGTCGCTGGTTGGGATTCTGAAGGACAACCCTCAATTGAAGATCGAATTGGGAGGACACACCGCGATAAATGAAGACACACTTTTGGCCATACAGCGCGCAGAAAAGGTCAAGCTATTGCTTTTGAACAAGGGCATACCAGGTGATCGAATTGCAGTTCAAAGTTATGGCCACAGAAAACCGGTAATCAGCGATGAAACCGTGCTCATGCTCAGTGCCTCCATTGAGCGGGAAGCTGCAAATCAGCGCAATCGCAGGGTGGAGGTGAGAGTCATTGACATTGAAAATTGACCCCATGAAGTTTCTGATCATAGATACGTTTCATGAATCACTGCAGCAAATTTTGGAGCAGGAGGGTCACGACTGTCTTGATATGAGCGATCGACCCATGGAGGAAGTGATAATGGCTCTTCCTTTCGCAGAGGGAATTTTATTGCGAAGCCGAATAGCCATTCGCCAGGAACTTATTGATCGAAGTCCGAATTTGAAGGTCATAGGGCGGGTCGGTGCCGGACTCGAACACATTGACGTGGAATATGCTCAGACAATGGGCATCAAGGTGGTGAGTTCTCCGGAAGGAAACAGACAGGCCGTGGCAGAGCATGCTCTGGCCATGTTGTTGGCCATGTTCAATCGCATTCCCAAAGCCGACCGTGAAGTGAGGAAGGGAGTGTGGTTGCGCAAAGAGAACGAAGGCATTGAGCTGCAAGGAAAAACCGTGGGCATTGTTGGTTGTGGCAATACGGGTTCGGCTTTTGCCAAGGTTATCAGCGGATTTGGTGTAACCGCATTGGCTTATGACAAATACATCCAGTGCACCATTGCGAAGCGTCCATGAGCGAGCTCTTCGAGCAATCCTGTGGTCAGCATTCTTACGCCTTACGGACGAAACGAACGCGCAATCTGGTGAATGCCGAGTGGATAGGAAGGTTTGGCTCATTTACCTGATCCAATACCGCTCGCACGGTGGCATAGCAGTAAGCTTACGGCTGATGTGCTGGATGCGCTCGATTCGGGTAAAGTCTTGGGCGCCTGCCTCGATGTGCTTGAATTTGAAACAGAGAGCCTGAAGATACCGCCTGTCTCCGAGGAAGTTGAAACCATGAAACGGTGTTTGACCTGACGCGTGCTACTCAGTCCTGTTATGTGCAGGGTTGGCCTGAAAGAGGAGAGCTATCGTAGAAACTCAGCTAAGTTGGCGAAAAGGTGGTAGCCCAGCGTAGTCGTTGTTGGAATCATTCTGAATGTACCTGGTTGCTTGATGATAATGATGAACTTGATCTAATACGCTCTATTTGGGCAAAGAAAGGTCATACCATGGCCTTTTTCACATATCATCACCGGTATCTGCGTTTGTGGCTATCGCATCTGCGCTTCGATCAACTTCTGTCTACTCCAAGTATATACCACAGTTTTTGTGCTTTCAACTATCCATATGAAACACGTTCAAGATTGCCGAATGTTATAATTTGCTACCCATGATATCACGGAGAAGCGCATTACAACCAAACACATGGTCAAACCAAATTCGCGGGCAAAATCAGCCTGTGCGTACCAGGTAATCCACTTGGGTTATCGCTTCGTGATCACTCCGGACTTTCTTGCAAGGTGGAATTCAAACATAGCGTTAATCGAAGCAGGCATTCATCGCTACGGAGTGATCCCGAAGAAGCGACAAGCGCCAACTTTAAAGTGGTTTGATCTGGATTTAAATGGATATCGCAAGATAAGTTCGACCGACCATATTCAATGGCAGTGGCGTTCAGGCACTTCGGAACGTCGGATGAAATTACACATTCTCACAGCCATGGCACAAGTGAGGCGGATTTTTAAGGGGTTGTTTAAGGCCTCGATGATATCGGAAAGCCTTCTCTCCCATCATCGAATGGGTTCAACGCTTATCGGAAGCGCCAACTGAAGTCCAAAACTGAGAAAGTGCGCCATCCCACTGTTCCGGGAAATGCACGTCAGGGAGGCGATGAATCGAGTTTGAGAACACCCTCGTTCACCGGTAAGCTGAGCTACTTTGGGTTCAACAGCTTATTAATCGAGGGATCATTTTACTCCGGAAGAACAGAAAGCTCGCTTTACAACGGAGCCATGAAATCCGATGCAGCAGCCATGGCCACGGCCGATTCCAGTTCGGTCGGCATAAACATGGTGGGTTTGAATTTGACGTATAACATGAACAACTTCCAATTCAGGGGCGAAGCAATTTACACAGAGTTGTCCAATACGCATGCTTACAACGTGTTCGCAGGGTCGGACGTGGGAAGCGCCATTTTAGGTGGGTACGGTGAGATTTCTTACACTCAGAACCTGAAGAAGAATGGCTATTTGCAGTTCATTCCGTTTGCTCGCTATGAGTATTACGATACCCACTATGCGGTGCACCAGGCAGAAGTGAAAAACACCTCCTACGCACACGAAGAAATCACCGCAGGCTTTGGCTTGAAGCCCGCTCCCGGATTGATTTTCAAGGCGGATTATCAACTGATGAGAAGCCTGGACAAGAAGCGATTTACCAATATTTGCAACGTAGGATTTGGCTACTGGTTCTGATGAAGCGACTTGCTCCATATATGTTCATTTTGAGCATTGTGCTCACCTTCGGGTTTACGCCCATGGAGAAAACGCTGGAAAAGGTGCTGAAGAAAACATTTGACGACTACGACTTCACCACCGAGGCCATTGCCGTGCCCGATAGCATCAAAGCTGCCATAGGGAATTTATATGCCATCAAAATCAATGACACCGTGGAGGCTTATGCGTGTTTTTCAACCGCATTCGGATGCAAAGTGGGCGGCTGTGCCAAACCCAGTGACCCGAATGCCACGGCCTATGAGACGTTTGATTACGTCATTGTTTTTAACCACGACCTGAGCATTCGCGCGCTGGACATTGCCAACTACCCGGGGGCTTATGGTTACGAGATTTGCCGAAAAGGCTGGCTGAAAAAGTTCGTTGGAAAAACTCCCACTTTAAAATTGGGAGAGGACGTGGACGGCATCACCGGAGCCACCATTTCAGCTCAGTTCCTCATTGACGACATCAATTTCGTGAAGGCTTCGCTGGAAGCGTTGAAAGGGTAAGAACCAACAACCTGGAGCCGTTTAGCTCAGTTCATTGTTGGCAACTGGCTTTTTTCATTTTTAATTTTATCAATTGTTTATTTCATGCCTATAACCGGAACCCGATAAGTTGTAGAATACTTCAGTATTTTTATCAAATCTGGATTTGACAAATCCTCAATCGACTTTACCTTAAAATGCCTGAATAATTTTCCAGTTCCTTCCAGTATGTTTTCGGGATCAGGAAGTTCCGCACCATAATTAAATCCTAAATTAACATGGTTGGTTGCTGGCATTATCCAGCAAAAATGTTCGGTTTTCTTTTTTGGTCCGGTGCCATAACCCGTATTTTTCTGTCTGATCCATACCACTTCCACGACTTCGGGGAGAATTGAATAAATCAGTCTTCGAGTGTGTACAGCGATTTCCTTTATTTTATCAGGGAAACTTTCCATTGCTAATTCAAACTCTTCTTCTTTTTTCATGATTTTTTAGCTTGTTGCCAACGGCCCCCGCTAAGAAACGGGCGGATTTCAAACCGAAAAGTTCTTCGCGAGAAGGAATTTGGTTTGAAAGATAAATTGTGAATGTTTACCGTTCACCGAGCATGTTTTCTTAGCGATTGTTGGCAGCAGTTTTTTAATTTTTCATTTCAATTTGTTATTCACTCGAAGAATCAAGTTTGACTTTGTGAAGAAATATGACCTCGAACGAGTTCTCTCGATGAATGCGGAATAAATAACCAATCGTCTCGTCAAACTTGATTCGATAAATGTTCCAGTTATCTTCTGTGGTTTCAACGAAATAGGGTTCAAGCTGATAAGTTATGTCGTCAAACAGGGATTTGTTATTGTCACCAAATGACGACCACTGTAGTGAAATAATATCTCCTGGACATTTTTCGGTCACGTACAATCCATCAATTGAAGACAAGTCAGCTCCACTACCATAGTATGTGCAACCTCTTTGAAATCCTCTGTCAGAAAAGTCAAATTTTTTCATTTCTGTTTCCCAGTCCTTAGTGCTTAATTCAACACACTTGAAGAGGTTAGCTAGAGTTGGAGCGAGATATTGTTTGCCGTCAAGCTTAAAAGAAGTTAGCTCTTGTTCTGTGAGATCTAGTTGTGCATGAAGCTGTGAACCCGTCAAGAGAACTACCGCTGTACAAATGGTAAAGTGGAATCGCATTTTGAATCAGTTATTTCCAACAAATTGTAAAAGTCAATAAACCAAGCGCAACCCAAATGATTTGCCACTTAAATGAAATCCATGAAAATCTACCTAACATTAATGTCCTCTCCCTGAGCTTAAGGAATTTTTCATGTCTTGATTTGACATCGTCAAGGTCTTTGTCGGTCAGAAAACACTTGTCGTTAACGATGGTTCCCCAAAAGTTCTTCCATAACTTGATATGAAACTCCGGGAATTTCAAATCACCTTTAATGTCAATATACTGGTCAGGTAATTTACGGTCGAAATTGAATTTCTCTGAGTAGACTTTGATACGAATGATATTGATATGTCTAGTCAATCTTAAATCATAAAGTCGGGACAACATGGTCAATGTACCTGAGACTAGAGATAGAAATGTAAATATTAATGCAAGTACAAGGAAAGTAGCCCTTGGATCAATTTCATGCCATGAACACGTGATTGTGATTTCTCCAAATTGGTCAAGTTCCTTTACTAGATATCCAAGTACCGCAAATCCAACTATTATGAAGAAGTTGTTGGAGTTTCCGAATTGTGTTAAAGTCTGACCAGCCCAAAACTGATGTCTGTTCCTGTAATCACTTTTGTTGTACTCGTAATCGCTTGGTTTATCTGACTGTTGTTCGGTTTTCATTTTCAAATTGCTGCCAACAATTGTAAATGTATACTGTATAGTTTATTCGAACGTCAGAAATCGCTCTAACATTCTGTTCTTCAGTTTTATAGGCGCTTCATGGGTAAGTCGTCTTTTGCAAGAGCATGATTCGATTTCAATCACTTACAAATAAGTGCAAGCAGCTGATGTCGCTATTCGCTGTTGCATAATTGTTTTTCGATTGCTGTTGCACAATGGAATTTGGAATCGCTGTTCCACAATGATCAGTGAAGTCATGCGCGCTTCGCAAAGTGAGCATCTATGGCCGCCTTTAGCTTTTCCGGTTGGGAGCTACCTACCATCACCGTTTTGTCGCGTTTGCCATTATAGTAGTTGATCGCCACAGCGTCCAGGCCGTGAATGTTGTAGAGCATTCCCCTCGGGGTGAAACGTATGCCGATGCCCCACCACCACTTGGTGCGCATCACCTCGCAGCGGTTTAATCGGTGCACGTCAATGCTGATGCTAACCAGGCCCATGCCATAGCTTATGCGAATCTGGTTGCCATCTATCCGGGTGGTCATTTTGTAAAACAAGAGTCCAATGCCCAGGTTGATCAACACGAGCGGGACCAACCCCTCCATCGGCATCGGATTGTCTCCCCACTGAAAGGCATAGGCCACATAGAGCAAAACAACCACGGCAAGCATGATGCTGATGAACAGCCATGAGATCTGCGTTTCTCGGTATTGCATGCGATAAATCTACCGAATCGTATTAGAGAAAAGGGTCTATTCGGTGATTTGAATAGTGTCCACCTTCATTTCCATTTCATTGGTTTCGACATTCTCCACGAAGCTGGTGTCGTATCGAAATTTCTTTTCAGGCATTGGTGCTGCTTCTTCCATTGCCGGTTCGTGCATGGTAGTATCAGCGTCAGAGGAACTTTGGTCACTTTGTGGGCCACATGCTACAGTCGCAAGGGCGAAAGGAAGAACGAACAAGATTGATTTCATCGGTTGTGGATTTGAGTTCTTCAAACTTAATGGAACTCTCCCACTATGCGGCCTATGGCTATGCCAATTGACTGATAATCATCTGTTCAACCTCAATAGAATCCCATTTTGATTCTATGTCGGGCGTGGCCATCACTTCATCCATAATGTGCTGCTGGCGCTGGCCTTCTTTCCAAGCCACGCTGTAGCGAATGTCGCTGAAGGTGGTCATGCTGTAAAGCGGCAGCCACTTGTCCGGGTGCTTTTCGCTGAATCGAGCTTCGATTTTTTTCTGCAGCAAAAATTTGGGATCGGCCACGTAGTCGCGCATCACGTGATAGTTGTGTAAACTCAGCTCCTGCAGCCCATCACCATCAGGCTTGCGGAAAACGCTGTACTCGGCAAATATTTTTTCCCAATCGTGGTTGTGTTTGATCATGAGGTCGTTCATCACGGTGCAGTCTTCGAAACCGGCATTCATGCCTTGGCCATAGAATGGAACGGTGGCATGGGCGGCATCGCCCATCAACGCACATTTTCCATGATGCCAGGGATAGCATCGCGTGATGGCCAGGGATGAAAGCGGATGATCTTCCCAGGCATCCGCAATATCGGGCATCATCGCATGGAAGTCAGGGAAGGTAGTTTTGAAAAACTCGTCCACGGCTGCCTTGGAGGTCAGCTTGCTAAAGCTGTTGTCGCCTTCGAACGGCATGAAAAGCGTGCATGTAAACGATCCGTCTTCGTTTGGCAGGGCAATCAGCATGAACCGACCGCGCGGCCAGATGTGGAGGGCGTTCTTCTCCATCTTGTAAGATCCGTTTGCGTTGGCCGGCAATAGGATTTCACGATAACCATCTGCAATGTATCGCTGCTCGTAGTTGAATCGATCCAGCTTTTGCATCGCGTTGTAGCGCACAGCTGAGAAGGCGCCATCGCAGGCGAAGATGAGATCAGAGTGCACGGTGGTGGTTGCTCCGGTCACTGAATTTTCAAAGTAGCAAATGCCTTTGTCCAGATCAGCCCCGATGCATTTTTCGTTGTAAAAGATCTCAGCACCGCCCATTTGCTCGGCAATGTCCATCATCTTCGCATTGATGCCTCCCCGGGACACCGAGTTGATGGCCTGTCCCTCGCGACCATAGGGTTGAAAGGTCAGGTTTCCATCCAAGGCATGCATCATTCGGCCCGGCATTGGAATGGCAATTTCACGAATTAAATCACCTACGCCCACCGCATCCAGCGCCTTCAAACCGCGGTCGCTCAGCGCCAGGTTGATCGACTTTCCAGCCGAAATTTCAGCCTTGCGGATGTCCGGTCTGCGCTCGTAGATTTTTACGTTGTATCCTGCCTTGCTCATGTAGACCGCCCAAAGCGATCCTACCAATCCTGCTCCTACAATGGTTACTTGTTTCATGGGTTTTGTTCCCTTTTTGCCTTTAGCCGATGGCTTCTGGCTAGTCTAAATTGTTTTTCTTTTTGAGTTCGAGTACGTCTCGGTAATCCTTTATCCTACCCGCTTTGATTTTCATATCAATCAGCGAATCCAAATCCACAACCGTCAAATTGACGCCAAACATGGTGGCTTGTTTGCTTTTTTCAAAAGCTTCTTCAAACGGTATTTTGGAAGAATAAACGGGCATAAAATCAAATGGAAATCGATGGTCTATGGTTACGGTAAGGTGTCCCATTTCTTTGAAACCATCGATTGCTTCGTTGATTTGATCGTGATCAAAATCACACTCAGCAAGCGCGTTTTTAAACCGATCTAAATTATCCTCTTCGTTTGAAAGCCAAATGTCCATGTCGCCAGTTGAGCGATCATAACCGTGCGCAATAACCGCAATTCCACCAACAACCACATATTTTACCTTATGTCGGTTAAACGATTCAATGGCATCAATTACTTCTTGGGAAAACATGGCTTTACTAGGTTGTAAACGCCTTCTTTAGGCTCCTTATTCAAGTTTGTGAGTTCAGATCGGATCTCTAACATCATGAAAAAGCGTTCTAATCTCTGCCCCATGGTCATTTCGCTAAATAAGCGTTCACCATAGGCTGATTGCTCCTCATGCATCTCAAAAGCTTTCCAATTCAAATTCTTAGCCATCGTTCAAAATTAGGCTAATGCGGTTTTCAAAATTTCTCCGAATCGATACACATCTTCATAAGAATTGTAAAGCGGCACCGGTGCCATGCGGATCACGTTCGGCTCACGCCAGTCGGCAATCACTCCTGCTTCGGTGATTTTATCGAAGAGGGCTTTGCCGTAGCCGTGGGCTACAACACTCAATTGACATCCTCTTCGCCTTTGTTCTTTGGGCGTTATAATCTCCAAGTCTGTCCCCGTTTCCTTCGCTACTTCATGAATCACAAATTCCAAATAGTCTGTCAACGGTCGGCTCTTCTTCCACAATCGAGGCATGGTCGCTTCCTGAAAAATTTCGAGCGAAGCGAGGTAAATGGCCATGTTGAAGACAGGAGCATTGCTCATTTGCCAGGCTTCCGCGCTTTTCATTGGCACAAATTCAGGCTCCATCAGAAAGCGCTTTTCCTTGTCGTGTCCCCACCATCCTGCAAGGATTGGAAGCGGCTTTCGGTGATTGTTTTCGTGAACAAATAGTCCACCCACAGAACCCGGACCGCTGTTCAGGTATTTGTAAGTGCACCAGGCTGCAAAATCTACCTGCCACTCGTGCAACTTCAACTCTATGTTTCCCATACCATGCGCCAGGTCAAAGCCGCAATACGCACCGACTTTGTGTGCCGCATCGGTGATGGCCTGCATGTCAAACACCTGACCCGAATAGTAGTTCACTCCGCCAATCATCACCACGGCCAGCGAGTCACCCAATTCAAAAATCTTTTCGATGATGGCATCATCAGAAATCAAGTCTGATCCGGGCGCAGGAGCGATTTCAACCACGGCATCTTTTGGATCCAGCCCGTGAATTTTTGCCTGTGCCTGCATGGCATAGGTGTCGGATGGAAAGGCCTTTTTCTCGCAAAGAATCTTGTATCGGGATTCGGTTGGGCGATAAAAGCTGGTCATCAGGCTGTGCAAGTTGGCCGTCAGCGAACCCATGGCCACCACTTCGCTTTCCGTGGCTCCCGCAATTTCTGCCATGGCCTTGCTAAAGAACTCATGGTAAGCGTACCATGGTCTGCGCGCCTCAAAGTGGCCTTCAACTCCAAACTTTCGCCAGTCTTCAAGTTCCTGCTTCAAGTAGGCCTCGGCAGATTTGGGTTGCAATCCAAGGCTGTTTCCTGTGAAGTAAATGGAGGTTTTTCCATTGATTTCAGGAAAGTAAAAACGATCTCGAAATGATGCCAGATCATCTTGGGCATCTTGTTGTTGGGCGTATGTGAGGGTGTTTTGCACAGCGAAGGTTTGTGTGCTGCAATGTTAAGGAATGCCGCTAGGTTTCGATAATATTGCCGCCTAACAATAATCAGTTATGCGAAAGTTTGCTATCCTATTTATTCTTTGCTTGGGATCCACGGCCTTGTCCGCCCAAACCCTAACGCCTGAAAATCTCTGGAAACTCCACCGTGTTTATGGGGAGCAGGTTTCTCCGGATGGCATGTCTGTAATTTACATTCAAAAAAGCTATAATCTCAGTGAGAATAAGGGAACGGCTCAGCTATTCAAAGTCATGATTAATGCCATTGTTCCGCAGGAGCTATCCAATTTGAAAACGAACGTGGTGGAAGCGCGCTGGAGGCCTGACGGAAAAAAAATTGGATACCTGAGTGCGGAGAGCGGAACGGTGCAACTCTGGGAAATGAATCCTGATGGCAAAGAGGCTAAGCAGGTAACGCATATTGAGGGGGGAATAGCCAATTTTCAATACTCACCCGATATGAAGCACATCAGCTATTCGCAGGATGTGAAAATTGAGACCTCATTGGCAGATAAGTATCCTGATTTACCTCACGCAACCGGTAAAGCATATGATGATCTCATGGTGCGCCACTGGACGCAATGGCACGACTATCAGTATCAACACCTCTTTATAGCTGATTACGGGTCTAACGTAAAAAATGGCACGGACATTATGAAGGGTGAGCCTTTCGACAGCCCAATGATGCCATTCGGAGGTGCAGAACAGGTAGCATGGGCGCCTGACGGAAATTCGCTTGTATATGTGTGTAAGAAAAAAAAGGGAAAGGATTATGCACTCAGCACTAACAGTGAATTATGGCAATATGATCTGGCATCCGCAAAAACGACTAACCTGACTGAAGGTCAATTGGGTTATGATAATGAACCGGTCTTTTCAAAAGATGGAAATTGGTTAGCTTGGGTTGGCATGAAGCGAGATGGTTTTGAATCGGATAAGAATGTTGTTTGGGTGCGAAATATGTCTTCGGGCAAAAAATTTCCTTTAACTGAAAATCTAGATCAAAGCTTTAGCAATCTATGCTGGAACGATAATGGCGATGCTATATACGCCATATCCGGGGTGCAGGCTACTCAACAAATATTCAAGCTCAGCCTAGTCGCGAATGCCGAGACGGTCACGCTTGAGAAAATCGTGCAATTATCTGTCGGTGAGCACAACGTCAATAGCCTTGCTTGGACAGGTAAGAAGCTGATCGGCTCACTCAGTTCAATGAGCCAACCTGCCGAGTTACATGTTTGGGACTCTCTATCCACTCAAAACAAAAGTCTTCCGGTCACCCATGCGAACGATGAAATGATTGCTAACATGAAGATGGGCAAGGTGGAGAAGAGGTTAATCAAAACAACGGATGGTAAGGATATGTTGACTTGGGTAATTTACCCGCCAGACTTTAATCCAGCGAAGAAGTATCCTACATTGCTATACTGCCAAGGTGGCCCGCAAAGCGCAGTGAGTCAGTTTTTTAGCTACAGATGGAATTTTCAATTGATGGCGGCAAATGGATACATCGTGGTGGCTCCAAACAGAAGGGGACTGCCATCGTTTGGTCAGGAGTGGAATGATCAAATTTCACAAGACTGGGGCGGTCAAGCAATGAAGGATTACTTGAGTGCCATTGATGAAGTTGCGAAGGAGCCCTATGTCGACAAAGAGAATTTGGGTGCCGTTGGTGCAAGTTATGGTGGATACTCAGTTTATTATCTAGCTGGTATTCATGAGGGACGTTTCAAGTGTTTTGTGAGTCATTGCGGTCTATTTAACTTGGAAAGCTGGTATGGTAGCACAGAGGAATTATTCTTCGCCAACTGGGATATCGGTGGACCATATTGGGAGCCAACCATGAAGGATGCTTATGCGAAAAACAGCCCTCATAGATTGGTCGATAAATGGGATACACCAATTTTGGTCATTCATAACGATCTTGACTTCAGAGTGCCAATAAATCAGGGATTGGAAGCATTCACAGCGGCCCAATTAAGGGGTGTGCCAAGCAAATTGCTTTTTTATCCTGACGAAGGCCATTGGGTTTTGAAGCCTCAGAATGGAGTGATGTGGCATCGCGAGTTTTACAGCTGGTTGGATACATACTTGAAGTAGGGTAAACATTCAACGATCTTCGGAGGGACAACTTTCAGGATCGCTTAGCGTCACATCTTCAGTCCGATTGATTCGTTTTTGTGTGCACAATTGTATAGTTTCGTCTAGCACACAATTCGTTCAGTCGAATCAACCTAACACAAAACAGCCATGAAAAGAGTTTTATCAGCCTTCGGTTTTTCCTTGTTATTTTCTTTAGTCAGCCAGACTCTTATGGCGCAATGTTCAACCGCTCCGTCAGCTTTGGCGAGCACCGCTCTTAGCACCACCAGCGCGCAAGTGAGCTTCACTGGAGGAAGCGGAACGAGCTGGGAAATACAATACGGCCCAATAGGCTTCACTCTAGGAACCGGAACTGTGCAGAACACAAGTTCGACAACAGCCACGATCACTTTAACGGAGAATCTTGTTTATGACTTCTATGTACGCGGGAATTGCGGCAGTGGTAACTTTAGCACTTGGACTGGTCCCGTGAACATGTATCCCGTGGTGACTGATTGTGATGACTTTGATGAATATGCTATTGGAGGTCCGAGTGCTCAATCTGCCCTTATTACCAATTGGGGAACAACAAATGGAGGTCTAGGTACGATTTCCACTGAACAAGCGAGCTCAGGGAATAATTCCCTAAAGGCTTACACCAGTGGCAATGGAACATTTACCGATGTGGTCGCAAAATTCGAGCAGCCGTACACAAGTGGCATACATAATTTGTCATTCGACATTTTTGTTGCATCAGGACATGGTGGATACTATAACATACTTCACAATTATGTTGACGGTGTTTCAAATACAGATTGGGCCATTGAAGTGAAGATGGATTCCAACGGAGTTGCTGATCCTGATTTCGCTGACAACTATAATTACGTAGTGGGCAGTTGGAACACCTTGGAGCATATAATAGATCTTGATAATGACACCGCTTTCATCATTGTAAATGGTGCTTTCACAGATGCTGGTTGGGTATTCTCAGTCGATAATGGAGCTTATGCTTATCAGTTCAATGCCGTTGATTTTTATGTTGAGATGACTTCTTCCGGCACGGCTTCCGGGCAACCGACAGGACACGCGGGCCTTGAATATTTTGATAATATCTGTGTAACTCCTGCTCCAGTCAACGATGTTGGAATTGCAGATATTCTCGTTCCATCTGGTTCTATTTGTGGCGACAGCAGTTATATGATTCCTGTGGTTGTAAGTAATTTTGCCATGAACAATCAAGATAGCTTTGACATAGATGTTGTTATTTCCGGAAGCATTAGCGCTTCATTCAATCTATTCTATACCGAGGTTATCAAACCCGGGCAAAGTGATACGTTGTTTTTTGGACCAATCAACACCTTGGCTGGAGGCACGGTAACCATCGGTGCTTCCACAGATTTGATTGGTGATACCGACCTGTCCAATGATGAGATTATTCTAAGCGGCATTACCTTTCTTCCTGGAGTTTCTGTTCAACTGGGACCAGAGGATACCTCCTACTGCTCAAATGAAACATTCAGCATGTTATTGGACGCTCAGAATACCAGCGCAACATATTTGTGGAATGACAATACAACAGCATCTAGCAAGACAGTTACGACTGCAGGAACATATGCAGTTACGGTTACGCATAGCAATGGATGCACAGCAAGTGACGATATAACAGTTACGGAATTTACTGCCCCTATCGTCAATCTCGGCAGCGATTTGGGTGATTGTATAGGAGAAAATGTTTCATTTTTCCTCAATGCTGGAAATGCGGGGCAAGACATCCTCTGGTCCACAGGCGCTACTACTCAGTATATCTATGCCACATCGTTCGGTCCTTACAGTGTAACCGTTACATCGATAAACGGCTGTGTTGATTCTGATGATATTGAAATAGTCGAGTATCCACTTCCCGAGATAGGATTTGGTACCGTAGAGGCATGCGTTGGAGATACAGTAATGCTCGATGCAGGGAACCCAGGCGCAACATACGTGTGGAGTGTTCCAAACCAGTTCGGACAAACGTATTTCCCAAGTAAAACGGGCAACTATTCTGTGACAGTTACGGACACGAATGGCTGTGTAAATAAGGACACCGCTTATGTCACGCTTCATCCCGTGCCATATGTTGATTTAGGTTTGAATCAAGAGATAAATGAAGGTGAGTCAACAACCCTTGATGCTGGTAATCCGGGTGCTACATATTTGTGGAGTAATGGAAAGACTACCCAAACTATCTCGGTGACACAAACGGGAACTTACTTTGTGACCGTCACCAATTCATTTGGTTGTGAGGGTGTTGGCATTGTTAAGGTTACGGTAGTCACCGGAATCGGTGGAATTAAGTCTGGTGAAATAAAAGTCTTCCCAAATCCCACTTCAGACTATGTGTCAGTTCAAACAGCGTTTTCATCTTCGGGTAAATTGCAGTTGGACATTTATACCGTAAATGGTCAATTAATACAATCGCACAAGACAGGTGTGATGGCTGGAAATCACGTCTCTAAGGTTGATTTAAAAGATGTGCCGGTGGGTATGTATCTGATGACCATAAGTCTTGATGGGCAGCGATTAAATGAGTTTAACATCACGAAACAGTAAACCATTTAACAGAAGCAAAAACAAGCCAAAGACCGATATCGGTCTTTGGCTTGTTTTTTATGCGTCTCAAACGGAACATGTGGATATAGAACTAGTGGAATAATTGAGCAAATTTGCACCCGTATTCGGGGAGGCAATCAGTGTTTGCTGTTGCCGGGAAATATTAAAACTAAAGATCCATTTATGAAACCCTCCGCACTGCTATTTTCCATTGTTCTATCGTCACTTTCTCTAGCCAGCATTTCCCAAGTAACCATTAGCAATGTCACCTTTTCAGCAAACCCAAATGACTGTTCTGTAACCACGGCAACAGTGACTGGTTTACATATGTGTGCCAACTATGCCTATTTGGGATCATCATTCACGGTGAGCGGCACCAACATTACTATTAATCTAAACTATACGGTTGGCTTTATTTGCCTCCCTGCCATTGTCTCTTATTCTCAACCCGTTAGTTTAGGTACCCTTGGGGCGAATAGTTATGCAGTAACTGTAAATACTTATTTGAATAGTGTCTTAAGCAATACAGCCGGAGGATTCAATGTTGCTGTTACATCCTGTTGTTCTGCTGATCCTTCATTCACATTAAGTCAGGATACCATTTGTTTGGGCGAGTCTGTGAGTACAACAAATACCAGCACCGGGACCACAGGCACCAACTGGTACTTGAATGGGACATTTGTAACGTCAAATTCGAATACCACATTTTCTTTTGACAGTGCCGGAGTTTACACCGTCATGCTAACGGGAACAAACGGAACATGTGCAGATACTGTATATCAGGATGTTTACGTTGGCGATTTTCCGGAAATAGAGCTTGGAAACGACACAAGCATTTGTCAAGGAACGCAGATGATTTTGAGTGTAAATGCAGGATTAGGAGCTTATTTATGGTCCACCGGTTCTACGACCAACTCTATTGCTGTTGGGGGTATTGGTCTCTATTCAGTGACAGTAACAAGTCCATTAGAGTGTACCTCATCCGACAGTATTTCAATATTGTCTATACTGCCAAAGGCCAATCCAAATCTTGGACCCGATAAAGAGATATGCCCTGGCGAGTCCGTGACAATATCGCCTTCTGGTAGTTGGGGGTCATATCTATGGTCCAATGGTTCAATGGCAAGCGCAATCAGTGTATCTAGTGCCGGCTCTTTTTGGTTAGAAGTGACCGCAGCCAACGGTTGTCCGGGACGGGATACCATAGGGGTTACACAAGCTATCTTGGACGAATTCGATGTCGATCACGGGGAGGATTTGTGTGGAACTGCCAGATTATTTACTTCAGTTCCATTCTCAGTGTATGCTTGGTCTAATTTGCAAACCACAGACACAGCCACGGTTGATTCAACGGATACTTACTTTGTCACAGTGACCGATGCTAACGGGTGTCAGCAATCAGATAGCCTGAACGTCATTGTTTTGGATGTTCCAGACCCTGATCTTGGCCCGAATAAGCAGCTCTGCGGTGGTCAGAGTATCACCTTGCAGACAGGAATTTCAGGAAGTCATTTATGGAGTAATGGATCCAATGCTTCAACATTGGTAGTAACACAATTGGGAACATATTCAGTTTCCGTGACTTCTGAAGAAGGATGCACAGGCTCAGATACCATAAAAATTCTGAAGTGTGTTGGAATCGATGAGGTGAGCAGCACGTTTGACGTTTATCCAATTCCGGCTAACAATTCTCTGTTTGTACACCATAGCGCGAACTACCGTGTGGATTTGCGACTCTACAACATTCAAGGAGTATTAGTGAAACAAGATGTGGTTTCAGCCTCACTGTATTCGATAGACATTTCGGATTTACCCTCGGGCATGTATATGCTCATACTTGGTGAGGCGGGTTCTGGATCAAACTTTATTAAAAGAGTAACCATCGAATAAGTTGTGTATTCCTTGCGCTGGTTAGTATTGTTGAGTGTTGCATTACTCACATCTTGTGATTCGGGTGAAGTTACAATGCCGCACGAGGAATCGACCGGCTGGGAACCCATTGACCCAAATACTAAGTCGCACTTACGCGGACTTGATTTGGCAGCCGATGGAAGCGCTTGGGCTAGTGGAACAGAAGGCGTAGTGTTGAGAAGCCTTGATTCGGGTCTAACTTGGATGACAGTGCCCGTTCCATCAGCAGAAGACCTTGATTTTCGGGACATCGAAGCAATAGATAAGAATACTGCCATTACCTTAAATGCGGGTGATGGCGTGTTCATTTACCGAACCAATGATGGAGGCCAGCATTGGCAATTGGTCTTTAGCGACACCAATAGATCACTATTTTTTGATGGACTCGATTTCAACGGAGAATTTGGTATGGCCTACGGTGATCCAATTGACAATCGATTAAAGCTTCTTCGATCGGTGAATCAAGGAGTTTCCTGGCATTGGGTGGAAGACGATATTATTCCAAAAACGCTGGATGGAGAAGCAGGATTTGCAGCCTCAGGAACCGGTATTAGGCTGGGGAATTCCAGTATTTGGATTGCTACCGGAGGAGGAACTGAGCCAAGAATTCTAAGGATGAGCGCATACACCGGATGGCAGGCTATTTCAATACCGATGGTCAGCAATAGCACTTCCGGAATATTCTCAATTGCCTTCGCAGATGATGAGCGCGGGATTGCCGTGGGAGGTAGCTATGTGGATTCTACAATGAATCAGCAAAACGCGGCATATACAGAAGATGGTGGATTGACTTGGAACACTCCGGAAAGCAATCCTGCAGGTTACAGGTCGTGTGTGGCGGTTGAACAAAACGGGATAGCGATAACAACCGGAAGAACCGGAACTGACGTCTCCTATGATTGTGGGAAGTCGTGGACGAACATTAGTAGTGAAGGCTATTTCAGTTGCGCGATTCTCGGTGATCGTGTAATCGGAGTTGGTCGAAACGGTAAGATCGGTCACATGAAGCTTCCGAAGGAGAAACTATCTTCGTCTCCAGATGCCCAAGTCAATTAATAAATCACTGGCCTTATTCTTAAGCCTGAGCATTTCATTGCTCGGAGTTTCTCCTGAATGGTTTCATGATCATCAGGAAGAGGCTGCTTGTCACGAGCAACATCATGTTGGAGAGGTTGACGCGTGTCACTTGGCGCTTCACCACAGCGATGGTATTCATACGTGTGAGGACCACGATCACCTGTTGGAACAAGAAGTGGATTGTGCGTTGTGCAATCTTGCTCTCGCTCATTATTGGCTAATAAGTGCTCCTGATAAGGAAGAGGCTTGTACTCTGCTATCATTTGACAAGTCCGAATTCACAGGGGTTCAATTTGTAACAGTTGATCAGTTTGATCAACTCAGCCTGCGCGGACCACCGATCGCGGTTTAGCTTCCCTTGCAATCGGCATGATGTTGGTCGATTGCATTTCTGTTCGGCTATGTGCCGAAAACCTCGTTCAAATTAATTCATGATCGACATGAAGCACCGCTTAGCGTGTGTTCTGTTGTATTTGCTATCGTCATTGGGTTATGCTCAAAACGACTGCCAATGGACTGTTTCCGGTCGGGTGGTTGATGAGCATGATGGCAGTGCTTTGTCCTTTGCTGATGTATTCATTGAAGGGACGGAGACAGGAACCATCTCTGACGAAAATGGCAACTATAGGCTGGAGAATGTGTGTTCAGGTACTTGGATAGTCGTTTGTGCACACTTGGGTTGTGAACCAATTCGAGATACCTTGATTGTAGACTCGAACCTCGTTCACGATTTTTTTCCCGAGCACCATGCGGAACTCCTGGAAGCAGTTTCAATTGAAGAAAAAAAGCGGGATGAAAATCCTGTTACCCTAATGACAACCATTTCAAATTTTGAGTTGATTTCTGGCCAGAGTTTGGGCAAGTCACTTGAACGTGTGACGGGAGTTTACTCGCTTAACACTGGGGGTTCCATTTCTAAACCCATCATTCATGGCTTGCATAGTAATCGTTTGTTGATGATCAACAATGGTGTGCGCCAAGAGGGACAGCAATGGGGGAATGAACATGCTCCGGAAATCGATCCGGCCATTGCAGGTGAATTGCAGGTAATCAAAGGCGCGAGCAGTGTTCAATATGGTTCTGATGCCATTGCGGGTGTGGTTTTGGTGAATCCTCGGCCGTTGCCTGACAGTGTCGGAATTGGTGGATTAGCGCAGCTCACCGGAGAATCGAATGGACGGGGAGGCACGGCTGCCGGAAGCCTTGAGGGTAGGCATGAGCGCTTCAGCGCATTGCGTTGGCGAACACAAGGCTCTGTGAAGAAACTGGGTAATCAGCAAACACCAGACTATTTTCTCAAAAACACAGGAGTAGAAGAGTGGAACTTCTCGGGGGCGGCTTCATTGTCCGATCATCGCAAAGGCTTGGAGGTGTTCTATAGCCAGTTCAATACGAATCTTGGAATATTTAGCGCCACACACATCGGAAACTTAACCGATTTGCAGCGAGCATTCGAATCACCCGTTCCGTTGGAAACGTCTGGGTTTAGCTATGACATCGGTAGACCGTATCAACATGTAGAGCATGAATTGACCAAGATTTCGGGGTTTGTAAAACCCAATGACAATTCTCAACTGAAGTTGACCTATGGTCGGCAATACAACCTGAGGGAAGAATATGACAAGCACCGAGGTGCGGATTCCACCTTGCCAGGACTGCAGTTTGAGATTGTTACGCATACGGCAGATTTAGTGTATGAAACGCGGAAACCGGGTAGGAATTTGTTCAGATTGGGTCTCTCAAGTTTGGTTCAGGAGAACACCTACGAGGGTCGATTTTTCATTCCCAACTTTCATAAGTGGTCTGGTGGAGCCTTTCTCATTGATCAGTTCACGCTTTCATCGGGATGGATTTTCGAAGCAGGGGCGAGGCTGGATATGATGCTTCAGCGTGTCTATTTTGATGAGTCAGGTGCCGTTAGAAATATTGATCATGGATACGCCCAGCCGACTTTTTCGCTCGGAGCGAACAAGCTATTTAGCGAAAATTGGCAGTGGAAGGGGAACATAGCCACAGCCTGGCGTCCTCCGAATGTGAACGAGTTGTACAGCAACGGATTACACCATGGAGCTGCTACCTATGAAATTGGTGATTCTAACCTAAAAGCGGAGGTTTCCTATTCGGCTGCTTCGTCCTTGGGTTATGAAGGCCAAAAGCTCGTTTTCGAGCTAGAAGGGTATTGTAATTTCATGAATGGATTCATCTATTTGGTGCCTCAGTTTCCGGCCACGCTTACCATCAGAGGGGCGTTCCCCACTTATGCGTATCAGCAAACGGATGCTTTGCTCTGCGGGGTTGACAGCAGAGTTTCTTATCAGTTCGCCAATTCGATCACGGTAGAATCGAAAACGTCAATCCTTCGTGCAAGGAATTTAGCATTAGGAGCGTGGTTGGCTCAGATGCCTGCTGATCAAACTTCGCTTTCTCTGAAGTATGAACGAGAAAGGAAAAGGCTCCGCTTTTTTGTCAAACCCGCAATGCAATGGGTGAATAAACAATGGCGAGTGCCTCCATCCAGTGACTATGTCGCGCCACCAAATGGCTATGTGCTCGCTCATTTCATGACAGGCATTTCAAAGACCAACAGGAAAAGGGAAACACACTTCAACATCGAAATAAACAATCTAATTAACCAGCGTTATCGAAGCTATTTGAATCGCTATCGATACTTCGCTGACGAAGTTGGACGCAACATTATCGTTCGCTTCACTCAACATTTTTAATTCAAAATCATGAAGACAACAATCTTAAAATACATGGCATATATGATGTTGCCATTGCTATTCAGCCTAAGCGCGTGCAAACGCGATGATGACGATGCGGATGATCCTCACGGTGAAAATGAGGAAGAACTCATCACCACAGTGGAGGTGGGTTTTACAAACAGTGCATCTAATACACACAGCCACTATCGATGGGTAGATGCTGATGGTGCTGGCGGATCGAATCCGGTGATCGACACTATTTTCCTTGACACGAATGCTTCATATTCGGTCGAATTGGAGTTTCTGGACGAGTCCGGTGAAATGGTCGATGACATCACCGAGGAAATCAAATCGGAATCAAAAGACCACATCATTTGTTTTGATTTGGCCACAGACAAGGTGACCATTTCACGCACGGATTCTGATGGGCAGTATGGAATTGGCCTTCAGTCTACTTGGTCAACTACGGATGCGATAAAAAGCAGCGCGACCATTTCGCTGAAACATCAGCCTGATGTGAAGGATGGAACCTGCAACCCTGGTGAAACGGATGTTGAGGTTACATTCCCACTAGTGATTCAGTAATATCACACTCCGGTTGCTATTCTGTAGCAGCCGGAGTTGTTTCTTCCATGTTCGCAGCCAATGGATTTTCCAGAAACTTAGCTGGCACTTCACCAGTCAGCGCATTGAGAAATGCAACCACATTTGAAACTTCTTCACCGTTCATTTTGTAGTCCAACTGAACTTCGGCCATGATCTCGACAGCTTGGCTGAGGTCATCCACGCTTCCATCATGGAAGTAAGGATGTGTTTTCGCAATGTTGCGCAGCGATGGAACTTTAAACATGTATAGATCAAGCGAATCCTTAGTTTCCGCAAATACACCAAGATCGATTCGTTCGCTGCCTGTGGCTTGCCAATATGGGGCATACACACCAAATTTTTGGAATTGATTTCCACCTAGCAGTGCACCATTGTGACATGTCGTGCAGCCGATATATGAAAAGGAAAGCATTCCCTTCTTTTCCTCAAGTGTCAATGCCTCTTTATTACCTTTCAGGTATTCGTCAACGCGCGAAGGAGTGAGCAGCTCTCGTTCAAATGCTCCTATTGCCTTTCGCATGTTCGAGTAAGTAAATGGGTTGATCTCACCCGGATAAGCCTCGGCAAAAAGATGTTTGTAGAGTTCTATGTTTCGCAATCGATCTTCCACTGCCTTTTCGTTCGGCATGTTCATTTCCACCGGATTCAATACCGGACCGCCTGCCTGGTCTTCTACCGTTTCCATACGACCATCCCAAAACTGTTTGAAATGGAGGGCTGCGTTCAAAGTAGTTGGCGAGTTGCGGTCGCCATTTCCTCCCTTGTCACCAGGGCTCGTTGGAAGGTTGTCTACACCGTATGTGGCCAAATCATGACAGCTGTTGCAACTGTTGTTTCCGGTGAGTGATAATCGGGTGTCGAAGTAAAGCGCGTGACCTAATTCGATTTTAGCAGCCGTGCTGGGATTGTCAGGATTATCAGCCGATGGGGGCAATGCAGCAAAACGGTTAAGTTCAGCACCTAACAATTGGTCATAGCGGGCATGTTGCCGTGCCTCAGCATTCTCATCAGTGTTCTCTGAGTTGCCAGCGCAAGAAGACAATACCAGGGTTGAAATAGAAAGTGAAAGAAGTGTGCGATTCATGTGTTTTAGGCTAAATGACAAATGTAAAATTGTCTATGGTAAGTGTTTGTGACTCTTGATACATCTAGCCATGGGTATATTTGAAATGTGAAAAAAATTGTGATCGCATACGCGTTGGTACTGGCGCTGTTTGTGTTGGCGCTCAAACTCATCGACCATCGATTCGTCACAAAAGATATTTCAATGGACATCTACCTTGGACTGGTGGCGCTGCTCTTCACAGTTTTTGGGATTTGGCTGGGGTTGAAGCTCACACGACCACAGGTTAAGTTGCAAGTCATCACACCACCGTTTGAACTCGATCATCAAAAGTTGGATGAAACCGGTTTGAGTCAACGTGAGCTGGAGGTTCTGGAAATGATGTCAAAAGGTCTCTCCAATCAGGAAATTGCGGACAGGCTTTTCATTTCTCTGAATACAGTCAAGACCCATTCTACTAGTCTCTTTACAAAGCTGGACGTGAAGCGGAGAACTCAAGCAGTGAAGCTCGCGAAAGAGTGGAGTTTGATTCCGTAGCGATCACCCAAAAGTGCTATTTGGAGGAAATACGTTGAAATCACCCGAAAGTATGAGGCCGATGTTTTAAGCCTAATATTGCTTTGTCCTTCAATTCAAAAACACACGACATGAGAAAGATTGTATTGATTTTCGGACTTATCGCAGGCATTATTCCCGGAGCCATATTCTTTATTTCAAACCCCGGTGGCGAGATCGACATGGAGAATGGAATGATCATCGGCTATGCTGCCATGCTGCTGGCGTTTTCAACGATAATTTTTGCCGTGAGGCAGTATCGCGACAATTACTCGGATGGCAGCATAAAATTCGGCAAAGCATTCCTGATCGGACTCTATATCACATTGATTGCATCCGTATTGTATTCAGTGGCATGGGAAACCTACACCACTGTATATGATTTGAATTTCGCGGAACATTATCAGGAATACATTGAAAAGACGATTGCAGAAAGTGGTAAGTCCGAGGAGGCTATTGCGGCAGAAATCGCAGAAAGTGCAGAGATGATGGAGATGTATCAAAACAACTTCTTGTTTCGATTTGGAATGACTATGATGGAGATTTTTCCCGTTGGACTATTAATATCCTTGATTTGTGCATTGGTTTTTGGTGTGATAATGAAACCGAAATCTACTGAAGCGGTAGCCTGATATTTGAATATGAGCACAACGAGCATCATACAAACACCTACCCCAAGCCTTGAGACGAGCAAAGCCTACTATCAGAAGCTGGGATTCACAGAGATTCACGCTGATCAGAGTGTCTTCTTCTCCGATGAAAAGGTGGTGGTGGAGATCAACCCTGAGCGATTTGCTCGACCCGGAATCAAACTGTTCAGTTCAGATTGGAAAACATCGCTTCAGAGCATAGAAGGCTTTTGCAAGCCTCACTCCATTGATGGCGGACACATTGTCTCAGATCCAAGTGGTACTTGGATTTACCTGATGGACGGTGATGGTCCTGACTTTAAGAACGATGCAGAAAGTTCCATCCTTGGAAATTACATGGGAGTGAGCTTGGAGGTGGTGGACATGAAAGCTGGTCATTCTTTTTGGGCCGCATTGGGTTTCGAAATAACAATGGGTTCTGCAGAACAGGGCTGGGTGGCCATGCAGAATAAGAACGGAACAGGAATCAGCTTGATGAAACCGATGAGTTGTCCGCATTTGTTTTACAATCCATCGCTCACTTATTTCAATGGGAAGAGTAACTTGGAGGTCATCGCCAAGATTCGCGAATCAGGTGTTTTATTTGTTGAAGAAATCACTCAATTCAATGCCGAAGGTGTCGCAGATAATGTGATTTTGAGAGATCCCGGAGGTCTTGGTTTTTTTGTGTTTAGCGATTAGTTTATGATAGATCAGATTACGACTCGAGAAGGTGAGCCGAAGGACATTCCCGCTGTGATGAAGCTAATTCGAGAACTGGCCATATTCGAAAAGTGCGAAGACTCTGTTGCTGTAGATGAAAACGAGCTATTGCGACATGGCTTTAGTGACCATCCTGATTATGGGTTTTATGTAGCAGAAGTGGATGGGCAAATTGTAGCAATGGCCTTCTATTACTACTGTTTTTCGACTTGGAGAGGACGCTACTTGTATCTTGAAGATCTCATCGTGAATGAAGCTTACAGACAGCATGGTGTTGGTTCTGTGTTGTTCGAAAAACTGGTCGAAAAAACCAAAAGCGAAGGTCTGCGACAAATGGGATGGCAGGTGTTGGATTGGAACATACCAGCTATCAAATTCTACAAAAAACATGGTTCGATTTTGGATGATGGTTGGATCAATGGGCGCCTGTATTTCAACCAGTAGGTATTTAACTCTCCTTCATATTCTCCTTTGTGTTAATCTGATTTCCACAGCAGCAGATCCACCTCAACGATTTCATGCAGGGGCATTTGCCGGTGGGACTGTTCCTTTTGTCTTTTCTGATGCTTATTATCTTTTTGGAGCAAATGCCGGCATCTACAGTGATTTGAGATTGAAACGGCAAGTGGCCATGCGTGTGGAAATCGCATACGTTCACAATGGCGGTTACATTAAGCCATCAAAGTATCCGCAATGGCCAGCTAAGATGAGGGCAAGCTTCCGTTACGTAGAGGTTCCATTCCTATTGCGCTGGATTCCAAAACAAAGAAAAATGGATACTGAACTATCATTTTGTTTTGGCACGGCTTACGCAAAGTTAATCAGCTACGATCTCAAACTTCGGTCAGGATTGGATTTGAAGAATCAGGTGGAAATGCCTTCAAATCAGGCTTTCATGCCCATTGCTGGAATCGACTTCATTCGAAAACGAATCGGTGTTTCGTTACGATTTGCGCAACCAATTGACCTTCAAACGGGACTTAACTTTAGTGCTCGCCTCAATTTCGAAATCTAGGCTCCGATTGTCTACTTTTCCGCTCGTTAATCTTGGGAAATGAAAGTGTTCAAGTTCGGTGGCGCATCGGTAGACGATGCCGATGGGGTAAAAAATCTTAAAGAAATTGTTGCACGCTTTGGTGGCGATGAATTGTTCATTGTGGTAAGCGCCATGGGCAAAACGACCAATGCACTGGAGCAGGTGGTTCAGGCGTACATAGCTGGCCGGGATTGGAAGTCGCTGCTTCAATCTATGTTTGATTCGCACCTCAGTGTTTTGAACGAGCTTGTTTTGGAAGCAAGCGATGCTCATGATTCATTGGAGAAGATCAAGCAGTATGCCTTTACGTTTTTAGAACAAGACACCGAAGCTGATTACGACTACCTCTACGACCAAATTGTTTCGTTGGGCGAAATTCTTTCCACCAAAATAGTGGCATCATACCTGAACCAAGAGGGCTTGGCCACGGAATGGATGGACGCAAGGAAATTGGTTCATACGGACAATAACTATCGGAATGCACGCGTGGATTGGAACCAAACTAAGGAGCGCGTTCAGAAAGCTTGGGCTGAGAAAAAACAATCACTAGTGGTGAGCCAGGGGTTTATTGGTGGTGGCGATCACAACCGGATGACTACCTTGGGTCGAGAAGGTTCCGATTTCAGTGCGGCCATTTTTGCCCATTGTTTGGATGCTGAATCAGTTACGATTTGGAAAAATGTTCCAGGCGTTTTGAATGCCGACCCGCAGTATTTCAATAACACCGTGTTGTTGCCGAACATCAGCTATCGGGAAGCTGTGGAACTTAGCTATTTCGGAGCAAGTGTGATCCATCCAAAAACTCTTAAGCCGCTCGAAAACAAGAATATTCCATTGTATGTCAAGAGCTTTCTAGAGCCAGCAGAACCGGGAACGCTGATCAATAAAAACACTTCAGAGGATAGTAAAGTCGCTAGTTATATTTTCAAGGAGAATCAAGTGCTACTTAGCATCTCTTCTCGCGATTTCAGCTTTATTGTGGAAGAACACATGAGCGACATTTTCAATCGTTTTGCAAAGCACAAGCTGAAGATCAATACCATGCAGAACTCGGCCATCAGCTTTTCAGTGAGTGTGGATGACGACAAGGCTAAGCTTCAATCGCTCATCGATGATCTCAAAAATGACTATGCAGTGCTCTATAATGAGGGCTTGGAATTGTTGACCATTCGTCACTTCAATGAAAAGATTGCAGAGGAACTCGCAAAGGGCAAGGAGGTACTTCTTCAGCAAAAGACTAGGCATACCCTGCGAATGTTGATGCGGGTTTAGTTGCTTTCTAAAGCACTTGATTATAGGCTGTTTCCAAAGCGGCTTTAATGGCAGCTTCATCAGCGAAGCTCAACATGAAAGTGGTCCACCCTTGTTCTCCCCATTTGTTTGGCACCGGGCTGATAGCTTTAGGTTGAAATTCACAGAATTCTATCTGTTCGGTTGGTGTCAGCTTGATGTTGACCGAGTTAGACTTCTCATGTAAAGTCGCGAATATGCGTTTGCCGATTACCTTGAATGCCACTCGATCAAAATGTGGCGATGCTTCTGAATTTGGAAACGCTAATGCCAAGGCAGCGAATTCTTCAGTTGTCATGTCGATATTTCTCTGGTTTGAACGAAATACCAAGATCAAGCATTTCCTGATGAAACTTTTGGAAGGCGTTCGGACCAATGCCATGTAGTGATTTGATTTCCGACTTGGTGAACTTCGTCAGGTCGAAGATTTTTGCAATGCCTTTACCCGCCAGCGCGCGTTGAGCCGGTTTGGCGAGATACAATGGAAATTTACGTTCAATTTGCTTCATTTCTTCAATAGGGGGTTTTCAGCAATTCTTTCTAGACCACTCTCGACACCAAGCCTAATCATGTGGCCGTAACCTCCACTGGGTAAAAAATCCAGATGCTCTTTGGCGGCCAGGTAGTTTAATCTGGCGTTTTCAAAATCGTTCATGTCTTCATAGCACTTTCCTATATTCAGGTAAAGCGAGGGTAATGCATCATGGATATCCGCAGTATCGATTTTGAGAGCGTGATTAAGCGCTGTAATGTCCCAACTCAATCTAGCTTCAACGGTGGCTTGATGTCTTGCTACGTAATGGGCAGCGGTTAGTTTTTCATGATCAGTCATTGATAGCCTCCACGCTTCATCGAACAGATTTGCTGCCTTTTCCTTTTCTCCCAATCCCTCTTGCTCCATGCCCTTGGCACAGAGTTTAACAATCGGGTTGTTTGGGTCAAAAAACATGAGGTTCAATGTTAGTCAAAGGACTTCAAACCACCTTCTTTTAAGTTCGCAAGGCTGATTCAGATGAAACCCGAGTGCACATTTTCCCTTTTTTTGTTGATGCTAATACCTATGAAAACGCTCCGTAGAATTTACGTCACTGTGACGTTGTTTTTGCTCTGTTCCAGTGCTTTTAGCCAGACAAAGCCGGATACAGCAGCTGCGGAAGAAGTTACACTCGGTAAAGCCTTGGACCTTATTCACCATTTGGAGGATACCATCAGAAAAATCCAATTGGTAGTAGGGCAGATGAATGAAAACCTCACCTTCACGGGAACTCGTTTAGTCGGTCGGGAAAGCAGCGATAGCCTGAGTCGGTTGACGATTTCGGGTTATGTGAGCACCTATTTTGCTCATTACAGCGATTCTGTGCCTATTGGGACCTATGAGAAATTTCCAACGGTGTCTCCATATAGCGATGCATTTAGCTTGAACATTGCACAGTTGAGCGCTCTCTTCATATCGCAGAAATCTAGGGCTAATCTAACCCTCCAATATGGAGATATAGCGCGCAGTGCGTGGTCGCCAACCTTCTCGATGTTACAAGAAGCGAACGCGGGAATCAGAATTGTTCCCAGGTTATGGTTCGATGCTGGATTGTTTCGGACTCATATTGGCCTTGAATCCATTCAACCACGTGAAAACATAACATCCAGTATTGCCATCGTGACCTACTGAGGCCATACTTCATGAGTGGGGCGAAGCTGACATACATGGTGAGTCCTAAACTATACACATTCAGGCGAACGCGTTTAATACGTAGCTTCAACACGTTTAGCGAAACCAACAAAAAAGCGGCTGGGATTTCCTGAGTTTACGAGCCTAATGAAACATTTACCTTGACTTTTAATAGTCTGTATAGTGATAATGCACCGCCAGACACAAACGTGTCATTCTCCCGTGTTTACAACAACTTTTACATGACTGTTCGTACCAAAATGGACAATTGGATACGAGGCCAACTTGGGTATTCAGGAACATACGCTTTGTAAAGGCAGACTTCAATCATGTATAGCTCGTTACTGGCAGCAAAGTATAAGCTACACGAGGTCGTTTATCCATATGGTCGCATCGATTATTTCTCTGATCCGGATGAATTGCTGACGGGCCCTATCTACAATGATTTTCATAAGCTCATTGGCCTTGAGATGCTGAGCTATACGGGTGGGTTGAATTCAAATGGTCGACAACAACTACCTGCGATTTGAGTCTAGATTCGTACAAAGTATTGGTGGACAATCGCTGTTCTATTACCAAAACAAACCGTCCTATTTCCGCTACGAGTTGATTGCAGCTCTAGGGGTTTGGTTTTAGTGGATTCTATTCGCTGAAAAGTTCACCAGTCCCTTAAATGTCAATGAATCAGCACTGAAGTGTGCCGTGTATTCATGAAGAATGAAAGCAAACTCACTCCGCCCAACTTGAAATAGTTCATAGGGAATTTGACCAGTTTCTTGCATGAAGTATCGTTGGTCTGCCGAGTATACATGAAGTGTATCACCTTCCTTTATTAGATAGTCTCCCTTTACATGTTCGCATGTGGAATCAGAATAAGCTATGTATTTCTGCAAACCGGGCATGGGCGGAGATTGACCTTTCAAAATGGAAACTAAATCATTCGTGATGGTAGTCTTAGGTGTGCATTCGTCATTGGTAAGAAATACAATATGGATATCAGGTTCAGGAACATAGGTCAGCGAGCCCCAGAATCCGTTCATGCCGCCATAGTGTCCGTAAGCTTTTGATCCATCAAAGTCTCTGATTCCCCAGCCATAACCATAAAATCCACTATTGTTTTCAAACATTTCCTTTGTCTTTGTTGAAGGCAACAGTTGATTGGTCATGACTGCCTTTGCGAATTTCACGAGATCTGCAACGGTAGAGTACATATTGCCCGATGTGAAGGGCTGATTGTAATTGATATAATCACAATGCTTGGTTTCCTTTGGTGAAGTCACGTACCCTTTCGCCAGAAATGGGACTTTGGAGTCGTTGGTAATGACACCCGTGTTCGCCAGGCTAAGAGGACTTAATACGGCATGTTGCAGATAAGCTGCAAATGATTCATTTGTAATTTGTTCGATGATCAACCCCAGTAGAATGTATCCCGTATTCGAGTATCGGAACGACTCTCCCGGATTAAAGCGATAAGGATTGGTTTTCACCTGCTCGATAACATCCAGAGTAGCCAAATTGGACTGACTACGCTCCTTCCAATCAATAAAATCATGATAGTCCCGGATGCCCGATGTGTGGGTAAGTAAGTGTCGAATTGTGACTTCATCCGCACGCGGAAAATCAGGGAAATATTCACTCAGTGAATTTTCTAGTGACAGTTTTCCATCCTGCTCAAGCAACAATATGCACATAGAAACGAATGGCTTTGTAATGGAACCGATGAGGAATCGAGTAGAGTCGCCAATTGACCTATTATTCTCTCTATCAGCCAGACCATAGTTCTCCCGATAGAGAATAGAATCACCTACGGATATCAAAATGGAACCGTTGAAGTCTCCATTTTTTGCATGCGCTTGCAGGTATGCATCCAGTTTATCATTCAACGGAATTTTAGGAGCTTCGATTTGGCGCTTTTCATTTTCGCTGCACCCAAAAAGCAAAAGATGGATAAGTAATAGGGCAATAATTCGTTTCATTGGTCAAAGTAATGCCTTGATAGTCAGTGCTCGGTGTTAACAAATGAGAAATCCCATCCTATTTCCTGAATATGAAGTAGACCGCCAATACAAGGAAGCCAAAGCCCACCAGGTGGTTCCATCGAAGGCTTTCATTCTTGAATGCGATGAGGGTAAATGCAATGAATACGATCAGCGTAATGACTTCTTGCAGCACTTTTAGCTCGACCAACGAAAATGGCCCTCCGTTTCCTTTGAATCCAATCCGATTTGCTGGCACTTGAAAGAAATATTCAAACAATGCTATTCCCCAGCTGATTAGAACTACGGCAATCAAACCAAGCTTGCTAAACCATTTCCACTCAGCAAATTTCAAGTGGCCATACCAAGCAAGGGTCATAAAGGAATTAGATAGAACAAGCAGTCCAATAGTGAGTGCGGCTTTCATCGATATTCAAACAAGGCTTTATCCTGGTTCAATATCAAATATGCGATACTTGTCATGATCCTTTTTCGTGTCGTTGAAACCAAGTTTCAACAGCAGATTCACTGATGCTTTGTTCGATATTTCAGTGTAAGCTGTAATTCGTTTCAATGAAAGTTCATCGAAGCCAAAGTTTATAGCTGCAACGATAGCTTCGGACATAAAACCTCTGCGTTTGTGTGATTCACACATGACATATCCTATCTCCCCAGTGCGGTTTTCGAATCCCCTATAGTATCCGATGCTACCGATCATTTCTCCTTGAAAGTCCATTGCCCAAGTGATTCCGATGTGATGTCGAAAGTCTTGATCAACGCGTTCTATGTAGTCTAGGGCGTCTTTTTCTGTAGGATTTTGGATTTTGAACCCTGCAATTTCAATCATCGGAATGATGTCATTCGCGGTGATTTTTCGCAGAGTCAATCTATTCGTTCTGAGTTCCGGAAATTCGATTGGAAACGACATTCCGCAAAGGTTGACAATTCCGAAGCGAAATAGGTAGGTTCTATTGAATGGTCAATCCGATCGCTTTTTTCTGTATTTCGTTATTGATCACAACCTGATATGTTCCGGATGAAAGCTCACTCAAATCAAGGGTCAAGTTCAGCTTTCGTGCATTGCCGGCAAAGGGCTCTAAAACTTTTGCTCCCTGTAAATTATATATGGCTATCGAAATACGTGACTCATAAGGAGCTGATAGGGTAAGCGCAGCTGCTTGATTGGCGGGATTCGGATATAGGTTAGTGGCAAAAAACTCTTCACCATCTATTGGGTCAATTGTGCTTGTTGTACCCTTCATGATGTATACCTCAAACACCCTCGTGCTGGCATCGCTTTGTGAACCCGTGTTAACGAAGAAGATGTTATCAGCAGTGCTTTCAATTCCGCCAACAATATGCCCCACTAGAGTTTTCTCATTTGGTAAGTCGTTTAGTTTGAGGATGTTCATTTCGTCAAAGTAGTTCGTGGATTGTAAGGGGATGAATTCGGCTCCTGATCCCAAGAATCCATTCATTTCACCAATTTGGGATTCTTGCATCGTGTCATTTGCTAGTCTGGTAACTAGGCTGATGGTTTTAACGAAAGGAACATCGGGATCGTCTACAAGTTGATCATTGGAGTCAAGAGTATACCTGCTTATTCCGCCAAAGAAAGCTGTGTGCATGGTGTTATTTTGAGCGTCAAAAACTGACATATGAGCGGTGTGGTATTGATTCAAATGTTGGTTGAAGTTAGGTCGAACTTGATATCCATTGGCATCAAAGTCAACCGTGTTTAACCAAGGTAGATCAACATTGTGTTGAAATACTCCCGAGAACATGGTGAATCCTTTCGTGCCATCTGCAAATACCTGAGCTGACATGTTGTAATCTCTTCGGTGCAAGTCGTTTGAATCGATCCACTGAGCATAATTTGAAATGCTGAAATTAGTGCCATCATCGTTTATATTGAATGAGCTAATCGCATTCGTATACTCCTGGAAAAAGCCCGGCCCGTGAGTTGGCCCCATTGGATTGTATCTCCCTTCAAAATTTTGACCCCCAGCCAGATAAAAAGTGCCATTGAGGTTCCCTAAATATCCTCCTGTTACTCTGAACCTTTCGTCTTCAATTTGACGGAAATATCCGTTGATACTGCTTTCTGAAATAATTGCTGAAATCAAACCCGGTACGTCTACGGCAGTGAGATTCGGATATGTGATGTGGTCTGCCGAGGTATTGCTATAGCCATATCCTCCAATGATGCATAGCCTTGATCCCACTTGCTCAAACTCCATATTTGTGCTTTGCAATTGTTCGTAGAGCGAAGTACTTAAAGATGACAAGCTGGCGGAATAGACTTCATCGTTTTGAACATCTATTACATAGGCGTTCTTGTTATTGTCAGCAGAAAGAAAGGATGAGTTTGGTTGACGTTGGTGTAATCCATCTTGTCGTCCTCCGATGAACAACCACTTGCCTTCGTGTTGTGCTGTTACAAAGGATTGTAAGCCGGGCATGTTCGAAATCGAAATTTCTTCCACTTCAATTTGGAACTCTTCAAATGACTGCGCAGAAAGCAAATTGAATATTGAGATGAATAGAATGGATAGGGCGACTCTCATGGTACGTAATTTTCTCCAAAGGTGCGCTGTCATTGGATTATAGTTGGTGATGTTTAGCACATTTCAAACCTGATTCGCATCATGTTTTGAAGCACGCGGAAGTGACCTCGATCACGAATTGTTTGACTGGATATTTTCACCTTTGTACTTCAATTCGGAGTTATGCAAACAGAGTCAGCGATATATGTGGAGAACATCAAGTGTGGTGGATGCATGAATAGCATCAAAACAAAATTTATGGAGAAGGAGGGAGTAGAAGCCGTGGATATCAACCTTGATGAAGGATTGGTAAAAGTGCTTCACGATTCGGTTTTGGAACGAACTAGTATAGAGAATACGCTGACGAAAATGGGATATCCACCATCAGGGGAGAATACACTGGGCGCTCAAGCCAAATCGTACGTTAGTTGTATGGTTGGACGAATGAGTAACTAGTCTAGAACTCGATTCTCCATATTCCTCGCACCTCATTTTCACCGTAACCCGTGGCTTTGTCCTGTGGGTAGAGCCGGGCTATTTCATCTTTTGTTGCTTGAAGAATATCTTCTGATGCGCTGCCGTGGCATTGTAAGCACATCTGATTCGTTGTGATTGGAGCGTAGAACCTGTAGCCGGATCCTTCTTCAATTAGCAACGGCTTCAAATCTTCACTATTGGCAAGCTGAGTTTTGTAGGTTGAAATGATTTCGCGTTCGTCTTCATTTGCTATATTCTTCGGGTTTCTGGGTTTGTCACTTACTCGGCTGATACTTACGCCAAAATGCGCAGACAGGCTATCCGTCAGTGGAATTGCGTGTGCATTGCAAAATGACAAGGCATCAGGAGCCCCTTTTTCATTTATGGCTGCCATTAGGTTTTTCCCTAACTCCGTTTTTATGGATTTTGCATAAAACCGTCCACGTTCCATTGGTCCCATGGTTGTCGGATCCTCAAAAGATGATTTCTTTCCCTTCTTTGGTTTGGTTCGACCAAAATCGTTATCGTAGATGTAATTGCTAATTGATTTTAGCTCTTCATTTGAATAGCTCAACGGAGGCATTAAACCGAACTTCTCAACGGCATTCTTGAGCTTTGCATTTTCTGCCGATGGATGTTGCACAAACGAAGCGATGGCAGCTGAAAACCCTTCCTTATCCGGATGATCCGACAGATAGCGCTTTTTTATAGCAAAAGTGGGTGGACCAGCAGTTGCCTTGGAATTGTGGCATGATTGGCAGTTTTTACTGAACAACGTTTCTCCATCATCAGCTGTACTATTATCCCTGCGCTCGTGATGGTTGTTGCTGCACCCCACGATAAGCGATGTTGAAATAAGTGCGTTGAGTATGATTGCCTTCTTCATAGTGATATCTTGAATTTCAAAACTAAGTCATGTAAACTCACGTGAATGCCATGTCGGCTGCAATGAAACTTTGACTATAGTATCAACTGCCAGTATCCTACATCGATCCACTTATCGAATTTGTATCCTACTTCTCGATAATGTGCAGCTTTCTTGAAACCTATTTTTTCGTGGAGACCAACGCTCGCAGCGTTGGGAAGCGATATTCCTCCGATGACAGTATGAAAACCCCGTTTAATGGCGTCATCCAGCAGGGCATGGTACAGCAATTTACCCAATCCCTTGCCAGTTGCAGGGGGATCAAGGTACACACTGAATTCAATGGACTTGCTGTATGCCGCTCTGGCATGCCACCAGGAGGAGTATGCATAGCCGACTACAAGGCCATCATTCTCAACCACGAGCCATGGATGATCCTTGGTGACTTTAGCCACGCGCTCTTTCATCTCGCTGTTGTTTATAGTTTCCAACTCAAACGTGACAATGGTGTGCAGGATGTAGTGATTGTAAATCTCCACTATTCTTGCTATATCAGAGGCCTTTATGGGTCGGATCATCGTTCAAATTTCAAACAAATAATTCTCTAATATACCAACACAGGTAACTTAACTCTCGTTTACGCGTCTGATTACAAAACCACCAACAACATGAAACGCATTTACATCTTGACCGTTCCATTGCTTTCGATTCTATTATCCGGGTTTATCACATCTAACTGGAGCACAACTCCGGCCGGAGTTTATGGCTATGATGGCACTCTGCTTCAATTGAACGAAGACGGATCGTTTGAATTCATTCACGAATGTGCTGATCAGCATGCCAGCGGCAGTTGGACCGCAGATGGAAAAAAAGTGACGCTAAATACAGAGATCGGGAGCACCGAAATCCCCTCCAAGTGGAAGTTGGATGAACATTGCCCATGCCTACGATCTGAAATGAAAAAGCTGGAAATTCTGAGACTTTGTCAGGATCGTTAGCTGGCTACATCAATACATTATTCACCGGTTCAATAGCCGGAGGAAGTTCGGTTTCGCCCAACATTTCACGTAGGTCAATTTCAATTGTTCGACATAGCGACAGCATCGGAATATCGTTGCCCATGCCTTCAAACGGGTTTTCGCTGTTGTCGCCAATCAGCTCCATCATCACGAAAACCCAACCGAGCAGCGCAATGAAAGGGGTCGAAATCCAATGACCCCATTGTGGGCTCAATTCCATAAAAGCCGGAATCATTCCAAAAGGAAGAAGCACGATGAAAATGGAGACGAACACGAAACTCATTGAAGCATACTGCCTTGGAAGAGGAAACTTTTTGATGCGTTCGCATTTTCCTTGATGGATGTAGAAGTCGTTCAAGACCTTCTGTAATTCCATGTGTCGAAAATCATCAATCAGATCTTGCTCGCGCAACTTCTTTAATTCTTGTGATTGAATGTCAATCAGCTGGGAGGCGCTGTTTTTGTAATTGATCACTCGGTCATGCTCCTCATGGTCCAGGAGCAGCTTTAATTCTATTTGGGTGATATCATCACTGAGAAGACCAATTCCGAATGATCGTCTTCTCTTCTCAAAGTAACTGTTGGCCCACGGATGATTTACAGGCCGTATGTGTTCCCATTGGGTTGGAATAAGCAACTGGTCACGTAAGACATAGAGCCAAGCTATGTGGCGGTAAATGAGACGTTGATGTAGTTGATGTAAATCTTCCGTAGATAGTCCTTGAGCTCTGAATTGATTTCCCACGTAGGCTTTGACATTGGAACCCCACATCCGACTTGAATTCACAATCGATCCCCAAATCTTGCGAGCTTCCCACAGGCGGTCATATGAACTGTTGTTCTTGAATCCAATGTAAAACGCCACGGCAATGCCAAGAATGCTCAACGGAAGCCATGGGATGTTCATCCATTCGTAGTCGAAGAAATGATAAATCATGGCCATACCCAGTGCCCACAGTGATAACCAAACAATGTGAAACCAACTGAAGAGGACAATACTTTTTAGGTTAAAGTTCTTTTTGACGTACATATGGCGATCCTAGAGTTTATTGATTTTTCGTTTCAATGGAACTGTTGCGTTTATACAAGGTTAACTCTTGTGAATCTGATTCTACCTTATCAAAACCGATTGGTGCTGTCCGATTAGATTCACATAAATAGTATTCCCATTGATTATAAGGGTCCAAACTAATGTTGAAGTACCTGATAAAGTAAGTTTGCAAAGACCACCCATCCCATATCTTTCTCGGGACTTGAATAACGGTACCCGGAGGTACAATTTTACCAATGGCGTAAACGTCATGTAACATGCTTTCGTGTCGCTTTGTTTTTCCTACTGAAAAACCTGAAAGCCCAATCGAAATCAATAATGCCACAATGGTCATGCTTTGAACTATTCGCTTTCGGGCAATACGATGCTCTAGTTTAGCCGCATATGGTTTGATAATCATGGCAATGCCGATGGCGAAAAATGCCAGCGCAGGAACCATATAAAAACCCTTTTGTATCGGTGTCAACATGAGTGGTAGCGTTCCTGCCAGGCCAATAACAATAAATAGTCGCCCCCATTTGGCATCAATGGATTGTATGACCGCATTCTTGCGATAAACAATAAATAAGATCAATGCGATAATCAAAGCCGGTATTTCTTCTGAAGCAAGGCGCTCTAGTGTGTACCAATAATGAGTTACCGTTGAATCAACGGTAATTCTATGAAGTAATCGCTTTGTAATATGAGTAGTCAAACTTTCTTTAGCAGGAGCATAGGCGAAAAGAACAATCACGGCAATTATTATTGGGAGAGTCGCAAGCGCTGTTTCATAAATTGGTCTCCATGATCTTCGCTTTTGAAATACGATCCAATAAACAATTGGAACCACGAGCGGAAAAAGGCCAGGCAATCCTTTAGTAAGAATAGCCATAGTGATCAAAGTCCCGGAGGCCAATTGCATCCATGGTTTTGGCTTCGATGCCTCTATTGAACCTAGCGAAAACCAAACGCTACCGAGCATAAATACACTCATCATATTCTCGAGCATATTATTGCTGAATGACCAAAAGGTAATTGGGACGATGATCCAAAGCACTATTGGTAACCACCAACTATTCCGAGTTTCATAGGGATTGATTTTTTTCCAGATACTCGTAATGAGCCACGCTGTTGCTAGCAGACACAAACCTGTGTAGATGCGTTCGGTGTACATAGAACTTCCCAATAGCATGAAAAAAACTTTGCCTGAATTCCAAAGCCTAGAGGAGGTTGCTCATGGAAGGCATCAAGTTCAGAGACGTTCAAATAGGAGAATTGCGGATACCAAAACGAGCCGATGCCTTCAGACAAATTATGAGCTACGCTGGTGTAAAGCATCGCGTCCATGAACATTCCATCTTGTACCAATAAGGGTACTACAAGTCCAATAGTAAGCGCGACAGCAAAGAGGTTCAATGCGTTGAGGGAGGCAAACAGTTGTTTGAGCATTTAGTCGGCTATGTGCTATTTGTTGTCTGCAAGCATATTGATATCTTTCGGGTCAAGAATGCGCTTTTCATATCCCCGTAAGTGCGAATTGATCATCGCTAAGCCAATCTTGGTCGTGTCCGTGGTCGAATTTGGAAACAAATAGCAGATTAATCTCAAAAGCCCTTTCAAATAATAATAGAACATTTGATAGGAAGCTGTGCGCGATTGAATTCCACGAAGTGGTAAAATTAAACCCGGTCTATACATGAAGGCTTGTTTGAAGCCAAGTTTCAAAATGTCATTTTCAGTTTTGCCCTTTACCCTCGCCCACATGGAACGGCCTTTTTCGGTACTGTCGGTGCCCTGTCCACTCACATAGTTGAAAGTCATTTGAGGATTCACTTCGTGTAGAATTCTTGCTGCCGCTAACGCGAAGTCGTGCGTGATGTGTGAATAATCTGCCTCATCCATACCAACCGAACTAACACCTAGGCAGAAAAAGCACGCGTTATAGCCCAAGAGTTGATCCTTGATTCCGTTGAAGTCAGTGAAGTCTTTATGTTGGATTTCAATGAGTTTGGGGTGGCTTAGTCCTAAAGGACTGCGACCAATGCTTAAAACCCTGTCGACCTTGGTATGGTCTAGGCATTCAAGTAAAACGCCCTTACCAATCATTCCTGAGGCACCGATTAAAATGACTTTCACAGGGTTCAGTTAGGGTACCAGTTTAGCAGTCTTACTTCGATCTCAGGATTCTGATCTTCGACCTTGTTTTTGAAGTCTTTTACATCGCTAAAGCCTTCAGTACCTCTGTAATGATAGGGAAAGACGATGGTGGGTTTAAACTCCGAAACAGCAGATGCAGCCTGCATTATATCCATAGTGTAGGGTAAGTTCATACACACAAATGCGATGTCAATGTTCTTCAAAGCACGCATTTCAGGAATGTCTTCCGTATCCCCAGAGATATAGATTCGCTTATCACCGATGTTCAACACATATCCACTTCCTCGGCCTTTAGGGTGGAATGAATCGGCTGATTCAGGTAGGTTATACATTGGAATAGCATCAATATGAATGCCGTGGTGATCAATTTTTGCAGTGTTTGGCATGATGGTCAGTGCGCCACCGCATGACTTTGCCGTTAATTCATCTGAAACAGCCATCGGAGCGAATATGGTGGCTCGCTTTAGATTGAGTTCTTTTAATGTTTCGATGCTCAAGTGATCACCATGGATGTCAGTAATAAGTATCATAGTAGGTGCCTTAAATTTCTCAAAAGGCTTGGCTCCACCTGTTGGGTCAACATAGATGACCTCCTCGCCAAATTCCATCACCAAGGTAGCGTGGCTTACAGGTGTGATTTTCAGTTCTCCTCTGGAAGTTTCGAATACCTGCGTTTGAGACAACAGCTGCAAGCAGGCAATCGTCAAGAAAAGGGTTGCTGCAATTTTCATTCTTTGGTTTTGTTGGTGTTTATTGGAGTTTCAAGGTAATCTATCCACCAACGTGAGGATGGATATGTTTCATTGATGATGATTTGTTCTCCAATTTTAGGTGTTGTCATCTTCATTCCCAAACGTTGGGCTTCAATAGATGCTCGCTGCACCGGTTCGATCCAACTGTGTACCGCCAAAGTGAATGCTCCCCAGTGAATCGGCATCATTATTTTAGCTTGAACATCAATGGCCGCTTGAACAGTCTGCTCCGGCATCATATGAATATCTGCCCACTTATGGTTGTATTGCCCACACTCCATCAAGCCGATATCGAATGGGCCATATTGCTCACCAATTTTTTTGAAATGGCTGCCATATCCGCTGTCTCCAGAAAAGTAAATTCGTTCCGTAGCTCCTTTGATCACCCAAGATCCCCAGAGAGTTTCAAACCTGTCTGTGATTCCTCGACCTGAAAAGTGACGAGCCGGTGTGAATACGAATTCAATGTCATGTTGCACGGTTTCTTGCCACCAATCCAGCGAGGTGATTCTGTCGGCATCAACCCCCCATTTGACCAAGTGATTGTCCAATCCCCAAGGCACCAGCCAATGATCAACTTTGTCCTTGAGCTTTTTTACAGAGCCATAATCCAAATGATCGTAATGGTCGTGAGAAAAGATAACAATATCAATATTCGGTAAGTCGTCAATCGCAACCGGGAAAGTTGAGTTGTAACGCTTTGAACCTACCCAGGGATGAGGTGTTGCGGCTTGGCCAAACATTGGGTCGAGCAATAGCACTTTTCCATCCATTTCAACCATGAACGCACTGTGCCCAAACCAGGTTATCTTGGTTTTTAATGGCT
>JAWKNJ010000017.1:0-146631 GCA_041391765.1 Flavobacteriales bacterium | reverse complement strand
TTGGCGTTATCATACCAAGCATAGTATCCATCCGCATAAGCACCAATGGTCACTTTTGAAGTGTCCTGCTTTTCTTGCGCCAAAAGGCTAATCGAAATCAGCAGGAATAGGGCCGTGTAGGTCTGTTTCATGGGTTGTGAATTCAATTTTGAAGAGTTCCTCGCAGTTTTTGGTCGTGATTCGTGCAATTTCTTCTTTGGATATACCATAACACGAAGCCAGCTTTTCCGCCACTAATGCCGCATAGGCCGGTTCATTGCGCTTGCCCCTGTGCGGCACTGGTGCTAAGTATGGTGAATCAGTTTCCAAAATGAGGTGAGAAAGGTCAATCTCGTGAATGAACTGATCAATCTTGCCGTTTTTGAAGGTGGCCACACCACCTATACCCAATTTGAATCCACCATATTCGATGATGTGTTCAGCTTGGGACTTAGTGCCTGTGAAGCAGTGAAAGACTCCCGTCAAGCGATCGTCATTCAAGCGATCCACAATTTGGAGCACTTCTTCAAAGGAATCCCGAACATGAATCACAATTGGAATCTGAAGCGTTTTCGCCCAGTTTATTTGGAGTTCGAATGCTTGAATTTGAAGATCGAGAGTGGATTTGTCCCAATACAGATCGATGCCAATTTCCCCAACCGCGTAATACTTCCGGACAGGCATGAATAGGTGGCGCTCCACTACACCCAGTTGGTCTTCCATGTCCTCTTCCTTTACCGAACATGGATGCAAACCCATCATCGGGTAGGCATTATCTGGAAAGCGATCTGACACTCGATGTAATCGTTCAATGCTAGCCACGTCCACGTTCGGCATCAGGTAATGATTCACACCTGCCTCCCGAGCTCGTTGAATCATGGCATCAAAGTCCTCGTCAAATTCCTCTGAATAAATATGCGCGTGGCTGTCGACTATCATGGTCAGTATATCAGTCTTTTGTATTCCATTTTCTCTCTTCCAAAGTTGACGATGACGCCAAGTCTAAGTCCTGAAGCCTTTACATAATTCAGGCACTGCGCTATATGTTCGTCCACAATGAACGCGGCAGCCTTTATCTCCAGTACAATCTTATTAAACACGATAAAATCAGCGACATATTTATGAGTCAAGGTTTGCCCTTTGTAGTCAATATCAAACTTGACTTCACGGTTGTAGGAAATTTTGCGTTGCTCAAATTCAATCACGAGTGCATCTCCATATACTGCTTCCAGAAATCCGTGACCAAGCTGTTTATGAACCTCCATGCAGGCTCCAACGATGTCATAAACTTCCTGTTTGTAAACCAGCTCAGCCATCTTGACGAAAGTAGTATAGCCACGAATTACACAAATTGACACTAATTATTCGTGTTCATTCGTGACATTAGTGGCCATTTCTGATGCCATCACCAACCAAAATATTGGTCATTCGATTCAGCTCCATTGGCGACATTGTGCTCTGCACTCCTGTGTTGCGTGCATTGAAACATCAACTCGATGGTGAGGTCGAGATTCACTTCATCACCAAAAAGCAGTTCGCGTCCCTTGTTGAAACCAACGCGAACGTAGATCGAGTAATTACCATCGAAAAGCACGTATCAGAAGCAAAGAGTGCGTTGCAATCCACTACCTATGACTACGTGGTGGACTTACACAATAACCTCCGTTCGCGTCAGGTAAAGCGCATTGTCAAGGCCATGGACTTCACTGTTGATAAGCGGAATTTCGCAAAGTGGTTGTATGTGAATACCAAAACGGAGTTGCTCCCGATTGGTCACTTTGTCCAGCGCTGTCTCAGATGCGTTGCGCCTCTTGGCGTTGAGGATGACGGGCTAGGACTAGATTTCACGATCCCCACTGATCAAGTAGTTCCTATATCCAATCTGCTTCAGAATTTCCAATCAGGATTTCTCACTTACGCCATTGGTGGCCAAATGCCGGGCAGATCACAACACCTCAAATCATTGAGCTGGCCACAAAAGCTAAATCAGCCGATCGTTCTTCTTGGAGAAGGAAGATGAGACGAGAATGAAGTGCAAAAACAATCCGGAGAAAATCATTTGGAATGGTTGCCGGAAAATATTCAGCCAGCAAAGCGCCGATCTTATTGAGCAATGTCAAACTTTGATCACTCGACACCGGACTTATGCACATAGGCGCAGCGCTAAGAAACAGAACGTCTCCCTTTGGTTTGCCACCTAAATCGGTTTTGCGCCTTGGTTGCCAGGAGAAGGTTCAGCAATGATTGAAGCTGACTGTAAGAAACGACCAACCTCAACTTGGGAATCGCGGATTTGAGGATGGCGTATTCAACATTGACCTGAACAAAGCGTTGTCAGAGCAGTCAACGCCGTTTCGAGCTCGAGCAGCGGATCCCAAAAGAGCTTTTTGAAGTCAACGACCTTATCATTTTCCACCCGAACCCCTTCTTCCATCAATCGCTCCTGCATGGCGAACGGTGTTTCAAAATGCATCTTTCCTGTCAACAAACCCTGGCTGTTGACCACCCGATGCGCAGGAACAGGTGGAATTTGAACATGTGCATTGTTCATGGCCCAACCCACCATTCGAGCCGATCTGGCTGCGCCTAAATACTTTCCGATCGCACCATAGCTCGATACCCGACCTTTTGGAATGAGTCGTGCGACTTGGTAAACCTGATCAAAGAAGTCATTTTCCACGGCTAAGTCTTTTTTAGCTGATAGCTCAAATATTTAATCTTCTTGCCCTGCTTCAGCCACATCTGCTCATAGAACGTGCGGATGTTCATCACCTGTTGCAAGGTTTCGTCCAGCTCGAAGATTCCCTTTTCGTAAAGCTCGTTCGTATCGAACTGTATTTCAAAGTTGAACTCCACATCCTCCGAATTGAACTCTGGGATCGACTCATCCCGGGTGAACTCATACAGTTCATCGCTATCCGATTTAAGATTTAATGTTCCTCCAGGTTTCAGAAACTGTACATACCTGCCTAGGAATAGTAGGCTGGTCAATCTTTTCTTTGGCTTTTGCATTTGGGGATCTGCAAACAAAATCCAGATTTCGTTGACTTCATTTGGTCCAAAAAAACCCGCGATGAAGTCAATCTTGGTGCGCAGAAAACGTACGTTCTTTAATTCCTTCTCCTCAACTGCTCTGGCACCGCTAAACATGCGTGCACCTTTTATGTCAATGCCAATGAAGTTCTTGTCCGGATAAATCTGGGCCATTCCAACAGAATATTCTCCCTTACCGCAAGCCAACTCCAACACGATAGGATTATCGTTGCCAAACTCCTCGCTCCACTTGCCCTTGAGCGGATGTGCCCCTTTAAGTGCCTCATCACCCATGGGCTGAATCATGTGTGCGAACGTCTCATTTTGAGCGAACTTTTTGAGTTTATTCTTCCCCATCAAAAATCAGAATTGATGCTTGCCAAATCGATTTCAGATGGAACCGTTCCCTTGCTCATACCAAGGATGTTCACCAGCATGCTCGCAATGTCTTCCGGTTGCACAAACTCATCCTTTGGAGCATCCATTCCATCCCAGCTTGATGTGTTGATCGAGCTCGGGAAAAATGCGCACACCTTTACTCCATGCTCAAGCATCGTTTGATGCAAAACCTTGTGATATCCGTACAAAGCAAATTTGGAAATCGTGTAGCTCGCAGCATTGGTTCTGGGTTTTCTGTTCACCACTGAACACACATTGAAAATGTGGCCGCCTTTGTTCTCAACAAACGTTGGTAAGAGGGTTTGAGTGATGGAATAAGCCGTTTGAAAATTCACCTTCATTTGAAGATCCAAACTCCCTTCCATTGTCAGCTCATCCGGAATGAAAATCCCTGCATTATTTACAAGGACATCAATAGAGGAACATTCTTGCAGCAATGTTTGCGCATACTTCACTGTCGCGTCTGAATCCGAAAAATCCACCGCGTGGATGTGAACTTGATTAGCGAATTTCCCCTGTAACTCCTTTTTGAGTTGCTTGAGGTCATCCATGCTTCTGGCGCTGAGCCAAACATCATATCCTTGCTCAGAAAGGGCAGCAGCTATTGCCTTACCTAACCCTTTTGACGATCCTGTTACAATGGCGTTTTTCATGGCGCAAAGATGTCAAGAATGATTTCTTTTGACAGCGTGGGTAAAAAAGTTCTGATAGCACCACTGCACTGGGGGTTGGGTCATGCCACCCGATGCATTCCCATTATTCGAGATCAACTGGCTCAAGGAATGGAAGTCCTGATAGCCGCTGAGGCGGGACCAAAAGCGTTGTTGGAGGAGCATTTTCCTGAAATTCGATTTGTGCTCATTCCTTTCATGGAGATCACCTACCCTGCTGACGGTAACATGTCGCGACATTTCTTCTGGAGAGGGCCTAGACTTTTACTCAGTATTTGGAGAGAACATCAATTTCTTCAGAAACTGATCAAGGCTGAACATATTGAAGTTGTTATTTCGGATTCACGCTTTGGACTCTGGTCCAAAAAAGCTCATTCCATTTTCGTGACGCATCAGGTGGAAATAAAAAGCCCACACTTTCAAGGATTGATCAATGTGCTCAATCGTTGGGTCATGAGTCACTACGATGAGGTTTGGATTCCGGACTATCATGATTTTCCTGGACTTGCAGGCGAATTGAGCCATCCAACGAATATTCCTAACCACGCGAAATACATTGGCCCATTGAGCCGTTTTAATCACGCCATCGAAAAGCGCGAAATAAAGTGGAAAGCCGTTGCCTTGATCAGCGGGCCGGAGCCTCAACGATCACTGTTTGAGGCAGAGATTGCCAGAAGATTCATTGAAAGTGAAGAACCAGCGTTGATATTGCGAGGTAAGCCAAATGAACCTGAAACCCGAGACATCGGAAACCTTCGAATCGTTCATCATCTAAACGACCAAACGCTTTTAGAAGAGCTATCCCAAGCCGAATTTGTGATCGCAAGAAGTGGTTATTCAACAATCATGGATCTGCATACTCTGAAGATTCCCGTAGAGTATCATCCTACTCCCGGGCAAACAGAACAAGAATATCTTGCACAACTCTGCGCCTCAGGCAATAAGTTAACACTGTCTAATCGACAATGAGCCTGCTTGTTTTTATTCTCCCATCCAACATTCCAACACTCAGAATATAAACTCCACTTGGCAGGCTTCTCACGTTCATGATCAACTCATTGGCAAACACAGCCTGTTCTTGTATAGTTTGACCGTGCAGATCCATAAGCTTTACACACTCAATCGAATAATCTGATGTCAATGTAACGAACTCACGAGTCGGATTTGGGAATACATGAATGGTGCTTTCCTGTGAAATTCTGACCACCTGATTTACTGATCCATTGTCAGGTGTGCAATCAAAACACCAAGGCTCAAGACCATGGGCGGAGTCTTGTAGCGTCATAAAAACAGCGCCCTCCCGCTCAATGAAATAGCAAAAATTGTATCCCGCATCATCACGATTAGGGTCGATGTCGTAAACGACAGTTCCTTCGGGTGTTCCATCGCTTACGTAAAGTTCCGCCCTTGGGCCTCCTGAGCTTGAGCTGTCCCCGATGAAGTATAGTTTACCATTATACAGCGCTGACCCGATATAATTAAAGAGGTTTGCGGCTTGTGCATCCGAGAATTGTGCATTCACAAGCTTTACCGTTCCTGCTTGGGTTCCATCGCTGATATAAACGCCTCTATCCGAATAAATCTGTCCGCTGAAGTATATGTTGTCCTCATCGGCTAGAATCACATCATAATCGACCCCGGGAACTACCTCAGTTACAGAAGAACTCACCCCGTCCGTTTTATATAATCCATTCGCAGACATGGGAATGTTGGTGTGGCCAAAGAAATAAAAGTCGTCATTGAACTCAACACCAACGTTCACCATCTCAACCGAGTCGCTCAGTTGGACAGTGCCAGCAGATGTTCCGTCTGTAAAGTAAGGTCTATCAACTGTTCCCGCCTTTGCTTCGAACACTAGCCCAGATCCAAACACACTGAGCAAGTGTGGATTGGAGCCTTCGCTGCCCGCCACTATGTCTTCCACTAACACAAGATCAGTCTCAGCACTATTCAACTTGAACAATTCATTACCGTTTGTTGCATTGGAACCATTAGCATAAAGGTTGTTCCCTGCTACGATTAGCTCCGAAACCGTGACACTCGAGCTGATGGCTATTGTCCCCGATTCCGTGCCGTCTGAGACGTAGACATTCCCGGAACTTGTGGTGAAGTAGACTTTGTCATGAAATGATACCAGATTGACCGGGTTTGATGCCGACAAACCCGGCTCGATGTCCTTGACTTGAACCGTTCCGCTTTCGGTACCATCGGTCTTCCATAGCTCAACTCCTGTTTCGTTGGTTCCAAATGCAAAGAACACCTCACCGCCTGCTTCCGCGAATTGATCAAAATACCCATAGTCATTCGTCCCAACACGGAAAAGAACGTGAAACTTGTCATCCACATCGATGTAGCACAAATTCTCAGGCCCGGACGAACTGTCTCGTGCTCCGAAATATATTCGATTATCAGAAGCTTTAAAGAACTTGTGCCCTGTGAAGTTATACGAAGACGTTGTGGGCCCTGAGGAAATGTCTTTGTACAGGATAGGCTGCGCAGCAGCGCTTAAGATGCTCAGTGCGGCAATAACGGTAAGGAGGTCTCGATACATAGCAGGTAGTTTTGCGACAAAACTAGAGCAGCTCTAATCCAGCTCATCTACGTTGAATACCCTATTTTAAAGCTACTACGACAGCTTAAGGGCAGAAAAGTGAAATCGTTCTGACTCGAGATTCACGTTTGGATAACGCTTCGATATCTCTTCAATTAGCTTCAGCTGTCTATCAATGAATCGCTGATAGGAGTTGCTTTCGGGATCAACAGGACGATGGTTAGCCGCTTGCATCACGCCTTGTACCTCTTTGCAAATGATCCGAGTTTCATCATTAAAAAAACTCTCCTGAAATTTTTCCCAGATGTAGTCTACGGCTTGAGGCGTAGGATGAAGCATGTCCGTGGCATAGAATCGATAATCACGAAGATCATCCATCATGATTTCATACCCCGGGAAGTAGTGACAGTTTTCGAATTCATCGACTACCTGATGCACGGCAGCGATCAACTGCGCCTTACTTCGTTGATTTTGGATCGCTCCATCCTTCCAATGACGCACAGGGCTAACAGTAAACACAACTTGAGCATCCACTCCATAGGAAGTCAGAAACTGCGGAATGTGCCGAAGAATCAGGTGGCAATCCTCCATGCTTAGCAACTCTTTTCTGAATTGTGCTGCAGCAATTTTATGGCAATTCGCAACAATTCTACCCGAAGCTAAATACCGATGAACCCAAGCGCTGCCAAGAGTAATAAATATAACCTTGGACCGCAGAATAGCCACTCTTCCTGTCGTTAATGCCACGTTGATTTCATCGAGAGTTTGTTGCGCTGTGGCTCGGCTAAACCGTCCGTGATGATCAAGACTCACGTAATTTTCTGCAACTTGAACCAATTCCTCCGCTTCGTATGGTCGATCATTCAACATGCGCTCCATGGAGTTCATGATCGAAAATGGATTGAAAAGAATGCCAAAAGGGTTGATGACTGCTTTCAATTTGTTTTGTAAGAGACGCTCGCCTATATTCTCGGCAAAGCAAGAGCCGATCATCATGACATCCGTAGAGTGATTTATCGAAAACGGAAACTCCTGGGCTGATATGATCGTCCTGAACTGATCCACTGGAATCTACTTTGCTTTCTCCAGTGTAAATGAGAAAGTTGTGCCCTTGTCCACCACACTCCGAACATTGATGGACTGACCGTGTGATTCTATAATATGCTTTACGATAGCCAATCCCAGTCCCGTGCCACCTTGGTTTCTGGATCGGCTCTTATCAACTCGGTAGAAGCGCTCGAACAACCGGGGTAAGTCTTCTGGTTGAACACCGATTCCATCATCGGCTACTTCCACTAACACGTTTTGCTGCATGTCCAGAATTCGGATTTCGCAGTAGCCATCATACTTTCCGTAGTAAATAGCATTCAACACCAGATTTGACAACACCTGCACAATCTTCTCTCGATCTATTTTAACCCAGATGGGTTTGTCATATTTTTTATTGAACCGTAAGTCTATGTTCTTTTCTTCAGCACGCAGATCAAATAGTCCAAATATTTCTTCGCAGATATCCAATAGATTCACTCTCTCTAGCCTAAGCATTTCACGACCGGCTTCAAGCTTTGAAATGCTATCTAAATCCTCAACCAACGCAATCAAGCGCTCAAGGTTTTTATCCGCCCTAGACAGATAATCGTAGTTGATTTTTGGATCCTCAAGGCCCCCTTCAATAAGCGTTAGGAGATATCCCTGCATGTTGAAAATCGGAGTTTTGAGCTCGTGTGCTAGGTTGCCGATAAAGTCACGCCTGAATTTTGCTTGTTCCTTCAGAGATTGAATCTCACTCTGTTTGCCACTTGCCCATGCCTCTACGTCCTTTTGAACCACACCTAAGGCATCCCTGGATTTTGTCACATCCTTAATCTTGGCTTCAATCTTCTCTGGGCTTTGAATACTTCTATAAAGCATCTTAATCTTTCCATGCAAAAACTCTTCTATGGCCCACCAAGTCAGTCCAAAGGAGGCTCCAAAACTCATAATGATGAATATCCCCCAACCATACCAAGGGAATGAAGTATTAAGTATCCACTCAATAAACAGGATGGTTCCTAATCCAATCACAGTTATGCAAGCAGCAATGAATAATGCTATCTGATTCGGATTGTTGAGCTTCATCCGGGGTGGATAATTTTTGACTAAGATACTGAGGTTTTATTCCTCGAATTTGTAGCCGACTCCCTTGATTGTCCTTATATGGTCCGAACCTAACTTTTCTCGCAGCTTTCGAATATGCACATCAATCGTGCGATCACCGACTACCACATCATCTCCCCATACTGATGACAGAATGGTATCTCTAGTAAAGACTTTGCCAGGCGTAGAGATCAGAAGTGCGAGTAACTCGAATTCCTTTTTCGGAAGATTAAACTCAACATCATCTTTGATCACCAAGTATCTATCTCTATCAATTGTTAAAGATTTCAATTCGACTGACATTGAAGATGAGCCCCTCATCTCTTTTCTCCTTAATAGTGCCTTTAGCCTGCTGATCAAAACCCTCGGCTTAATCGGCTTAGAAATGTAATCATCAGCTCCGGCATCGAATCCGGCAATTTGAGAATAGTCTTCTCCTCGCGCTGTTAAAAATGCAATGATTACATCCTTTGTTTCTGGCTTCTCTCTCAACTGAATGCATGTCTCAATCCCATCCATTTGAGGCATCATAACATCTAACAATATCAGGTCAGGAACCTTTTTCCTCGCAATCTCGATCGCCTCTACGCCATTGCTTGCAGTAAAAACTTTAGCTCCCTGTTGGGTAAGGTTATAGCTTAAGAATTCGAGAATATCCGGCTCATCATCAACGACTAAAATTCGCTTCTTGGATAACATTAATTCTTCTTCTGATTCCAGTGCCGAATATAGATTGCTGCTCATGCCTGATTATTAATCTGCTATTATCAATACGATGGGTTGCGTAACACCCAATTAATGTACCGACCAAAATACTTAACGCTTCCATAACTCAGCATTAAGACTGCCATTATTCTGCGAATTGAGCTTTGCTCACTGAAATACAGAGATAAATTTTATGAAATCGTTTCAAGTAATTATCAGCATTCTTCTCCTAATTCCGATTGCAGCCGGTGCGATAGAGGATCCATCAAACGGGGTAGTCAAAGGGACAGTTACAGAGCAAACCGCAGAATCAGCAGTGCCGGTTCCTTTCGCAAATGTGTATCTCTTAGGAACGCAAACTGGTACTTCTACTGACTTTGACGGCAATTTTGAGTTTAAAGCAACTCCAGGCCAATACAAATTGGTCGTAAGCAGCATTGGCATAAAGCCTGACACGATCGACCTGATCGTTAAAGCAGGAGAAACGGTGACCATGAATGTTGAGGTCGGAACAAATAGCCAAATGTTAGATGCTATTGTGATTACCGAAGAAGCAGATCGCAGTAATGACAACATTTTGTTAATGATGCAAAAGGACGCTTCGGTGATGGAACAAAGTATCGGGTCGAACGAACTTGCCTCAAAAGGTGCATCCAATGTTGAACAAGGGGTTACAAAAATTTCAGGAATTGCAAAATCTGAAGCAAGCAACGACCTCTTTGTGAGGGGCCTAGGTGATCGTTACAATAACGCATCCCTAAACGGTCTTCCTGTTCCTTCTGGAAACCCAGATAAGAAAGTGATCGACCTAAGCGTATTTCCATCTGGCATCGTTGAGAGCATCGGTGTGAGTAAGACAATGAATCCAGACGCTTACGCAGATTTCGTTGGGGCGACAATTAATATCAATACAGTAGATAGGGCGCAGAAGACATTCTTAAATGGAGGCGTTAATATCTCCGGTAATTCAATCACCACGTTCAAGGAATTTTACGGTAGTTCATCACAATCCGTAGAGAACAAACTTGGCTATGGCTACTCCGATCGGCAACTGCCTTCAGAGCTTACTCAAGATGCAACCCCCTACACCAGTCCGAGTGATGCTAAAACTTCTCCCTTTACAGGTAGCTGGAATAACGAAAAATTCAATGCGGGGCCATCTGTCGGATACAGCATTAATGGAGGAACTTCTAAACAAGTAGGAAGTATGGGTGAATTAAGTGGAATCGTTTCTGCTCAGCATAACAATGGATATCAATTTCGAGAAGGTCTGGACCAAAACCTTGATAACACCGGTGCGCCCATTAACAGCTACAAGACACAGAGGTATAGTTACACCACTCAAACATCTACGTTGGCGGGATTGAATTACAAGATCAACCCAAATCACCATCTAAAGTTCAACTCGCTGTACTTACATAATTCCAGTGATGTTGTTTCGGTTTATAACACCACTATTTTAGAAAGGGACCGGGATACATACACGTACAGTAACCGAAACACATTACGGATAAATACAATGCTCCTAAACCAACTCACCGGTGAGCATCAATTGTATGATAACAAGCTAATTATCGCTTGGGGCGCAGGATTGAGTTCCGCTACTGAACAAGAACCTGACAGAAGACAAATATTACTTTCTGACCAGAATCGCGAACAAGACAACTTAAACTTCGAGAGACAAAATGTGAACGACAATCACCGCTGGTTTAGCGAACTCAACGAACGTGAACTTAGCAGCCGAGGGGAATTAAAATACCAGTTCAAGAAAAGTGCAGTAGATGAAAAGGTCTTAGGAGCATTAATGGTTGGGGTTCAAACCAAAATGAAAAAACGCGAATACGCTTTTCGTCAGTTTGACATTCAGCTAGACTCACTTCACAATCATATTGCTGACAACAATGAATCTGTCGACCCTTTTAATGCTGATACTTATCTGAATAATGAGGCGGTTTCAAGCGGTCAAATTAAATACATCGAGCTGCGTGACCCGTCAAAAACGCACTTTGCTACACAAAACGTCTTCGCAACATATGCCATGGTCGATTACGACTTGACGACTCGATTGAAAGTTGTTGGAGGTTTTAGAATAGAAATGTCACATCAGGAAATCCAGTATAAAACACTGGCTAGCTTGCTACAAGGACCTTACAACTACCAGACCTATGACACAATAAACGTGCTTCCTTCGATTGCGAGCAGATATCAACTATCTGAAAAGTCTAATTTAAGATTCGCTGCGAGTCAAACCGTTTCCAGACCTAATCTTCGAGAAATGGCTCCTTTTCAGTACCAAGATCAATCAAGAAAATTATTTGAAGGAAACCCATACCTGGTTAATGCATATGCTTACAACGCAGATTTGAAATACGAGCGATTTCCAAATACAGGCGAGTTATTAGCAGTGACTTTGTATGCCAAATACATTGATAATCCAATTGAAATATATCAGGTGCCTTCATCCGGTGCCTTGTTCACTTACCTTAATGTTGGTCACGCGTATGTTGGAGGAATAGAGTTTGAATTCAAAAAATCCTTGGGTAATATCATAAGCACAGAAGATTTCGATGGAACCCGAGTTGTGGACAGAATTAACGTAGGATTTAGTGGTGCATACAATTATACCAAGCTTAATATTGGAGACGACATAAACTCCCCAAAGGGAACCATCTTAGCGACTAACAAAACCCGGCCGATGTTTGGGGCTTCTCCATACCTCGTCATGAGTGACCTTGGGTATAAATTCCAAATGGGATCTGTAAGCTCTATCTGGTCAGTCGTATACAATGTCTTTGGACCACGAGTTGCAGTAGCTGGAATCCAAGGAGGTGGAGATATCTATGAGATGCCAGTTCATGCCTTGGATTTTGTTGCTCAAAACACTATTTCGAAGCGTATTGATTTGAATCTTAAAGTCCGAAACATTCTAAACCCAACTATTACACAAAGGGTTGTTGCACCCAATCAGGATGCAATATTCAATCAATACAAGCGCGGAATGGATGTGAGCCTTGGTTTACAATACCGTTTCATCAAATAATACATAGTATTCTCGTAACATATTGATAAACATTCCGTCCACAACAGCATATTTTCCCTTAACATGTCCTCTCTTGCTTTGCATGTGTAAACGAAAAAGAAATGAAAACAATTAAATCAATGAATCTTAAATCTATAACCATCGTTGTATCCGCAATCGCATTGACCGTTGGTGCATCCTCCTGTGGTAAAGAAGGTTGCACGGACAAGGATGCCTTAAATTTTGATGAAAAAGCGAAAAAGGATAATAACACGTGTGAGTATGATCTTGGCCTTTCGGGTGCAATCACAGAGAATCGAACCCTGCTAGGCGATCAAACCTATACACTATCAGGTGGGGTACACGTGAAAGAAGGTGTTACTCTGACGATAGAATCTGGCGCAACAATCAAATCAAACCCGGATGAAGCCGTAGCATACTTGTTAATTGAACGAGGAGCGAAACTTATTGCCGAAGGAACAGCGAGCAATCCTATCGTATTCACGTCTGGATCTTCTTCTCCAAAGGCTGGAGATTGGGGTGGAATCATTGTGTGCGGTAAGGCACCAATAAACAAAGGAACCGAAGCAACTGCAGAAGTAGGTGATGTACTATATGGCGGAACTGATGCGAATGACAACTCTGGAATACTAAGTTACATTAGGGTTGAATACTCAGGAAATTCTATCAATGATGAAAAGCAACATAATGGCTTCACATTTAATGGCGTTGGAGATGGGACAACGGTAGAGTTTCTTGAATCATATTATGGTAACGATGATGGCTTTGAGTTTTTTGGTGGAACTGTGAACGCCAGTAACTTGGTGTCTGTCGGGTCCGGTGACGATTGCTTTGATTGGACATACGGTTGGACAGGCTCTGGATCAAATTGGATCGCAAAACAAGTCAGCGGGATTGGAGATCGAGGCATTGAAGCGGACAACCAAAGTGGAGCGAATGACGCTGCACCATTTTCAAATCCAACTCTAATAAACGTAACCTTAACCGGTCAAGGAGTTGCTGCCGGAACAGATGGAATCAAATTAAGAGAAGGAACGATGGGTAACTTGAGCAATGTCCTTATTACCGGATTTCGTGATGCTGTAGAAATTGAACACGCAGTAACAGTAAAACATGCCATTAGTGGTGACTTATCACTTTCTAACATAACTTCTTCTGATGCGACAACAGTTTGGGCCATTAAAGGTGCCGAAACTGAATCAGACAGTACCGCAGCTGCTACAGCCATTTCGCCAGCATTTGGAACCAGCGCAACGGGTTCATCCACCGATTGGACTACAGGTTGGACGGTAGGTTTATAACAAACCCACATAGCTAAATCAAACGCCCTTAGGGGCGTTTTTTTTGCCTTAACGTTTACGTAACATAGGCGAAAATGCGGTAATCCCCTTCGGTTTGACAGTCGATTCTTGAAAATCCTTTGTTTTTCTGCATTGCAGAAGATTGAAAACATTATTTCGTATTTCTTCAATTTAAACTTTACATTAATTCAGCGTTATCTGGATTATCAAAAGGTTATCAGACCGGCAGATATAAAAACATTTGCAGTCATGAACCTGAACAAACTAACCGCGACTGGAGCCCTACTTGTTGCTCCTTTTTTTATTTCCGCCCAGCCCTTTTCTTATGACAAATTCGGAAAGGGAATAAAAATCGAATCCGCTGATTCGGCTTCGGTAATTAAGGTAAGTGCTCGAATCCAAAATCTATTCATATATGAAACTCCTGTAACACCAGGAGGATCATACAAGGTCAATGCCATGACTAGAAGGGCACGACTAAAGTTTGATGGATACACCTTGAAGAAAAAAGTTGAGTACAAAATAGAGCTTGGATTAAGCAATCGAGACATTAGCAGCAGTAGCGAGCTGAACAGGGCAAGTGGAGCGCCTCGAATTATTTACGATGCCGTGGTCAAATATCGAATCGCAAAAAACACCTCACTTTGGTTTGGACAAACCAAACTACCTGGAAATCGTGAACGAGTCATTTCATCTCAGAAACTACAGTTCGTTGATCGTAGTTTGGTAAACAGTGAATTCAACATAGACCGCGACTTCGGTTTTCAATTACGAAACAAGTTCAGCCTCGGTAAAATGGTTGTAAAACCCATATTGGCCATTTCAACTGGTGAAGGAAGAAACATTACTTCCTCGAATGTAGGTGGCTATGACTATACTGGTCGTGTAGAGTTTTTACCCTTTGGTGAATTCACGAATAAGGGCGACTACTTTTCCTCAGATCTTGAAAGAGAAAAGACTCCAAAGCTCTCCTTGGGCCTCACTTATGATTACAATGAACGGGCTGTAAGACAGAGTGGTCAATTGGGGAGATATCTTATTGATACATCGGGTAATTTCATGGAATCTGACCTGACAACATTCTTTGGTGACTTAATGTTCAAATACAACGGCTTCTCCATTCTGGCAGAAGCGGCTTATCGAAACACCAATCATCCGACCTATGTTGACGCTAATGGCAATTCACACAATACCGGATTTGGATATACCGTTCAAGCTGGTTATTTGTTGCCATCGAACTATGAGTTTGCGGGCAGATACACGAGGGTTTCGCCAATAGCAGGAATGGCGTCATCTTTTGTCAACACCGAGCAATACACCTTGGGCGTGTCAAAATATATTTACGGACACGACTTAAAAGTTCAGACTGACTTAACATACGAACGAGAAGGGTATGGCACCTTTGCTAACGAAAACTTGATCTTCAGGTTACAGACCGAACTATCATTCTAACCAAACTCCACCTACTGTGAACTACTCACTGTTTGACCTTTTAGTCCTCCTTGGCGCCCTTGGCTTTTTCATTTATGGAATGAAAATCATGAGCGAGGGAATTCAAAAAGCGGCCGGACCAAAGCTTCGAGAAATCCTTGGCGCAATGACCAAAAACAGGTTTTTTGGTGTACTCACGGGATTCCTGATTACAAGTTTGGTTCAATCATCCTCGGCAACTACCGTGATGACAGTAAGCTTCGTAAATGCGGGCTTACTCTCACTTATAGAATCCGCAGGCGTTATGATGGGTGCCAACATCGGAACTACAATTACAGGTTGGCTGGTTTCTTACTTCGGTTTCAAAATGAAAATCGTTGTCATATCTCTACCGCTCATCGCTTTTGGCCTACCAATGTTATTAATGGGCAGCCCAAGAGTGAAGAGTTGGGGTGAGTTTATTATCGGATTTGCCATTCTGTTTCTTGGATTGGACGCATTGAAAGATGCCGTTCCGGACCTAAAGCAAAATCCTGAAGTACTATCTTTTTTATCTGGATTTGAACCCGGTTTCTTTACCAATATTTTGTTCATAGGAATTGGAACAGCAATTACCATTGTCGTTCAGTCCTCAAGTGCTGCAATGGCGCTGACACTTGTTATGTGCAATAACGGGTGGATTCCGTTCCCTCTAGCTGCTGCTATGATATTAGGAGAGAACATTGGCACCACCATCACTGCCGAATTAGCATCGATTGTTGGAAACGTTCACGCAAAACGATCCGCTAGGATTCACTCGATGTTTAACATAATTGGAGTTTCATGGATGATATTCGTTTTGCCTTTTGCATTGCAGCTTATCTCATGGTTCTCTCAAAATGTGATGGGCAATATGGATCCGTTTCAAGTAAGTGAATCAATCCCATTCGCCCTATCTTACTTCCATACCTTCTTCAATCTTACCAATGTTCTAATTCTTATATGGTTTGTGCCAATACTTGTAAGGATCGCAACTGCTACTGTTAAATCGAAGGGAGATCTAGATGAAGTATTCCACCTTGAATATATCGGGACTGGGATGATGGGCACTTCAGAGCTATCCATTCTAGAAGCCAAGAAGGAAGTAGCAAAATTTGGCGAAATCACAGGCCGTCACGTTAAAATGGTCAAAGAATTACTCGTAGAAAAGGACAAAAAGAAAGCCAAAAAGTTGGTTAAACGAATCAAGAAGTATGAGGAAATAACTGACCGAATTGAAGCAGAGGTAACAACCTATTTGACCAAAGTTTCAACTGGTAAATTGTCAAATGAATCCTCAGCTTTGGTACGAGCAATGTTGAGTATAATTAATGATCTAGAGCGAGTAAGTGACATCTGCTATCAAATGTCCGTTAGTTTGGATAAAAAACAAGAGCAAAAAATCTGGTTCTCAGCTGAACAACGACAAAATATTCTTCAGCTATTTGGCAAAGTTGACCGAGCGATCGAGCACATGCACAAGAATCTAGAGTTAAATTATAAGCAGATCAAGCTTGATACTGCTACATCGCTTGAAGACGATATAAATGAGCTCAGAGATGATATTAGAAAAGAGCACTTAACGCAAATTGAAAAAGGTGCATATAGCTTTCAAAATGGTATGATATACAGCGACTTGTTTTCTTCATTAGAGAAAATAGGAGATCACGTCATGAATGTGAACGAGGCCATTGCCGGTAAGATCTAATTTGGAAAAATAAAAGTAGGCGTTACGATTGTTTCGCTTTCATTTCCTTCCTGGTCGAGCAGCTTAGTTTCAAATCGTATCGTGTCGCTGTTTTGTTTAATGCTTCCCAAAGGTTGTTCAAGAATTCCCTCAATCCTTTCTCCAATCTTGATTTTTTTGGAACCAGGAACTTGGGCATACAACAAGTTAGTGAAGGAAGAATCCAATGGAACAAATTCTCTCCACTCCCCGTTGATTTGTTCAAACAGCACCGTCTGTAAATTCTTTACATCACTCCCATCCGTTATGCCAACATCTCCTTGGCAATCGGTAAACTTAAATGTCAACGTTAGTGTGTCTGTTGTCCTTATATCATTCGGGTCATCCGGCAGATATACGTATTCAACGAACTCTAAGGTTGGTTCGGGTTGATCGCATTTCTCTCGCTTACAAGCCAAAACGACCACTAACGATATAATCAGGATTACCTTTGACGATATATGCGCGAGCCGAGCCATGATATTGCTTCGAATGTACATGATGCTGCACTAATTGCAAGCATAAACACAGACGCAGAATTCGATTCATTGGCAAAGCGGCTTTTTGATTTTCAAAAGGAGCAGAACACTGTGTTTCATTCTTACCTGCAGCACATTTCCGCTGGCCGATCAAATGGCTTACCGTTCTTACCTATAGAGGCCTTTAAACACGAAAAGGTGGTCTGCTCAGATGAGTATGAAATCGTATTCAGGAGCAGCGGGACAACAAATAGCCAACATCGATCCTCTCACTATGTCGCTAATGCTGCTCTGTACTCCAGCCTTAGTAAAACTGCATTCGAGCGACTTTTCGGGCCTCTCAGCGACTGGACTATTTTGGCCTTATTACCCTCCTATGTTGAGCAAGGCGAGTCGTCCCTTGTATTCATGGTTCACGAGTTTCTTTCAGCTTCACAGAATCCCAATTCAACGTTTGTTGATTTTGATCTCGATAAACTTCGTGAACACCTCATGGAGCTTAAAACCATTGGAGCTAAAACGTTGCTTATTGGCGTAAGCTATGCATTGCTAGACTTTGCACAACTACATGCGATCGATTGGCATAACCTTCACGTCATGGAAACAGGCGGAATGAAAGGCAGAAAAAAAGAACTCACCCGATCCGAATTGCATTTCGCGTTGAAGCAAGGATTTCCTTCTTCTCCAATTCATTCCGAATATGGAATGACCGAATTGCTCTCTCAAGCGTATTCCTTGAACGAAGGATGGTTCATACCACCACCTTGGATGAAGGCTAAGGCAACCGATATTAGCGATCCATTACGTCAATTAGGTCCAGGTGAAAGAGGCGCGCTTGCCTTTATTGATCTTGCAAATGTTCACAGTTGCTGTTTTATTCAAACCCGAGACATTGGTGTTGTTAATGATAAGGGCTTCTTCACTGTTGAAGGGAGGATCGACCAAAGCGACCTCAGGGGCTGCAATTTGCTCTATACCTGATTCGGTATGATCCTTGGTGAATTTTACCCCAATTATATTTTGCCATGAAATCAATCGCTCTATTCACTCTAATCACCCTATTGTCATCCTGTAAAATCACCTTAACCCTCAACCAAAAAAACATCGATGCATACCACCTCACCTACGATGACTTAACTCAAATTCAGTTCTATAACAGCACGGATATCGTATTAACACGTTACGACAATTCCACAACGAACAAATCGACCGAAAAAGGCAACCTCACCGTGAGCTTGGGAAGGCAAATTGACCAAGTCATTATTAGGATCAATACGCCAGGAAAAGTGGTGAAACAACTTGACAACCATCGCTTGGCCGTTTCATTCGAAGAAGATGAGTCTAAATATCTCGTTTTTGGCTTGTCTCGCGAAGGTGTTTATCACCTTCAAGCGATAGAATGGCAAGGGAGCCGTGGTCGAGTCAAATATGGGAATGGGGATTATTTCACGCAAGAAAAAGCGGATACCTGCGCCTTGAAGTTCAAGTTAAAAAAGGGCTATAATGAGACGAAGCAGGTTCGCATTGTCAAAGGCAACAAGATCAAATAGGGTGTGCAACGTAGAGTTATTTAAACCAATCGACCTACATTTGACCTAATCAACTAACTATTAATACTATGAAGAATTTTAACGCTTTTGCATCCCTTATGCTCAGCACAATGATGCTTGCAAGTTGCAGCAAAGGGGTCGTTTCTACGAAAAAACTTGATGGAGAGTGGGAGGTTACATCGGGAACCATAACCACAACTTCAACTTACGATGATGGAAGCTCCGTCACTACCGTGGAGGAATTTGACGGCACCAAGTCAAAGGTCACAACCACCTATAAAGACGCGAATGGCACAACTTCCATGTCCACGGAAAACGACATGAGCATCTCTTTTACATTCGACAAGAAAACAGGAGATTATACCATGTCTCGCGTCTCAACTATTTTTGATGAGTCATATGCGGGGTCTTACTATACAGTTGAAGGAGGCGATGAGGACAATGCCCAATATGGTGGAAGCATGGTGGCCGCTAAAAAACGCAAGGGGACATACTCTGAATCTGGCCTGTACACATTAACAGGGGACGCTGGTGATGAAATTGAGCCGAATTCGCAGATTGTTTTTCAGCCAGCTCATACATCTGAGGATTTCGTAACTGAGATATCGTACATGGATGAAGAATCTGGCGCTGCATTGGATCCTTCAACTACATATACGCAAGAGTATAACAACTCCGGTAACTATGACTACAGCAAGGTGCAGACATCAGAGGATGGAACCGAATCCAGCGTTAAAGATGGCGTAACTTGGCTTTGGAATGTTGTTGAACTTAAGAAAGGTGAGATGGAAGTTGAATACACCAACTCCAATTCATTTACTGATGAAGACGGCACTTCCAAGTATGAGAATACTTATACCTGGAAGCTAACTCAGAAATAAAAACAACCAAACAGGATCAAAGCCGACCACTTGGTCGGCTTTTTTTTGCCGTTACTTTGCGCGATCATGGCGATACGGCTTTCGAATATTTGTCTGTTTTCTACACTCATTTTGGCATTGGCATTTGAATCTTGCCGCGAAAAAGGTTGCACAGATCCCTCAGCCATCAACTACGATCCTAAAGCAGAAAGAGACGATCGTAGCTGCAACTACGGTGAAAAATATGAGAGCGAAAAGCATGAGATCATGGAGAATCATGCAAACATCGCATATGCTCTTTACACGGATGCCTTGATCGAAGCGATCGCTTTTGACACAGCTGTTCATCAATTCGTAAAAGATCCAAGCGGTGATGGGTTAAGCGCAGCTCAACTCGCATGGCGCAACGCACACTTTGCCTACATGCGTTGTTACGTGCTGCGGTTTTCGAATGGACCCATTGATGATGAACGCCACCTAGACCGACTTATTGATGCGTGGCCAATTCGCGAAGAATTCGTGGATCAAACGCCCAAAGGATTCTCGGGTATCGTGAATGACCCATCGCTTATAAAGAAGCTCTCGAAAGACTCGCTGGTGGCGATCAATGAACATTATGATGGGGGATACATTTCAACTGGGTTCCATGTTTTGGAATACCTTCTCTGGTCATTCGACACTGCCGATGTTGCACAGGCAACTCCAGGCTTGAGAGAATATTATGAGTTCATCCCGAGTTATCCGGGAACTAAAAATGCCACTCGCAGAGCGGCCATGCTCCGAATTTGCGCAGATCTATTAGTTGATCATTTAACCATCCTACAAAACGAGTGGAGCGAGGTGGGAATTGAAAACTACCGCACTGATTTTCTTGCTTTAGACGTTAATGAAGCCCTTCGCAATATTCTCATGGGAATCGGAACATTGGCGAAGTCCGAGCTCGCTGATCGAGCTCTCTTGCTACCTCTAAACCAAGTCAATCCGGATTTGGAAATGTCTCCTTTCAGTGACAACACATCCATTGAGCTTGGTTATGCTGTTGAAGGAATCGAAATTGTATACAACGGCATTTATGAGTCTAAGAATGTTGCCTCGCTCGTAGCAGGAAAGTCCATCCATGAATTGATAGTAACTATGGATTCGGGTCTCGAAGAATTGGTTCAGGAAACACTGGATGATGCGCGATCATCAGCGGACACTATACCTTCTCCGTTCGATTGGTATATCACCCAAGAGGCCGTCAAAGGCAACGGTCCGGTAAGAGAAACGGCTGATCATCTTATGAAACTTGAAGATCTGATGTACGAAGTGGCTGATCGCAACGGCTTCGGCTTGGTCACGAAATTGCCGAATTAAAGCTACTCGGCAATTACCAGAAAGTAATTCTTCTTACCCCGCTGAAGCAATAAATACTTCCCGCTGATGAGGTCTGTGGACGAGGTTGAAAATTCATCCCCAACTTTCTCCTTGTTCACTGAAATACTACTCTCCTTAAGTGCTCGTCTTGCCTCACCATTAGAAGCAAGGAAACCCGTTCGTTCCACGAGCAGTTCGACAATGTTACAGCCTGACTCTATTGCCGATTTGGACACCATGGCTTGCGGAACCCCTTCAAAAACGTCCAATATCGTTACTTCATCTAGGCTCTTAAGTGATTCACTTGTCGCTTTACCGAACAGCACCTCACTGGCGTCCATTGCTCTGATAACATCTTCTTGAGAATGAACTCTTGCGGTCAATTCTTCTGCTAATGCCTTTTGCATAACACGCAGGTGTGGAGCAGCGTTGTGTTCACTTTCAAGTGCTTCAATCTCCTCTTGACCCTTCACTGAAAATACGCGCATATATGTGCTCACATCTGCATCGGCTGTGTTGAGCAAAAACTGATAGAATTTATATGGCGATGTTCTATTTGGATCTAGCCAAACGTTACCGCCTTCGGACTTACCGAACTTTGTTCCATCTGCCTTCTTGATCAGTGGTGTCGTTAATGCGCTCGCCTCGCCCCCTTCCATTCGTCTGATCAATTCGGTTCCGGTGGTAATGTTTCCCCACTGATCGCTTCCGCCCATTTGGATTTGACACCCGTGATGTTTCCACAAGTGATAGAAGTCATAGCCCTGAATCAACTGGTAGCTGAACTCGGTGAATGACATTCCCGTTTCTAATCGATTCTTGACAGAATCCTTAGCCATCATGTAATTCACACTGATGTGCTTGCCGACATCACGGATAAACTCCAGAAAGCCAAAATCCTTGAACCAATCGATGTTGTTGACAATGGAGGCTGCGTTTTCTCCCTCAAAATCGAGGAACTTCTCTAACTGTTTTCGCTGCGAATTGACATTGTGTTCAATTTGCTCCAAGCTCAATAGATTTCGCTCAGAGGACTTTCCGCTAGGGTCACCCACCATGCCTGTGGCACCGCCAACCAATGCAATAGGTTTGTTACCACATCGCTGAAAGTGAGTCAGCATCATCACCGGCACCATGTTACCGATTCCCAGAGAATCAGCGGTCGGGTCGAATCCAACATATCCCTTAACTCCGGGGTTCTTGAATAATTCTTCGGTTCCGGGTGTCATGTCGTGGATCATTCCACGCCATTTTAATTCCTCTACAAAGTTCTTCGCTGCATTCGCCATAGCGAGCAAAAATAGCCTTATACGCTATGCCTTACCCGTTGATTCTACTCATTAATAATCTGGAATAGTTCGTCTAGATTAGGAGTGAGGATTATTTCAATCCTTCGGTTCTTGGCTTTGCCTTCTGGAGTGTTGTTCTCAGCCACAGGCACAAACTCACCTCGGCCCGCTGCTGTCAACATTTTTGGGTCCATCTTGCCTTCGGCAGTCATGATCTTAACCACCGATGTCGCCCGCATTACGCTCAGATCCCAGTTGTCCTTGATGGCGCCACCCCCATTAAATGGATCTGTATCTGTATGACCTTCCACTAATATTGTGATGTCTTTTTCATCTTTAACCACGCTGGCTAAATCAACCAATGCCTTTTTTCCTTCTTCATTTACCACCGTACTTCCGCTTGGGAAGAGCAGTTTAGCCTCCAAGCTCACGTAGATTTTTCCGTTCTTCTGTTCTACGGTCAATCCTTTATCCTTAAACCCAAGCAGCGCCTCGGCAATACGCTCTTTCAAGGCACGCACAGCCTCGTCCTTCTGTGCAATTAAATCTTCCAATTCTTTCACTCTTGCTTCTCTTTCTCTTAATTCTGATTCTAGGTCGCTAAGTCTTTTCTCTTTCGCGTTCAACTGTCGCTCCAGCTCTCGAAGCTTATCTTCTCGTCTCAATAAGTCTTCCTGGGTTTGCCTGAGAACTTCCACCAGTTTTCGGTTTTCTTCATTTCCTGAAGCCTTTGCAGATTCGAGTTTGGCCATAATATCCGAATTCAACTTTGTGAGCCTTTCCTGCTCTAGTCGAGCTTGTCTTGCGCTCTGATTGATTCTCGAAGTGTCAGATTTTAACTCTTCGGACATTCTTGTGAGTCGTTTGATATCTGCTTTCAACTCATCGTTTTCAGCAGAAAGTGAGCGGTTTTTTGACACAAGGTCCTGGCGCTCCGTTTCGCATTTCTCCTGCGAAGCTTTAAGATCATTGTATTGCTTTGATGGAACACATGAGGCCGCGGCCAATACCATGAATAGCGGGAATATCAATCTTCTCATATCGAACGCATTTAGTAAAGGACAAAACTATTCTGCGTTATCGCCAGCATGAAGCGAGAATGAGCGACTTATAAACAGTGCTTGTTTCGTTATGCCTCCGGCTCATCGAGTGTGGAAATCCACACTTCCGAAAAATCTCGGTGCTCTATACTGTTTTGAGGAAAGTTCTTGACTCTCGCTGGTATCAGGCGAGTGAACTCTTCGTAATAGATCGGAATGATAACCGCATCGTGAATCAGCATTTGATCCATGCTTCTGTAAATCTCGTAGCGTTGCGTTTCATCTGTTTCTCGAATGGCATCATAGTACAGGCTATCATATAACGGGTTGCTATACCTGACGCTGTTCAGGTACGCCCTCTGAACAGTGTCTGACTCGTTGGACACAAAAAGACGCAAAAAGTTCTCTGGATCAGGGTAATCCGCCAACCATCCATCATACCACATGGTCGCCTTTCCAGTTTCCGCATTATCTAGCAATTGGGCTATGGGAAGCACCTGAAGTTTAATGTTCACTCCCAAATTCTCATGAAGCATAGAGACTAAAACCTGGGCAACAAGCTCATAGTTTGTTCCTCCGCTCGACAATTGCATCGTTATTTCGGGGAAGCCTTTTCCGTCAGGATATCCAGCCTGCGCGAACAAAGTTCTGGCCATTTCAGGATTATACTCCGTCCGGTTTACTTTGCTTTGATCATATTTTGTGAAAGCCGGAGGAATTACTCCATAAATCCCCGGGGAACCTTCTCCTTGAAGCGTATGATTCACGATAGATTCTTTGTCCACTGCCATGTTGAAAGCCCTGCGAACGCGCCCATCCTTGAACACATTGCTTTGATGCTGCAGTGCACAATAATGAATACTCATCGAAGGAGTAACCTGTGGTTCAAAGTCCTGATTTCGGCCCATGGTGGCATCATTAAGACTTGTCAAAACATCCGCATACATTTCAATAGGGAAGGTAAAAATCATATCCAACTCCTTGTTCTTGAACATTAGCAGCTCACTCTTCTTGTCTTTCACGAATGATATTTGAATAGCATCCAAATAAGGTAGCTGATTACCGTGCATGTCATGTCCGTAGTAGTTCTGATTCTTTCTTAAAACACAAACCTCGCCCGGCTTGAACAGCTCCAGTTTAAATGGACCTGTTCCAACGGCATGTGTACTCATGCCCTTTCCATAGTGATTAAATGCTTCTTGAGGGTAAACAAAGAAGGCGTTATGAGCCAATATCTGAAGTAGTCCTGACATTGGGTACTCCAACTTGAATTTAATCGTATAATCGTCTAGCACTTCCATTCCTGATATGCTACCTGTTGCTCCTGCATTATAAAATTCCTGCGCTCCCTTTAGCCTTCCGTCAATCAGCCAAAACATTTGATTAGCGGCTGTTGGCGCACAGAGTTGTTCCGTGCACCACTTCACATCGTTTGCCGTCATTTCACGGCCCTTTCCCTCAGGAAAGCACGGGTCATCATGAAATTTTACGCCTTTGCGCAAGAAAAAAGTCCATTCGGTAGCATCGGTATTTGACTCCCATCGCTCTGCCAAAGCAGGCTCTATCTCCAGTGTTCTCTGATCGAACTTGACGAGCCCTTGATACACTTGGCTTGCAATGCGATAACCTGTAGATTCCGTAATTTCCAACGGATATAGACTTCGAACATCATGCACCTCGTTCAGTCTGAATACACCACCTAATTCAATTCCACCAAGTGCGAGCTCTTTCTGTGAATTCGAATCCGATCCACAACCTGAAACGGTAGTTATTGCAATAGCAACGATGACGTGTCGAATGAAGGTCTGCATAACAATCAAAATAGAATAGAAGGGTTGTCGTTGATTATGCTTGCACAATACGCAATCCTCAATGGTAAGTTTCGGATATCTTCTTAAAAGTAGATGTTTGAGACTTTTGAGAGTGGAATTCCCATTGTTTCTGACATTTAGCCCCCTTTGATAAAACCTCCGGTGAGTTCAATACTGCGCATATTTCCTTCGTTTATTGCTGGGGTACTTTTCATGCACATGGCCGTTTTGGGACATGCTCAGATCTCGGACAGTGTGACGAGAAAAATCACGATAACCCGGGATACAACTCAGCTGGATTCGCTTAGCATCGTGCCTGAATCCTTTAAAATCATTGGTTTAAACACCAACCAATATATCGTGGATTTCGCATCTGGAACTTTATTAGTTACGGACGCATCAATAACCTATCCTATTGAAATCGAATGCTCTTTTGAATCCTTTCCTTTTAATTTTTCGGAACCATATCGTCATAAAGAGCTTTCGCTCATCACCGAGCCAAATAGGGTTTATAATCCATTTCGATCCGATAATCCTAATCAGGTGATTTCAGGATTAGACCTTGGGGATCTGGAAAAAAGAGGTAGTGTATCTCGAGGAATTACGGTCGGCAACAATCAGAACCTAAGTGTAAATTCCAGCCTGAACCTTCAATTGAGTGGACATTTAAATGATCGGTTTAGCATGCTGGCGGCTATCGCTGACGACAATATTCCGATTCAGCCTGATGGAAACACTCAACAGCTGCAGGATTTCGATCAGGTTTATATCCAAATTTACGATGACAATAATCGAATCACGGCCGGGGACTTTCAGGTGGAGCATGATGATGGTTACTTCATGCGGTTCAACAAAAAACTACAAGGTGGGCGTTACGAGGGAGTGTACTTCCCAGTAAAAGGAGACAGTCAAAAGGTGATCACCGCTGATGCCAGCGGTGCTGTTTCTCGAGGCAAATTTGCCCGAAAAACCATTCAGGGAATTGAAGGTAATCAAGGCCCGTACAGACTATCTGGTGCTGAAGGAGAACAATTCATTGTTGTTCTATCAGGAACAGAGCGCATTTATCTCGATGGCCGACTATTGGTGCGCGGTCAGGAGAATGACTATGTTATCAACTACAACACCTCTGAATTGACCTTTACGGCTAAAGTGCCCGTCACGAAGGATCGCAGAATTTTGGCTGAATATCAGTACTCTGACCGTAATTATGCTCGTTCGCTGATCTACGCCAGTTCCGGTTACGAATCACAAAAAATGAAGCTGAACTTCAGCATGTACTCGGAACAAGATTCAAAAAACCAGCCGCTTCAACAAGACTTGACCGATGCACAAAAAAGTGTGCTTCGCTCGATTGGTGACAGTTTGGATGAAGCCATTGCCTCTAGTCTTGATTCTGTCATGTTTACTGAAAATCAACTGTTGTATGAACAACGAGATACGGTTTACTATGACCCATTGCGTGATGACAGCTTGGTAGCCAAAGACGTTTTGATTTATTCCACTGACCCAAACAAAGCTCACTTTCAGGCAACCTTTTCTGAGGTCGGTTTTGGAAATGGAAACTACGTACAAGGTGACCTACTAGCTTTCGGCAGGATTTATCAATGGGTGCCCCCGATTAATGGGGTTTCGCAGGGTAATTTCGAGCCGGTCGTTTTGCTAGTGACACCAAAAACGCGACAGATGGCCTCCATTTCCGGAGAATACAAAATCACAGATGGTATCACGGCTTCCGTGGAATGGGCGGGAACTCAATACGACATCAACACCTTCAGCACAGCCGATAAAAGTGATGATCTGGGCATGGCTTCAAAAATCGCCATTAAGGGAGAACAGCCCATTGACGGGTACTGGCGAGCCATTGCAGGTCTGGACTTTGAATTCGTTCAGAACACCTTTCAACAAATAGAGCGGTTTCGTCCAGTTGAATTCGATCGCGACTGGAACATCCGCGATCTTAAAATTCACGATAATCAGAATATTCTGGGAGCGGAGCTGGGAGCCGCCCATTCAAAAGTGTTCAAGACAGTTTATGGAATCAAGTCATTCAATGCAGGAAACGACTTTCAGGGAATTCAAAATTCCATAGGAATGAACACCGGATTTAAGCACCTGAAAGGCTCGTATGATGCCAGCCTCACCAACCAAAATGGGAGTCTTGTGACGAGCGATTACTTCCAGCACAACTCTTTGGTTACAGTGCCAATATGGCGGATTCAACTGGGCTACAAGGATGATTTTGAACAAAACAAACGCTATGATCCAGTGGCTGACACCCTGAACAACTTGAGCTACCGTTTTTGGGAATGGGAAGGCTCTGTAACCAATGAAGACAGCGCACAAAACCTGCACAGACTATCGTATGCGGAACGAACTGATTGGCTGAAAGATTCATCGATTTTGGCAAAAGCAACCTTTGCTAAAATATATGGATATCAAATGGAACTGCGCAAGTGGACTAATTCACAATTGGGGGTACGGGTCAACTACAGAACACTGGAAATCCTAGACCAAAAGCTGACTCAACAAAAAAAGGAGAACACGCTTATTTCGAGGGCTGAATACACTTTCCGAGCATTCAAAGGAAGTGTGACCTCTTCTACGTTCTATGAAATTGGCTCCGGTTTGGAAAACCGCAAAGAATACATCTACTTGGAAACCACCCCTGGGCAAGGAACGCATATTCATATCGACTACAACGATAACGGACAGAAGGAATTGAACGAATTCGAACAAGCCGTTCAGGCTGACCAGATCGCTTCGGCCAACTATTTAAAGGTCTTTGTACCAACCGATGAATATATCCGGTCCTACACGAATCAGTTTAGTCAATCGCTATTCCTTCGCCCTTCAGCCATCTGGAACAGAAGCTCTGTTGCCGCCTTTCGTATCATAAGCCATTTCAGTGACCAGTTCTCTTATGCTGTGGACAGAAAAAACTACCAAATTCCGTTGATCGAACAGTTCAACCCATTCCTTTTTGATCTTGCCGACACGGTATTGCAGTCGACCAACTCTAACCTCCGCAATATTTTTTACTTCAACCAGAGTCATCCCATATTCGGTGCTGATGTTAACTACCAACGATTGGAAGGCAGAAACTTCCTGACCACTGGTTTCGAGTCACGATCATTGGAAAAAACCGGCCTTGGGTTTCGATGGAATTTCACAGACTTCCTCGGTTTGGAAGCTCGCGGTGAACAAGGAAACAAAATAACCTCATCAAATGCCGGATCGCTAAGTGCTAGGAACTACAACATTTTCTATCAGGAGATCGAACCGAAGCTGAGTCTGCAGCCCGGAACAAAATGGAGGTTGAGTATTCTGTACAACTACAAGGAACAACGGAACCGATTGGACAGTCTTCTCAACATCGGTGGCGGAGAGCGTTCCTACTCCACCAAAGGAGGTATGGAGTTTACGCTGAGCTCTCCGGAAAAAGGAAGTCTTATCACAAACATTAGCCTTATACAGATCACCTACAACGGTTCAATTGAAAGTGCAGTTGGATTTGAAATGCTCGATGGGCTTCAGCCCGGATTGAATGCTACTTGGGGAGTTTCCTACCAACGTACTCTTTCCAACAATCTGCAAGTGAGCCTAAATTATAACGGGCGCCAGTCACCGGGATTACGTATGATTCACACTGGTGGCGTTCAGGCTAGGGCCTTTTTCTAGACTATTTCAACTCAAACTCTGTAGTTCCCATCAGATAATCTTCCGCATATACCTCTACGATATACTTTCCTTCAGCCAATTCGGATGTCACATCCCAATAAAGACACATATCCAGTTCCTCATTGTCATACATGACTTCTTCCTTTCGAGAATAAAGACCTTCTTTACCTTCATACTCGAACATATAATCCTGAGTTTGTCCAAAAGCAAGTACTTCACCACTCGGGTCAATGATGCGCAGGTAAACCTGCTTTTTACCTGGTTTGGTCACCTCGTTCTTGTCAATTGTGAAGCATGTCTTGATCTTGTCCACCCGCTTAGCTCTATCAGTTTCCCGACTTACAGTACCATTTTTCATGCGCTGCCCAGAAGAGGCTAAATCCAAAACTCTGAGCTTTGAGCCGATCTTGACCTTTTCATTCAGCTGTTCATTCTTTTCGTTCAGTTCCTTATTTTCCTGCTTTTGGGTGGTGAGCTGTTTCTCAACATGTGTTTTCTGCTCCACTAGCTCTTGGTTGAGCGTGTTCAAAGAATCAATCGTCACCAAATAACTCTTCATTATATCTCGCAGTGTGGCCGCCTCCTTCCTCAGTTTGTGGATTGTCCATGCGTCATTCTTATGTTTTTCAGCTTGAGCTAATAACTCTTCGATTTGTGCGCGTTGTTCCTCAATCTGAGCGCGCATCTCCTCGTTGTCCGTTTCAACTGAATCATAGCGCGCAAGCATCTGTTCTAACTCCGATGTCAACGCATCTTTCTCCGTTGTTAGATCCGTATTTTGCTCCACAATCATCACATTTTCTTGATGACTGCTATACAAAAGATAAAGCGTGGCGAGGTTTGTTAAGATTAATACGACTAAGAGAATTGTTGTGATTTTGATACCTCCCTTATTTTCTTCAGACATGGTATTAAGCGCTAATGATTAAGCAAAATTATGCTGATTTCAATCCACAATTCTCAATGGCAAGAAAGGCTGTGAACAATCCATAGTTAGGTTATTGCGATTTCATTCCTTCAACTAACTCATAATCCTCAAGCCTTCCTTTGCTACATTCGCCTGCATCAAGCACCTCTACTATGGATGAGAAAACCCGACAAGACTACGAAGAGTATCAGATCAGCCCTTTATTCACTGCTGCAGCCAATGCAATTAGCAGTTTGTTCAAGAGTGTAGCGAGCATTTTGGTTTGGTTTGGTAAAGTGACCGCAAAATTTTTCTACGAGATTGTCTCCAGTTGGAAAACTGTCATACCAATGGCTTTGGGAGGAGCCATTTTACTCTCGCTTTATAACCAGTCCTTAACCCCGGCATTTGAGAACACCCTTATCGTGTTACCACGATTCTCAATTGAAGACCAACTCATCAGCGATGTAGACTACCTCAACAGTTTAGTAGGAGATGATGGCGCCCCAGAAATGGCGGAAATCCTTCATGTTTCTTTAACCGAAGCAGCCTCCATTCAATCCTTCAACCTTAAAACAGAAGTTGTACAAACTGAAAAGATCAAGTATATCAATCATTTTATTGGCACCATTGACACAATGCTCGCGAAAGCACCTTATGTCAAGGAATTGTTTCAGGATGAGGATTTGGCAAGGTCATACTCACGTTATAAAATCGTGGTGCGCTCGATCGATCCAGCGATTTTTTCAAAAATTGAAGCCCCACTGATTGATCTCATTACTCGAAACTCTTTTTCAAAAAAGAAACAAGCAGAATGGCTTCAAGGTTTGGAAAACCGAAAGAAAACTTTGAATAATCATTCCAAGAAATTGGACTCACTTAAATTGGATGTTCAGCAATCGATGAAAGATGCCGCGAGACTTGCTTCGGGTGGACAATCAAGCATTGTAATGGGAGGCCAAGTAACGGGTAAGAATGAATATGTGTCGGGCATTGAAACCGTTTACTATCTGGCAGATGGCTATGAACGAGAATTGGCAAAAATCAATGACTTGATCGCAAGTGAAGGCGACTTACTGAGGATTCATGCCCACTTTACGCCTAAGGGTGTTCGTGCTTCCTGGGGACTTGTTAAGTCTGCTATTGTTGGAGCTATTGCTGGGTTGATTTTACTTCTGGTATTTAACCTTCTTCGAAGACTCTACCTCTACGGAGCACGTCTGTGACAATACCAAACATAGGATTCAACATTCGAACGCAGGTCGGTGTTGGGGCAGCCTTCAAGTTATTCAATGCCTTGGCGCTCTTTTTTATTGTTCGTCTTGCGCTTGATTTAGTAGGTAGTGAGGTATACGGAACCTGGGTAACCATTCTCAGCACCATCACTTGGTTTTCGTTCATCGAAACGGGAATAACGAGCGGCATTAGAAACCAAGTCACCAACCTATCTGAAGAGAATAAGCACCACGTGGCATCCTCACTTATTGGAGCAGGAATGTCGTTGGAACTGCTTCTGTATTCGAGTCTTTCAGCCTTTGCCTTAATTGCCCTTTTGGTAATTCCATCCACAAGGCTGAATCAAGCGCATATTTCTGAAGCGCTTGTCTTCGCGGCCATCATCTTTCTAAGCTATGTTATCAGCATGGTTAATTGTGTCGCTTTAGCTCGTCATAAGGCACAGTGGCCTGTGATAGCGACATTTACCCAAAACCTATTCACGATTGCTGGTCTGCTACTGATCCAATCACTACATCAGGATTCCCTCTTTGCTCTGGGTCTGGTTTTCAGCTGTTCGTCTCTTTGCGGGATATTGCTCACGCATATCCTTCTTTACTCCGGGCAGTTTAAATCACTTTCACCCAAGTTTCCTAATTGGGACATTACATTACTCCACCCCTTTAAGGAGAGGATAACGCGATTTGGAATAACCCAACTTTTTGTGCTCGTCATTTTTGCCAGTGACCACCTTATTATCGTGACCTTTCAAAATGCCAGTGAGGTTACGAACTACAGTATAGCATTTCGATATTTCAACGCGCTTAACGTAGTCTTCAACCTAATTCTCATCCCCTTCTGGTCCGCGTTTACTTCTGCGGATCAAGCCAGCGATGCAGCCTGGATTAAACGGGCAATTCGTCTCTTGTTGATGCTGTTTGGCGCATTGTCCATTCTAGGCATTCTCATGCTTAGTCTCTCCGATTTGGCTTATAAAGTGTGGCTTGGGACTGAGGTAAGTATCCGATTCTGGCTCTCGGCTATCATGATGATTTCAGTGTTCCTAACTATGTGGAATAATCTATTTATCTACTACTTGAGCGGCACCGGGGATATTCGGCTTTATTCGAATCTTGTCATAGTTAGCGGAGCCCTGAACATTCCGATCTCCATTTGGCTTGTGCATGTATTTGGCTCAACTGGTGTCATTGCAGCAACCTGCTTTGCTCTGCTTCCACAAGCTATTTTGCTACCCGTAAAGACCTTCCGAAAACTGTTTCCTAAGCGATGAAGGCAATCAGCATAAAGGCTAACATATCCTACGAATACGCCTTGTCTGTTGCTCTACTCGACATTCTGAGCATTGCACCGATTCTTATGATTCTGGGTAATGTTATTCCTCCGTTCGTGCTTAAGGTTCATCAGGTTGGTTTTGGTCTTGCCCTACTATTAGCGGTTGGTGTGCTTACTATGCAATCCCGAACTCAAGTATTTCTGGCTGTGGCTGCAATATTTCTTGTAGTTCAGTCCCTTTATGCTCAGCATGTAGATCCAATTGAATCATTCGACTTCCTGTTTGGCCCAATCGCGCTGCTGGCCATTATTGTGATCCTCGAACGGGGAATTGTTTCTCGCGAAGTATTGCGTTCAAGACGGAAGCTATTCTTTCTTCTCTGCATGGTGCCGATCAGCATTGGAATACTTCAATATTTCCATATCGTTCCTGTCACATTCCTGAACGCGCAATACATCAACTACTACTATGAGGGCTCACTCAAACTTGAGAGAATTAATGGCTTCTTTTATCATGGTAACGAACTCGTTGTCTTATCCTACTTCTTTTTCTTGAATATGGCCTATGGAAAGTCAAAGGAACGAGCCATGTTTTGGATGCTTTCGTTTTTCCTTTTCGCATTGGCTCTTCGCTACAAATCACTGTGGCTCACTGCGGGGATCATCGTGTCATACTACGTTGTGACGATTAGCAAGTTTGGTGGACGACTTTTAAAAACTATTCCTAAGTGGGGCTATTGGGCTGCGGGTCTTGCGCTATTGACCACTACTGCATGGTTGCTGGTTGGCTATGTTCATGAGAACCTCGCCAAATACGGACTGCCCTTCAAAAGGGAGCTCTTTACAGGACGAGGTGGCATCTGGGCGGTTTATTTGGAGGCGGTTTTTCAATTTAGGTGGTATGAACACCTCATAGGTGGAGGCCTTGGTTCCGAGTTCCAACTATTTGGTGATCACATGTCAGCCAAGGCGTTTTACCCCTATCAGGTCAACCCGAATACCACGGTGCGGCCCCACCCTCATAACCCCTGGATTGGCTACTATGTGAATGCTGGTTTGTGCGGAATCTTGCTTTTGATCTACATACTCAGACAATGGTTGAATAGTTTTCGCAAACTCCAAGGCAGCGTGCTAGAAAAGGCATTTTCATTCATCGTGATTGTATTGCCATTTTTGACTTTCGGAGTCACAATTTACATTACCGATATGGCCATTTATTGGCTTTGCTTAGGATTCACCTTGATTAATGTTCAGTATAAGTCTGTTTTGATGGAACTATGATAAGCCGCCTACAACCAAATATAGGTTGGGTTATTGCCCTGTTTTCTTTCGCTATTATTGGGCCGTATCCGTTGGGGTCTTTTGCCTCATTATTGCTCCCTGCACTATTGCTAGATCGACAATATCATCAACATTTTGAGCTCACGGCTGTCCTATTGTTGTTGATCGTTGCGTTGTTAGCCCTAGGCATTGCCTTCAGCGATGACATTATGCGAGCCACCGCAGCAGTGCAACGACAATTCACTTTAGTGATCTTAGCCATTTTGCTGCTCTTGCGCAAACCAAGCTTTCCTTCCAATGTCTCCCCTATGCGGTTCTTAACGTTGGGCAATGTTGCATTCTCTGCTTTCTGCATTATTGTCGCTGCTGTCAAGTCCTTTCAGTCTGGATCGCTTCATGACCCGGTTCACGAAACACATTTCGTTTACAACAACTTCATCCATCAAAACCTAACTGGCCCGATTGGTTTGAATGCCGCCTATTTAGCGGCAAGCTGTGCCCTTTCAATACTTTGGCTTGTCCCTAAAGTTTTGAAAAAACATCAATACGTCAGCATTTTAACATTCGTTTATCTGTTCTTCGTTCTATTGCTCTGCAAATCGGTCATGGTGACTGTTGCGTTCAGTATCGCTTTTCTATTCAATCTGTTTTGGGGTGAGCAGCTCTCATATTCATTTCATAAGCTCAAGTTGCCGGTTTTTGCGGCATTAGCATTAATCGTAGGATGGGTCACCGCAACCAAACTGCAGGATTTCAGTCTGGAGTTCAGTTATGCTGATCCATACTTAAGGCCATTGCAAATACGCCTGGGAATATGGACTTCGGCCATAGAAAAAATTGCCTCTGAGCCATGGTTTGGTTATGGTACCGGGGATTCGCGCGCCATTATTTTGGATGCGTACGCCAATCATTCGTTTGCCATTGGGCTGGAAAATGGTTTCAATGCGCATAACCAGTTTCTCGAATTGTGGCTGCAAATTGGCATAGCCGGACCTTTACTTCTATTGTCGCTTTTTATATGGAGATTCCGAGAGGCAATCCAATCACAAGCCCACATGGTCGCCAGTGCAGTGTTCATTCTCTTCATGCTTTGCTTGACGGAATCTGTATTGCTCACATTTCGAGGGGTGATTTTCTTTGGGTTTTGCATATTTCTTCCGCTCAAATTCGATCATGAAAGTTCTGCAGGTTCATAACTACTATCAGCAGCCCGGTGGAGAAGACACCGTTGTCGCTGAGGAGGCTATGTTAATGCGCTCAAAAGGCTGGAAAGTGTTGCAGTACTTAGCACATAACGACAGCCTCAAATCAATGAGTTCGGTTGAAAAGGTTGCATCAGTAACCGGCACGTTTTGGTCGAAGAAACACTACGATGCTATCCGAAAACAGCTCAGAACTGAGCGTCCGGATATATGTCACGTCCACAATTTTTTCCCATTGATTTCGCCCTCCGTATTTGATGCGTGCAAGGATGAAAACATACCCGTGATTATGACCGCTCACAACTATCGACTGATGTGTGCCAACGGCCTTTTTCTTCGCAATGGAATGGCCTGCGAGGAGTGTTTGGCAAGCTCTATGCTTCATTCGATCAAATATGGATGCTACCGGGATTCCCGAGCTCAAACCTCGGCAGTGGCCTTTGCTATGGAGTGGCACCATAGAAAAAACACCTGGAACAAATCCATCGATAAGATTATCGCCTTGAGTGAATTCATGAAACAGAAAATGATCTCCAAAGGTGTATCGGCCTCCAAGATTTTGATAAAACCCAACTTCATAGCAGTTGATAGAATTGAACATAAAGGACCGCGAACTCAACTGCTATTCATAGGGCGATTAGATAAAATCAAAGGTGCCGACTTGCTTTTGCACGTTGCGAATGCCTTCCCGAATCGCGACATCAAGGTTCTTGGAGATGGCGAGCTTAGGGCAGCATTGTCGGGAAAACCCAATATAGAGTTGTTAGGACAGCAGCCCAAATCGGTGGTTCTCAATGAGATTTCGAAGTCTTATGCCGTGATTTTGCCAACGCGATTTTATGAAGGCATGCCCATGACGGTGATTGAATCCTTCAGCCAAGGAACCCCTGTGATCACCTCGAATCATGGAGCGTTACCCGAAATAGTAAGCCATGGGAACACAGGCTGGCTCTTCACGCCCAACGATCCGAAGTCGCTCATAGAGAGTGTTCACTCCGCATTTAAGGCCACCGATTCCGTAGAATCAATGAGAATTTCTTGCTTTGAGGAATACATGAACAAATACAGCCCGGAAGTGAATTTTTCCATGCTAAAGGCCATATACGAGCATGCCATCGGTTGAACACACATCGCTGTTGGGACATCGAGTTGACATTCTCACCAGAGATCAATTTACGGACGTCATAAGCGAATGTGTGAAGGATACAGCCAACGGCTATGTCTCGTTCGTAAATGCGCACATGATGGTTGAGGCGCATGAAAACCCAAGGTTTGCACTGGTTTTGGAAGGCTCTATGTTAAACCTATGCGATGGAATGTCAATCGTGCGCACACTTCGATGGCGAGGAGTCAGAGCGCACAGATTAGCAGGACCCGACATGATGCCACTTCTTTGTGCTTTAGCGGAAAAACAAGGATGGTCTATTGGTTTGTTTGGAGGCTCCGAGCCCGAAATTTCCAAACTTCAAATCGAACTCCAGAAACGCTTTGTCAATCTCAGAATAGGAATAGCACTTGCACCCGCTTTCATGAAAACCGGACAGGCTCCCGACCAAAATCATATCGGCCAAATCAATCAATCAGGAGTAGACCTGTTGTTCGTTTCATTAGGATGCCCGAAGCAGGAATGGTGGATGCATCAATCGCAAGAACATTTGAATTGCCTTCAATTTGGTGTCGGGGCTGCATTCCCTTTGTTGGCAGGAATCCAGAAAAGAGCGCCTAAATGGATGCAGCAACTTGGCCTTGAATGGCTCTTCAGACTCGCTCAGGAACCGAAGCGACTTTGGAAACGCTACACAATCACCAATCTCAGATTCCTTTCTCTTCTTATCCAAAATCGTTGATTCCAGAATTAACAACCAACCTCAGATGCTTTTTTACGTTTTAGAAACCATCTTTGACGTTCAATTTATGCGCTACGAGATTCTGAAAAGAGGTTTTGATGTTGTGTTTTCCATGTTTGGGATTATTCTTGTCTTGTCATGGCTGACGCCCATTGTCGCATTGATTATCATTCTTGATTCACGCGGTTCTGTGTTTTTCATTCAATCGCGCGATGGAAAAGATGGTAAGCCATTTCGCTGTTATAAGTTCCGAACTATGAAGCCTAACATTATGGCCAATGTTCTACAAGCACAACCTAATGATGAGCGTATCACGCGCATTGGTAACTTCCTTCGCGCATCGCATATTGACGAGCTTCCCCAATTTTATAACATTCTGATAGGGGACATGAGCTTTGTCGGGCCCCGCCCTCACATGCATCGCGATACCGAACATTATGCAAAATTGATTCCTGACTATTATACACGCCTTCAGGTTCTTCCTGGATTTACAGGTCTTGCTCAAGTGAAAAACCTCAAAGGTGCCACATCCCATCTGCAGCAAATGCGCGGACGAGTCAAGATGGACAATTTTTACGTGTCTCGACTTTCTCCTGGACTTGACTTTTTGATCCTTGTGTCAACAGTCCGCATCTTTTTAACCGAATCACTTAACCTGCCACTATCGGGATCCGAAAGTGAATTAGTTGTTTCGGCTGATGCCGACAAAATCACCAAGGCTGCTTAATCTCCGTTATCGTATTGGAGGTTCTTTTGAGGAAGCTTGAGCAAATTTGCTCCCATATTTTATGAAGTTCAAACAGGCACACGATTGGTTCGCTCGGCTGGGATGGTCTGCCTTCAAGTTTCAGACAGAAACTTGGGAACGCTACATAAATGGTGAGGATGGGCTTGTAAACGCGCCCACGGGAAGCGGCAAGACGTATTCATTGATTGTGCCAATACTTTTGAGCGTCACTCCCAGATACGGGCTTCAGGCCATATGGGTCACACCTATTCGTGCGCTTTCAAAGGAGATCTTACAATCCACCGAACGCGCTATTTTAGGTATGGGGCTGAATGTGAGCGTAGCCATACGCACCGGTGACACTTCGGCCAAAGACAAGCAACAACTCAAAAAGGCTCCCCCTAACATTCTGATCACAACACCCGAATCCATTCACGTTTTGCTCTGCCAAAAGCATTATGACCAGTTCTTCAAAAACCTCAAAACGGTGGTGGTCGATGAATGGCATGATCTAGTGGGTAGCAAGCGTGGAGTTCAAATAGAGCTGGCCCTATCCCGATTCAAGGCACTTGTTCCCGACCTAAAACTTTGGGGCATATCCGCCACGATCGGGAATATGGATGAGTCGTTGGAAGTTTTGCTAGGCAAGCGCTATGAGCTTCAAAACCACAGCATCATCCGAAGTGATATTAAAAAGAAATATAAAGTGGAATCCATTTTTCCAGATGATGTTAAGGAGCTACCCTGGGCAGGCCATCTTGGAATACGACTGATCGATAAAATCATACCCATCCTGCTGGACAGTGAGAGCACCTTAATCTTTCTGAACACCCGAGGTCAAGCGGAGATCTGGTATCAAAAATTGCTTGAGCATTCACCGGACTTTGCCGGTGTTGTCGCCTTGCATCACGGATCTATGAGCCGTGAGACAAGGCATTGGGTAGAAGATGCGCTTCATGATGGGCGGCTCAAAGTTGTGATATGTACTTCCAGTCTTGATTTAGGGGTCGACTTCCGGCCCGTTGAAACCATTATCCAAGTGGGTAGTCCGAAAGGAGTGGCCCGATTCATTCAGCGCGCGGGCCGCAGCGGTCACCAACCGGGAGCAACGAGCAAAATTTATTTTCTTCCTACTCACTCGTTGGAGTTGATCGAGGCGGCCGCGCTTCGCACAGCCACGGAATTCGAGATCGTTGAAAGTCGCACGCCTTATGTGAGATCCTTTGACGTCTTAATTCAATACCTCGTCACCCTGGCCGTTTCTAACGGCTTTGATGAGAAGGAATTGTTTGATGAAATCCGATCTACTTTCTGCTTCAACAGCGTGTCCAGAGAAGAATGGGAATGGTGCCTTGATTTCATTGTCAGAGGCGGTAATTCTTTGGGCAACTATGACGAGTTCCACAAGGTTGTTATCGAAGACGGCAGATACTTGGTTACAAGTCGCAAGGTGTCGTTGCGTCATCGTCTGAGCATAGGAACCATCGTCAGCGATACGATGCTCAAAGTGAAGCTTAAACCCGGGGCCGTCCTTGGTCATGTGGAGGAATACTTCATTTCAAAACTGAATCCTGGTGATTCCTTTTGGTTTGCAGGCAGGTCTCTAGAGCTTGTTCGCGTAAAAGGTCTTGTGGCTGAGGTTAAAAAATCCTTCAAAGAAACAGGACCCATTCCGAGCTGGAACGGAGGTAGGATGCCCCTAAGCTCGCAAATGTCCAAAATGCTCAGACAAAAGATGAACGAAGCCGTACTCGGATCATCTCAGGAGCCTGAGATCACATTTCTCAAACCTTTGATCCAGCGTCAACAAGCAGAGTCAATATTGCCCAAGGAAAATCAATTCCTAATCGAGGTGTTTGAATCCAAAGACGGACATCACGCTTTATTTTTCCCGTTCGAAGGTCGGTTCGTTCACGAAGGTTTTGGTGCTCTGATCGCATACCGTATGTCGTTGCTCATGCCTATCACGTTCAGCATCGCAATGAACGACTATGGCTTTGAATTGCTCAGTGATCAGCCAGTGCCTGTGGAGGCTGCACTCGACAACAACTTGTTTTCAACCGAACACCTCATGGACGATATTTTGGCAAGCGTCAATTCGGTGGAAATGGCAAGAAGAAAATTTCGTGACATCGCAAGCATTTCAGGTTTGGTTTTCAATGGATATCCTGGGAATCAAAAGAAGGAGCGTCATCTACAGGCTAGCTCTCAGTTGTTTTTCGATGTGTTTCACGACTATGACCCGTCCAATTTATTACTGAGGCAAGCGTTTGATGAAGTCATGGACTTCCAGCTCGAAGAACAGCGGCTACGAGAGGCGTTGGTCCGGATTGCCGGACAGGAGATCGTTGTGAAACATCCTGAGAAGTTCACACCACTTTCCTTCCCAATCATTGTGGATCGATTGCGAGAAACCGTTACATCAGAGAGGCTGAGCGACCGCATCAAAAAGATGAGCTTGAATGATTGAATTGGGAGTTGAGATTGGCGGACAAACTTTGTCATTGGGAGATCGTTACATGCGCATTGGCGATATTTTAGTCATTGCCGACCTTCACTTGGGGAAAACCATGCATTTTCGGAAGTCCGGTCTTCCAATACCAGCCAGGGCTCGCGATGCCGACCAAAGCAACCTTATTTCGTTGTTAAATGACGTTCGACCAAAAAAGCTCCTTGTCCTAGGAGATTTGTTTCACAGTTCATCAAACAGCGAGTGTGAGGAATTGGCCATGATCACCAGTCGATTTGCGGACGTGGAATTTGAACTGGTCATGGGAAATCATGACATTCTTGCGCCCGAAGTTTATCGTTCGCTTGACTTTGAAACCTGCGATCGCTGGTCTTTGCACAACTTCCTTTTCACGCACGAGCCCATGGAGGACGTTCCAGACGGGATCATCAACATTCACGGACACATACATCCAGGGATTCGGCTTTTCGGGAAAGGCCGTCAATCTATGTTGTTGCCTTGTTTTCACCTGCAGCCTGCTCACTTCTGTATTCCAGCCTATGGCATGCTCACGGGTTTGATGAGAAGGCATCCTGCGAAAGGCGACAGGGTGTTTGCCCTACTTCCCGATGCCGTGACCGAAATGACGATTTGAGTGTTTTTTATCCATCTTTGGTTGGATGAGGTGGTCGTTATTATGTCTTCTGTGCGTGCCGGTTCTGATTTATGGACAAAATTTGGACAGCCTAATCTCCGCGAGTCAGGATCTGGAAACTGATGATGCTTTGGTTCTGTTGCTTCAATCATCCCATGAGGTTGAACAAGCCTCTTCAGAAGTTCAGGCAAAATACCACACCGCCCTATCTGCGCACTACCTTGATCAAGGTGTAATTGATGAAGCCATCAAAAACGCATTGGCAGCAATTGAATTTGCAAAAGGAGAGAACAATTCTTTGAATATTCGATGCCTCAACACAGCGGGTGAAGCATACCGCACCTACCAAGACTTGCTGTATCATTAATACGAAGAGGCGGCTCTGCTCGCCAATGGCGATAGTGAGCGCTGGCTGCCTCGGATCAGGAAGTTAATTACAATCGCGTTAAGTCAGGAAGGCCGCTTTTGAGCAAGCCAAAGCGGGCTCGAACGGCCTTCGAGATCGCAGCTCACAGAAATGATATATGGGGAGAATCACGCCTCCTGACCATACAGATATAAACGTATCCACAGCCATTAACAATCTAAACACGTTGGTATGTCATTACCCTATCTGAAACAGGCGTTAGAACTTAGCTTTCAACTTGGCAACACGAAAAGCACGAAGCATACGCTAAACGACGGGTGAAAGCCACACCATTCGTATGGGTGATTTTCAGAAAGCCGCCTCTTTATAAGCGAAGCGCTGGGAATGGCCTTTTGCGGAGGAAATGCGGTGTATTACATGCGTGACGCAAACAAAAACTCTGAGTGCAATTTATGACAGTCTGGGCATGGCCAAACGGCGCTCTTTTTTACCTCAGAGAATCGAAAGATCATTTCCGACAACCGCCTATTGATGAAAAAGGCGCATCGCATTGCACAGGCCGAGCGGATGTTCAGGAGTTGCACACGGCAAAAAGAGGCTCAAACGACTACTCAGCGGCGAAAATAGTTTCATTCAATAGCAAAAGAGCACGATATAATCATTGGTTCTTTCCCTTGTTATCGAGTTCATTTGCACTCAGATTTTAGGATGTAACATGTTTCATCATGAGGCAACGAGAGGCCTTTCTCAAAGCGGCCGAGCAACAACAATATACTCAACGAACACAATCGGCCGTTTGAACCTTCCTAAACGAAGGCTCGTTGGTACGACGTCGTTGCATGACATTCATGGCCGCTGAACGCGTGGTTCAGTTGCTGGAGATGGAAGACAAGCGCGATGAAACCAGAAGTGTTCAATGAGGATTATCATTCACAGTCGGCTCAGCGTGCACTGCGCTACATCACGATTTTGACTGAAGAGTACAAGAAAACTGGAAAGAAACGCGAATCTAAGCCTGAAACCGAGGAGATTGTGACTTCATTATCATTCGGTGAGATCAGATATCTCCGGATTCTCGCGAACAATTCCGAAAAAAACACAAACTTACATCAGATCTCCCCGCATACCGCCCTTAAATTTAATAGCCTATTTGAAACCTCATATCATTTGCAAACACCTTTCAAATGCCATTAAAAATATTCTATGTGAATAGCTGTTGTAAGCCTCTATCAAAGAGATCAGACAGAATATCCTGAAAGTCAAGGAACTGCTCCTGAAGAAGAATTACGACTTTTAACATCTTTTGCGCGAACAATTTTATCGCGGCCGCTCCGAAGAAAATCGAGGCTCTTCAAAGCAGTGGGCTCGGCCTAGCATTGGTGAAGCTTCTCACTGCGAAACTAAACGGTAAAATCGAGTTCGATCCAAGAGTTGAAGGATCCGAATTCATTGTATACCTCCAATACTTCATGATTCATTTCTTTGCTCCATTCTCTTCACTTCATATCGATCAAAAATCAGAGTCGCAGCGCATCAAAAGCACCTAAGCCTGTTGGGCTTTATCCCCATGTCCTCTGCCTGCCACTCAATGGCAACCTATTGTTCTTATCTGGGTTGGACCCCGAACCGCGGGTTCGGACGCTAACGACAGTAGTATTACCGACGACTTTCGATCACAATGGTGAAATTTTTTGGAGGTTCGACTTTGCAGGCTCAGTGTCGCTCGTTGCAAGCAATGTGCGAGCGTGCTGGAGGCCTCAGGAAGTAAAATGGGAAAACTTGGTAGATGTCACGGTGTTTCTCGTGAACATGAGGCGATTTCATGCGCCCCACCATAATCGGGTTTATGCAGAGTATTTCAGGGGGCTAGCATTGCCAGACAACAGTCGAGATTAATTCGCTTCTGCACCTGTCTATGCATTAGTTGATGCATTGCGACCATTGAGCCTGAGATAAATCCACTTTTTTAATCACACTTATATAATCCCTGTCATCAACGCGTTATTTCCTTGCGTAATTTGTACCAGTCTGCCCCATTGGTTCTGAAAGGCCTATATCGATGCATCGCTCTCTTTTTTTGGTGCTACTCCAATTCACGGTGTATCGGCCCCATCATGCTATGCCGATGTCAGCTGGTTTGGACGGCTAAATAAGGCGCTTCCTCATAGTGCCGCTTCCAGAGAAGGCTAAAATTCGAAACTAATTTTCCAATCTATACTGGTTGGTCATTCTCTGAACCAGCGCGCAACGCCTGGAGATCGGCTGGAACCGCAAGCTCGTCAATCAGATGGTATGGCGCGTTGGTGAACCTCAAGATCTGTTAAAGAAACTGCGTGCGGAAATTCTCAAAAAATCCCTTGAAGTTACCAAAATGGCCTTAGGAGTTGCTCAGGAACAGCTTGACACAGTCGCCACGATTCCAATTCTGGCAAATATTGGCTTGGCCTACACCAACATGAGCGACTTGAAGCAAAGTTTATATTAATATGAAGCCAAAGATCTGGCCATCGCTAAAGGTGGGAAAAGTACCTGCCATCTCATCTTTATTTCAAGCGTATTTGGTGAGGCGGGTTCTTTCACGATGTTGAGAGCACTACTGCGGCAAGGTTTAGAAAATTACGTCAGTGCCAAAGACACGTTTCGATACCCTGTTATTTACTACAATCTAGCTTCGTTGTGCCTGGATCTCGGCAAGTTAGACTCGGCTATGAGCTTGTTTCATGAGGGATTAGGCTACGCCTTGGCGGTTAGACCTATCGATGTCCCTGACTATTACTTATCCATTGCGGAAGTGTACGTGCTCATGGACAGTTTGACCAAAGCACGCGAACTGACAAAGCGTGCTATAGAATATTCCGTCACCAACGACTTGCCCTATACAGAGTCGATCTACTTTCTTAACCTTTCGCAGATTCATTTCAAAGAATCTAGACTCGATAGCGCTATCCATTATGCAGAGCTGGTGCTCGAGACATCGGACGAGCCTACTGAAATTGAACAATCTCTGGAAACGTTATACAGGGCCTACCAAGAGCTTGGTGAACCTCAACTCGCTTTTGAATATCTACTGAGATTAAACCAAGAGCTGAAGAGAAGGGAAGCCAAAGGCATCAACTTAAAGGTAGCTAGAATTTATTATGAGCGCGAACTCAGTAAAACCCTACAAGCGAACTTCGAACTGGGAATTGAAAATGAGGAAAAGACCCGCGACATGGTCATCCTTCTCTGGGCTTTGTTGCTGTTGTTCTTCATGTTCGCCCTTATCTCTGGGCTTTTGGTTACTAATTTTCGCGTGACCAAGGCGAAGAAGGTCGCATTGAATTCCCTGGAGCAAAGCAAAAACGAGTTGGAGAGAGCGCTAGAGCTTAACCGCAAAATGCAGGATGTGATGAGTCATGACCTTCGAACACCGCTTTCCGGCATTATTAGTTTGCTCGAGCTCTCAGGAGACGATGGAATTACCAAAGAAGAACTTGTTAGATTCATGCAACAGCTACAGGAAAACACAACGGTTGTTTTGGCAATGTTTGACGCTTTGCAGAAATGGGCGCATCATCAAAACTCAGCCATCGAACTGGAGCGACACGAAATTGATTGGAATGTGTTGGTCAACAAAATGAAAAGCGTGGCAGGCATTCAGGCTAAAAAGAAGTCTATCCATATCGAAGTTCAGCAGAACGAAGACATCATCATTAACGGAGACCCGGTCATCTTGGAAACCATCGTCAGAAACTTGCTTTCCAATGCCGTTAAGTTCTCCAGAGAGAATTCTTCCATCCAGATCATTAGTAAAAAAAGCCCGGGCAAGTTGATTTGCTCCATTGTTGACCAGGGTGTGGGAATGACTCCAGAAATGGCAGAGAGGCTAAAACAAGGCACCGGAATTTCTACCAAAGGAACCTCGGGGGAAAAGGGAACAGGACTTGGTTTTCGGATCGTCAACGACTTCGTCAAAGTACACAACGGGTCACTACACATTGAAAGCACACTAGGGCAGGGCACCACGATCACCTTCACCATCAACCTGTAATTTCTCATCTTTCGCTTTGAATTGACTGTGGCGGTACATTCGCAGAAATGTCAATTCGGGACAAAATCAGTTCTCAGCGTATTCAACAGGTTTCAACCATAGCGTTGCTCTCGCTGGCTCTGTTTCAGCTCCTCACCGTCCTCGTTCGTTTTAATTTTGTCTATACCGACATCGACCAGTGTTTAATGTGGTATGGAACATCTGAATTCCGGCAACTGCATTTTCATATGCCCCGGTTTTTCGGGCAGAACTACGGCTCAATGCTCGAAGCGTTGGTTGCTGCGCCCATGATATTCTTTCCGATCAACGTTGCAGTACCCTTCGCTTCATCCTTGCTTTTTCTTTTACCCTTTATCTTTCTCATCTCCTTCGGTAATAGTAATTCAGACAAGCTCGCCCTTGTGGCATTTCTCCTTTGTGTCCTTCCTGTTGAATACCTAATGATGGCCAATATGCCACGTGACTTTGTCAGTGGATTAGCCGTTACTTCTTTAGCTATACCGCTTCTCCTTAGTCCGAAACGATGGGCAAAAATTACCGTTGGCTTTCTGTGTATTTTAGGCTGGTCGTTCAATCACAATGCCGCTCTTTTGGGCGCCATGCTCTCCGCGTTTGCGGCTTTCAATGAAAACGGAGCACCCAACTGGCGCTGGGCGCTCTACCTCGGATTGGGATACTTCTTTGGGTTTGGAGCTCACTTTCTTATTTCCTCCTTTGGGTATTTGCATCCCGAGTTTATTGTGCACCATGCCTGGAATTTTCATTATGCCTGGAAGCAAGTGTTGCAGGGATGGACCAACCTTGACAGACATTTCCGCTGGTTGACCCCAATTTTTCACGGACAGGGAACTTTTTACCTCCTTCTGATGATCAGCTTCCCCGTATACTTCTATGCAAAACGCCAATTTAAACTCGTGATGACTAGTTTGGCAGGATTGGTAGTAACATTTGCCAGCTTTGGCATTCTCAAGGTGCATGATGGCTACGACTCCATCTTCCTTAGCCATGAGCGCATGTTTCTCGCTCTGCCCGTCATGCTCGCTTTTTTGCTCACTCAAATGCGTTTGAAAAAATCCTGGATCTTGCCCGTTCTCGCTATCTTATCCGCCTGTTTTGTGATCCGAACCCAAGTGTCTTTATCCGAAACAATTGCGGCTCATGTGGATCCGGCACGCAAGGACAACAAGAACTTTCTTCACATTACCCACCAGCAAGTGAAGGATGATTGTGACATGCTCAGACAAGCTGTCAACTCCAATCAGAGTCAAGCAGTGATTATTTATCCAACAAAACGAATCGATGGGCTTCAGGCCTACGCATGCTCAAGCATAGACAAGGACATCATCTATGTAGACGCAGGTTATGACCGAAAAACATGGGATATGCGCGCGTTGGATCAACCGGCTTACACCTCTGTAATCCTGGTTTCAGATCATCCTCACTTAGACTCCCTTGTGTCCCATCTTTCCATGGATGTGCACCTTCAGCCAACGAACGAATCCTCTATATACGCACTGACAGGGGAGCCTTTCAATCCGCTTGACGTGATGCGTGAACTCAAATTCACGGTGAGCAATCACTAGTAAAACCCCTGTCCTTTTCTTCTTTTTTAGTCGGCCGAGGAATTTACCTTTGCCGCCTTTAAATTCAAGGGTCACAAGCCGATATGAGTGGTTTTAAGGAATACGATGGACTAAACCTGCCGAACATCGCGGAGCGGGTGCTGGAAAAGTGGAAGAACGAGAAAACGTTTGAGGCCAGCATTAGCAGCCGCGAGGGAAAGCCGAGCTATGTGTTTTATGAAGGTCCGCCCTCGGCCAACGGCATGCCTGGTATTCACCACGTAATGGCGCGTACCATCAAGGACCTTTTTTGCCGCTACAAAACCCAGCAAGGATTTCAGGTACACAGAAAGGCCGGTTGGGACACACACGGGCTTCCTGTGGAGCTGGGCGTGGAAAAAGAACTTGGCATCACCAAAGAAGATATCGGCACCAAAATCTCGATCGCTGATTACAACAAGGCGTGCCGCGAGGCCGTCATGCGCTACACGGATCAGTGGAGAGACGTTACGGAAAAGATGGGTTACTGGGTCGACATGGATCACCCCTACGTGACCTACGAAAACGAATACATCGAAAGCGTTTGGTGGCTGCTGAGCCAGCTATACGAAAAGCAAATGCTTTACAAAGGCTATACGATTCAGCCCTACTCACCTGCCGCAGGAACGGGCTTGAGTTCACACGAATTGAACCTTCCGGGAACGTATAAGGATGTGAAGGATACGAGCTGTGTTGCGATGTTCAAGCTTAACAATGATGAACATTCAATGCGCGTGTTCAATCCGATCCTTAGTGAACTTAAAATGCTCCGCGAAAAAGACTCAATCCCATCGCAGATAATAGGTAATGCTGATGTGCGATTGGGTGAGAATGTTTACTTCCTAGCTTGGACCACAACCCCTTGGACTCTTCCTTCAAATACCGCGTTAACCGTGGGAAGCAACATTCAATATTCTGTTGTCGAAACCACAAATCCGTACGCTGAAAGGGGAGTATCTAGTGAAAAAATCATTGTAATTCTTGCCACCGATTTGTTCAAGAAATTCTTCGCAATGGATGGTGTCGATGAACTTCAAAATTTCTACTTCTCAACACACGAGAGTTATGCGGAGTTCGATTCTTCAGGGTTTGTCACTCATCGAGATGCGTGGTATGAACAAGGAATAAAGAAGGGCAGTTACGGTCATGGTCCATGGATCCTTTTAAGAAAAGATATTATCGGATCCGACTTGGTCGGTCTTCGCTACGAACAACTGCTTCCATACGCTACTCCGATGGAAGATGCGGATAAGGCATTCCAAGTCATCGCTGGAGACTTCGTCACAACTGAAGACGGTACGGGAATCGTGCACACCGCTCCAACCTTCGGTGCGGACGACATGCGCGCTGCGCAGGCGGCCGGGGTTCCTCCAATGTTGGTGGAAAACGAAAATGGCGACCCTGTTCCTCTTGTTGACTTGCAGGGACGATTTCTTTCAACCTTGACTCGCCCTCCAAAAGGAGTGAATGATGAGATTGAGTTTCCAGACATTGCGGGGAAATATGTAAAAATCGAATACTATAAAGAGGGTAAACAGCCTCATGAATCTGTAGATGTTGAAATCGCGGTATACCTCAAGAAAACTGGCAAGGCATTCAAGGTAGAAAAGTATCAGCACAACTATCCACACTGCTGGAGAACCGACAAGCCTGTATTGTATTATCCGCTGGATTCGTGGTTCATCAAATCAATCGCGGTCAAGGACAAGATGATCGCGTTGAACAATACGATCAACTGGAAGCCGGAAAGCACCGGAACCGGTCGTTTTGGTAATTGGTTGGAGAATTTGAACGATTGGAACTTGAGCCGCTCACGCTATTGGGGAACACCGCTTCCAATTTGGAGGACGGGCCCATATGGTCCGCTCATGGAAGAGTGCGTTGGAGCCATGGATGAGTTCACCGAAAAGAATGCCTACTTCATTTCCGAAGAATGCCTGGACGAGAAAGGCAATCGCTTTGACGGTCAATCGCTTCGCAAGTACTTGGGCGAAATGCGTCTGCGAGGAGAAAACGTAAATAACGTTTGGAATGATCTCATCCGTTCTCGCAAAGTGAAAATGTTCGCAGCCTTGCCAAAAGATCAAATCGACCTGCACCGTCCGTTTGTGGACTTTGTGATTTTCTTCAGAAATGGTCAGGTACTCGCTCGTGAACTGGATTTGATCGATGTTTGGTTTGATAGTGGTGCGATGCCTTTTGCGCAATGGCACTATCCCTTTGAAAACAAAGAAGCGGTGGACAACGGTACGGTTTACCCGGCCGATTTCATTGCAGAGGGCGTGGATCAAACGCGCGGATGGTTTTATACGCTGCACGCTATTTCCACCATGATCAAAGGATCGGTGGCCTTCAAGAATGTGGTGAGCAACGGTTTGGTGCTGGACAAGAACGGTCAGAAGATGTCCAAGCGATTGGGCAATGCAGTTGATCCATTTGAAACCATGAAGACGTATGGTGCGGATGCTGCCCGTTGGTACATGATCACCAATTCCCCGCCTTGGGACAACCTGAAGTTTGACACCGAAGGCATTGTAGAGGTTCAGCGAAAGTATTTCCGCGCGCTGCACAACAGCTACTCATTCTTTTCGCTCTATGCGAACGTGGACAAATTCACACACAGCGAAGCCGAGATTCCATTGGCGAACCGACCTGAGATCGATCGCTGGGTGATTTCACGACTGAATTCACTATTCAAAGAAGTGGAAGAAGCCTACGAAAGCTACGAACCAACTCGTGCCGGTCGTGCGATTCAAGACTTTGTGGTGGATGAGTTGAGCAATTGGTACGTGCGCTTGTGCCGCAGACGTTTCTGGAAGGGTGACTATTCCGAAGACAAAATTGCTGCCTACCAAACGCTGTATCGATGCTTGGTAACAGTTGCGAAATTGAGCGCTCCGATTGCTCCTTTCTATTCCGAACAGCTGTTCACGGATTTGAACGGAATCACAAATTTGGAATCAGAATCATCTGTGCACATTGCCGGTTGGCCATTAAGCGATGACCGTGAAATAGATTCGGCATTGGAGCAAAGAATGGCTTTGGCGCAAACAGCTTCATCGCTCGTTTTGTCACTTCGCAAGAAGGAAAATATACGCGTTCGCCAGCCGTTGCAGAAGATCATGGTGCCGGTGATCAACGCAGAATTCGAAGCTCACTTGAAGCAAGTAGAGTCGTTGATCTTGAGCGAAGTGAACGTTAAGGAGCTTGACTACGTACAGGATCAGGGTGTGTTTGTAAAAAGCATCAAGCCGAACTTCAAGGCACTCGGACCCAAGGTAGGCAAGAACATGAAAGCACTCTCGGCACGTGTTGGCCAATTCACTCAAGATGACATCGCTACCATCGAGCGAGATGGAAAGATCGTGCTCGACTTGGAGGGAGAGGCATTTGAACTCATTGCCGAAGACGTTGAGGTCAGCACGAAGGACATTCCGGGCTGGATCGTTGCGAGTGAGGGAAATGTCACCGTGGCGTTGGACATCACCATTACTGATGAGTTGCGCTCTGAAGGCATTGCCAGAGAGTTGGTGAACCGCATCCAAAACCTGAGAAAAGACAGTGGTTTGGAAGTTACTGACAAGATCGATTTATACGTTGAAAACCAGCCGGAAATCGAGCTGGCGGTCAATATCAATAAAAATTATATTTGCGCTGAGACGCTGGCCTCGCAACTTATTCTGAAGCCGGCAATCACCGAGGATAAGGCGTTGGAAGTGGAAGTTGAGGATGGCCTCAAAACGAGAATATTTATAGAGAAGAATAACAACTAGTGAACATGGCCGAAAAGGAGAAAACAAGGTATTCAGACGCGGAGCTCAAGGAGTTTCGTGAGATCATTGAAACCAAGCTGGAAGAGGCTAAGAACGATTTGGATCTTTTGAATTCGTCCATGTCGCTGAAGGATAATAATGGAACAGACGACACCTCGCCCACATTTAAGTTGATTGAGGATGGTTCGGATGTTTTGTCGCGCGAAGAAACCGCTCAATTGGCGGCTCGGCAGGAGAAGTTCATCAAAAGCCTGAACGATGCCTTAATTCGCATTGAAAACCGCACCTACGGAATTTGTCGCGTTACGGGTAAACTCATTTCAAAAGAACGCCTTCGCATTGTCCCTCACGCTACATTGAGCATCGAAGCCAAGAAGCAACAATCCTAAGTCAATGTTTGGATCCATGCGTCCGAAAGGCGCGGAAGGCATAGAGCAGAAGTCGCTGTCGACCTCTTACATTGCCATTGCCATCATTTTTGCGGTCCTACTCCTTGACCAAGCGCTTAAAATCTGGATCAAGACCAACATGTACCTCGGTCAGGAATTCAGCGTGTTTGGCAATTGGTTCATCATCCACTTTACGGAGAACAACGGGATGGCCTTCGGGTTGGAATTTGGAGGCGAAGCGGGTAAAATCATCCTTTCCGTGTTCCGAATTATAGCGGTTTCCGGGATTGGATACTTCCTCTTCAGCTATGCTCGAAAGGGCGCGAAAACAGGGCTAATCATCGCAGGAGCCTTGATTTTTTCCGGAGCCTTGGGCAACATTCTGGATTCCGCATTTTACGGCCTGATCTTCAACGACAGCTACCACCAAATTTCTGAGTTGTTTCCTGAAGAAGGCGGTTACGCTCCGTTCCTATATGGCCGCGTGGTTGACATGCTTTACTTCCCCTTGTTTTCAGGCACGTTCCCCGATTGGTTCCCGGTTTGGGGAGGGGAAGACTACCTATTTTTCCGTCCTGTATTCAACATAGCCGACTCGGCCATCACGGTGGGTATTTCCATGATCATCTTGTTTCAGAAGCGATACTTTGAAGATGGTAAGGAATTAGTAGCCACTGAGACTCCCGAAACTTAAAAAGCCACGAACGTCATTTTCTTTGTATCAAGTACTTGTCCATCAATCACCAGCGAATACGTGAATGTTCCCTCCTTTCGATAGCCGTGATTATAAACAACCTCATTGATTCCTGAATTGATCTGAACAGGCAGCTCCTTCACTGTTCGCCCAGTTAAGTCTTGAATTCGGATAGTCGCAGTCGGATTCTTCGGCATGTCATAGACCATAAACGCAATGACCGTGGCCTCATCGAACGGATTAGGGCGATTTTGAAGCAACCTGATTCCACTGTTCGCGGTTGGCAGTTCATCCTGACCAACCACATCAACCATTACTTCGTTGGTGAACAGACTCTCTACTCCATTGTTTTGATAAGCCGCTGAGATGTAATAAGTGTGACCGGGTTCAATTTCAATTTCGTGAGTTCCAGTCGGAATGGTGAAAAGGGTGTCCCAATCGTTGGTTTCTGTGCGCATTGCAATTAATGCCTCGGTATCCGAGCACCAGTCACCAGCAATGATAAACTCGAGCGTTTTCCAAGTTGTTTGTGTTACCTGAAACACTTCTGGAGTGCAGACATTTCTTCCAATCATTACAGTAGCGGTAGCATTTATTGATGCATTTCTAGCCAGATAATTGAAGTCTACATACCATTCATCAATGTTGCCATCGTTATTGGTGTCCTTTCCAAGGATATCATCGCTTGTATGTTGTCGATCGTGGTATGAAGCGCTCCCTGAGTTCGCGTTTCCGTGCTCATTTGCTGAAGTGAACCGTATTGCGTTAAAATCATGCTCACGGAATGGGATGTGATCGCCCCCGCGACCTTCGCGATCTTCAGCCGTCATAATCGTGACTTCCATCGGCACACTGACATGCTCCTTCAACTCTTCCTCGTACTGCAACTTGATGTATCTCGAAAGTTGCTTATGTGAAATGGTAATCACGCCATATCCGAGAGCCTCACTTAGTGCTGTCGATGTCTCCTTCACTCGGTTACGAGGGTGGAAGCTTGTCTCACCACAAATAACCCCACCTATCACATCATTGTTTAGCACCGCGCCCACCCGAATCTGATTGTCTTCACAATACTTGGCCATGGCTTCAGCACCTACCAGTCCTTGTTCCTCAGCTACCGTTAGCATGAATACTACGGTTCTATTGAACTGATACTTAGCCATCGTTCGTGCCAATTCCAACACCAATGCACTGCCGCTACCGTTGTCCTCCATCCCCTGAGCTACGCATCCTGTGTCGCATCCGGCATCGCATCGGCTGTCCAGGTGAGCTTCCACGATGACTATACCGCACGGAGTATCCTCTCTGTCAATCTGGCTTCCCGGTAGAATCGCAACGACATTCTTGTGATTCTGTTGACCACAGATGTTCTTGGTCCAATTCAAGTAACTCACAACTAACCGATCGTTGTTGGCTGCGCTAATGGCTTCGAATCGTTGGTGCGCCCATGTCCGAGCCGCACCAATTCCTCTGGTTGAAGATAGAGTGTCAGAGCCTGTATTTCTAGTCTCGAACAAACTCATGCGCTCCAAATATGATTTCAGTGAATCGGGTCGAATTGCAGCCTCGATTTCTAATACAACCGCATGAGGATCAGAATTCGCTGAACTTGAATAATCTGCCGGGTTGTAGGTTCCGGCAAGGATCTGAGCAGCTAATGGATTTGAAAAATGAATATTGGTTTGAGCCCGCAATTCAACAACAAATAGCACCAAGAAAATCAAAAGGAGCTTTTTCATTTTCACCAATTTACGAGTGAAATTTAAGTGTTTTCAAAAACACGGGTGCTGACTTCCAACGAGAATTATATTCGTCCCATGGATAAATCCCTGAGTCGTTTCATCACCATTTCTCGCTTAGAAGCCATTTCATACTTACTACTTCTGGGAATAGCCATGCCCTTAAAATATGCTGCTGATATGCCCCTGGCGGTAAAATACGTTGGCTGGGCGCATGGTGTATTATTCATGATGTACATGGCTCAAATGGGACTCGTGGCCTTGAAACATAAGTGGGACATCATGAAAATCATCTACGGATTCATCGCCTCGTTACTGCCTTTTGGGCCGTTTGTGTTTGAGAGAACTATTCGATGACCGTTTCTCGTTGTGCTTTTTGACAGAAGAATATAAGCCTACTCTGAAGGAACTTCTCTTCTTGCTCCGTCAGACAAACTGCCGCCCATTCTTCCTCGGCTGTTGTGTTGTACCCAACTTTTCCATAGCTGCTTAATAGCGACCCCGTTTCTTCAAAATAAAACTTGTAGTCTCGAGTCACCGGTGTGGTCTCATACCCAAACTCCATATTCCTCATGTGGTGCTCACTGAAGAATAGTTGACCCTCCTTGTCATAAAACCAGAAGTGTTCTTCTTCCATCGGTGTCTTTCCAATGATGGTCGCACGCACCATCATGGTGTCTGGACCATCCAACTTAAACTCCATTCGTCCGACCATATGTCCATCTCGCCAAGAAACGCTCGAGGCGAAAAAAGACTCATCAGCCACAATGTTTGCACGTAAATCATCCATCGCATGCTCGAGTGGAGCCAAAAGCAGGTCACGATCGTTGACCGGAAGATTATCTAGTATGGTAGGTTGGTGAGGCTTTTGTTGTTGAGGTTCGTCTAGACAGCCCCACATGATTACAGCCACAATCAGAAAGAAAAGATTTACCCTCACGAACGAAGGTTTTTAACCACCTCCGCAATTTGAACTGCATTGGTTGCCGCGCCTTTTCTCAGGTTGTCAGCCACAATCCACATGTTCATCGCATTTGGTCGCGTAGTGTCTCGTCTGATACGACCTACAAACACCTCGTTTTTACCTTCTGCGTAAAGCGGCATCGGATAGGTATTGGTTTCGGGCAAGTCCTGCACTACGATTCCTGGTGTTTGAGCAATTTGTTTTCGGACGGTGTCCAGATCAAATGGCTTTCTCGTTTCCACATTCACCGACTCACTATGACCGCCACGAACAGGAACGCGGACCACTGTTGCTGTAACTTGAATGCTATCATCGCCCAAAATCTTTCGTGTTTCGTTAACCAATTTCATCTCCTCACTGGTGTAACCATCTTCGTAAAAATCGCCCCCGTGAGGCAGGCAGTTCATATCAATCGGATAGGGATAAACCATCTCCACCACCTGATTCGAGCGTTCGCCATTCATTTGCTCAATGGCCTTAATCCCTGTTCCTGAAACACTTTGATAGGTTGAAATCACTAACCGCTCAATGCCATAGTTGCGATGAACGGGCAACAGAGCCAACACCATCTGTATCGTGCTGCAATTTGGGTTCGCAATGATTTTATCCTCAGTCGTGAGTTGGTCGCCATTGATTTCTGGAACAACCAGCTTGATGTTCGCGTCCATTCGCCAAGCCGAGCTGTTATCAATAACGGTGGTACCGACAGCAGCGAACACGGGCCATTCTTTTGATGCAATTGCCTCCCGCAGAGAATATCGCGATGTCCGGTTTCAGGCTCACGGCCTGCTTTCCGATCCGATGATTTTGTGCTTTTCACCACCAATAACTTCCTTTCCGACCGACTTTTCTGGAAGCCACAATACAATGCGCTTATCCGAGCTTCTTTCAACCAACACCCTTAGCATCGCACGCCAACGAGACCCAGAAGCCCCTACTCGCTACTCTCATATAGATTTAATAATTGCTTAATCGGCGGCCAAAATTAGGATAATTACATTTGTTCAAATCCCGCTAACACAAAGGCTTTGAAGGGTTATTCGCGCTATTCCTTTTCATTCTGCCGCTTGCGGGACATTCTCAGTTTGTTGACGAGTTTAGCGATGGTAATTTTTCCTCCAACCCCGCCTGGGCGGGCGATGTGAGCATGTTTACTGTTAATGGCTCGTTTCAGCTGCAGTCAAGCGGCCCTTCGGCTGCTGATACCGCGTATTTAACGACAGCCTTTAATCCCAACTTTTCTGACACGGTGGTCTGGGAGTTTTATTGGCGTATGGCTTTCTCCCCCAGCGACAACAACAAAAGCAGGGTGTACCTGATGTCATCAGCAGCTAACTTGAATGGAGCATTAAATGGATACTTTGTTCAATTGGGTGAAAACCTGAGCAATGATAATGTGGACTTGTTCCGTCAAGACGGAAACACCATCACCAGCATTATCTCCGGTGTGTCCATTTACAGTTCTAATCCTTCGATCGTGGTTCGGGTTACCCGGTTTCCAAACAGCAATTGGCAACTTGAGTCGCGTTTGTCTGGTGCGGGCTCATTCACCGCAGAAGGGACAACCAGCGACAATACCTATTCATCCTCGCAACACTTTGGTGTGTGGTGCAAGTACACATCGTCCAATTCAGGTGCCTTTTATTTTGATGATTTCTACATCGATAGTGTCATCACCATTCCGCCAACGCTTGAGTCCATGATGGTTAATTCAGCCACAGAAATCGAGTTGACTTTTTCTGAACCGATGGATCCAGCCTCTTCGCAAATTGCAACCAACTACTCGCTGGATAATGGTGTCGGAAACCCAATCAGCGCCACGCTTTCCGGTGGAAACTTGGTGACGCTTCAACTCCCTTCGGCAATGGTGAGCGAAACGACTTATACCCTTTCGGTTTCTGGAGTGAAGGATGCTGAAGGCATTGCCATTGTTCCGGTAGACACCTCTTTTTTTTTCATTGATTTCGCCACCGGCATTTCCTTTCGAGACATTGTGATCAACGAGATCATGGCCGACCCCACCCCACAAGTCGGCCTCCCTGACGGGGAGTTTGTGGAGATCCATAATACCACCGCTAACTACTACTCCCTTGACCAAGCGGTCTTTCATGACGGAACCGGAAATTTCAGCTTTCCTTCCGGACATTACATTGCCCCGGGAGAATACATTGTGCTTTGTGACGACAGTGACTCCGCTGCCTTAGCCGCATACGGTAAAGTGATCGCATTCACTTCATTCCCCGCACTCACCAACGGTGGTGAGGCGCTTTCGTTTGAATTGAATGGAACCATCGTTGATCAAGTGAACTACTCGGACACTTGGTATTTGGATGCGCTCAAAGCGGATGGCGGATACACCTTAGAACAAATTAATCCATTAGCAGTTTGTACCGGCCCCTCCAATTGGATCGCCTGCTCAGATACGATGGTTGGCGGAACACCCGGCCAACAAAACTCCGTGTACTCGATTGCCCCTGACGCGACTCCACCCACCATTGAGTCGGTGTCAATCAACACCTTAAATGAAGTTCAGGTGAAGTTCTCTGAAGTAATGGATTCCACCTCTTTGGCGCAAGGCACTTACTCGCTCACCAATGGTGTCAGCGTAAACGGAATAACCGTAAGTGAATTGACGACTGTGATTCTAAACCTTCTACCAAATTTAGATTCGAGTGTAATCTACACGCTGACAGTGGATGGTGTAACCGACTGCCCGGGAAATGTGATCCAGGAAAAAACCATTGATTTTGGGATCGGAGCACTGCCCGCACCCAATGATTTGGTCATCAACGAACTCTATCCCGACCCGGACGAAGCGGCCGGAATTCCTCCCTTTGAGTTTGTTGAACTTCATAACCGCTCAGGGAAACTGCTTCGGTTGGAGAATTTGGAATTGGCAGATGCCAGAAAATCCTCGGTGATCGCAACCACTGTTATGATGCCCGATGAATACCTCATTCTTTGTAGCTCAGGTAGCGCTGCTTTGTTTGCGGCATACGGAAAAGTTGCTACGGTAAGTTCCATGCCCTCCCTCAACAATACAGGCGATAGTATTTATATTCACTTGAATGGAACGACCATCGACCTAGTGGAATATTCTGACAGCTGGTATCAGGATGAAAACAAACAAGATGGGGGATTCACCCTGGAACGCATCAACCCGGAAATCAGCTGCACTCAAGAATCGAACTGGCGCGCCAGTAATGATGGCTTGGGAGGAACCCCGGGAATGCAGAACTCCATCTACTCCTTGGCGCCCGATACGACAAACCCCATAATATCAGCACTTGAGGTTGTTGCGATTGACACACTGCGACTCATGTTTTCCAAACCCATGGATAGCGCATCGCTTACGGCTGCTACCTTTTCTGCTATGAATGGATTGACTGTTTCAAAGGTTATGCCCATTGCGCCATTTTTCAAGGAGGTTGTTTTGGTGCTGAGCCCGGCATTGGACTCGGGTGTCTTGTATCAGCTCATAGTCACAGGGGGAACAGATTGTCTGGGCAATCCATTGGTCAGTGACAGCATGCAAATCGCTATTGGGTTGAGCGCAAAGCCTTATGACCTGGTTATCAATGAAATTTCACCTGTTCCGAGTGAGGCACAGACCATTCCCCCTTACGAATTCATCGAAATTTATAACCGCACCGATAACCTTCTTAGCCTTGATGGTTTGCGCATTGCCGACAGAAGCTCGTCATCGGCCATTCAGGGTGAGTTCATCTTGCCACACGAATATGTAATTGTTTGCGATGATGGCTATGACACTTTGTTTCGTCCCTTTGGTCGCGTAACCCCGGTGAGTTCGATGCCATCATTGAACAACTCTGACGATGCAATTGCTATCATGAATGGCGCAACAACCATTGACGTGGTTGCATACTTCGATACATGGTATGGAGACGATGATTTAATTGATGCAGGTTTAACACTTGAGCGTGTGAACCCGAATGACATTTGCGGGTTGGGTTCCAACTGGAAAGCATCCACCAGCGCGAATGGTGGGACACCAGGACAAGTGAACTCCGTTTACTCAGCAACTAGCGTTGGAAACCCTAAGTTGGTTGCAGCTCAATTCATCAGCCCAACAACCATACAAGTTGAGTTTGATCGAAAAATGGACAGCACAGCCATGGCAGAGTTGTCTATAACGGCTAATGCATCCTTATTGACCAATGGCGAAATAAATGAGTCCTATTTCTCCATCACGGCTTCTTCAGCCAGTTCATTCCAACGTGGCATGGCTTATAGCATTATGATAGACTCAGTAAGTGATTGTGTTGGGCTTTCCCTGCAAAACGCAAGTATTGAATTGTACTTGCATGATACCGGAGACATCGTTATCAACGAAGTGCTTTTTAATCCGCGAGAATCGGGATCTGATTTTGTGGAACTGTTCAATAACAGCAACTACGACATCGCTCTGAACGGTTGGTCTCTTGCTTATTACGATTCGAAGGACAGCCTTCGATTTAACGAAATATCTGCCGCTACGCTCACCATTCCGTCTAAAGGCTTTATTGCGCTCAATGAGGATGATAATAACATCCTGCTCAATTATTCAATGGCGGTTGAAGACAATTTGTGGGTCATGAATCTGCCCTCTTATTCCAATGACGAAGGCTCTGTTTTACTGTATGATCAGCTCGAGGAGCCCATGGAACGTTTTGACTACAATGAGGGCATGCACTTCGCTTTGATCGACAATCCGGATGGCGTGTCGCTGGAGCGATTAGACCCCTCTCGACCGGCCTCTGATGTCGGCAATTGGCACAGCGCAAGCAGCGATGTGAACTACGCAACTCCCGGATACGCGAACTCTCAACAATACGCCTCTTCTGCCACATCCGCATTCAGCCTGAGTGCGGAATACATCAGCCCAGATCTGGACGGCTATCAGGATGTTGTTAACATTGACTATACACTGGCCAAACCCGGCACTGTAGCAACGGTCAAGGTTTACACAGACAAAGGTGTTTTGATTCGCGAATTGGCTTCCAACCTCATCCTGGGCACAACTGGAACAATCACGTGGGATGGCACGAACGATAATGGCGAAAAGGCTCGTACAGGAATTCACGTAATTCTGGTTGAGACCTTCGATTTGGCAGGTAACCGCGGCTTAATACGCCTTCCAGTCGTGGTCGCATTGAAATTGTAGCTACAGTTGGCTAAACTGACAGCCTATTCCGTTTCAACTACCAGTTTCTTCCTCCCGGTTTTATCACCACTGAAATAAACGAGCGTGTAGATGTCATTCGGTAAATCGGGCAATTGAACTTGCCAAAGGCCACTGAATTCCGTAGTCACTTTTTGATCGCGCACTAGGTATCCCTGACTATTGTATATCGAAGCATGCAGTTCGTTATTGTCAGTTTTGAGGGTAATTAAAACCTTCTCCTTAGTTGGATTCGGAAAGATGACCGCCTCATCCTGTTTAGGATAATTCTGAATTTCGATTTCAGGGTAATCGTAGTCCGGATTTACGATTTCAATGATCTTATCGTAATTATCAGGAGTGACCCATTGTCCATTTGTTTCTTGGTTAGAAGTAGCAATAAAAACTCGTCCATTCGGTGAAACCAGAACATCTCTTATTCGGCCATATCGTTCCACGAAATAGTCGAAAACGGTGTCGCTTTTTAATGAACGACCATCATCTGACAAGGGCATAACCGTTAGGTGCTGACGCTTTAAGAATGTCACGAGAAGAGAATTTCGCCACTCAGGAATGGAAGCGTGATCAAAATAGTCAATCCCACACGGTGCGTGGGTGGGCGTCCAGGCCCATAGCGGTTCAACCGACTGCATGGAATCACACAAGGGTATTTCCGATGGTTTGTCACAAAAACCCTCAACCATTGGCCAACCGTAATTCCTTCCCCTTTCTATGATGTTTACCTCATCATCCGTAGCATCTCCGTGTTCAGACGAATAAAGAATGTCGTTTTTCCCGAAAACCAACCCCTGAGGATTTCTATGACCAAAAGACCATGTGAATGAGCCTGGTATAGGGTTATCCTCTGGAATTTTTCCATCCTGAGTCATCCTCAAAATCTTTCCGTTCGTGTTGTGCACATCCTGAGCTGCCTGACTCACAAAAGCGTCCCCAACGGAAAGGAACAAATACCCATCCTTGTCAAAAACGATGCGGCTGCCATTGTGGGATGAATTCCCCCCAATGTGCGCGATAATTACAACGGAGTCTCGCAGTGTTTGGAGTGTGAGGTCATATGTCCACCTTACCAGTCTCGATTTAAACTCCCCCACCGTGTAGTGCGTGAAAATATAAGGGGTAATTGGAAAGTCAGGGTGTAGGGTCATCGCGTGGAATCCACTATTGTCCCAACTTTCGAAAACATCAGGCAATGTGAACACCTTGATCAAGGTGGTGTCGTCCGGGTTTAGTCTATAAATATCCCCATCGCGTTCGTTGAACCAGATCCACCCATCAGGGCCCCAACTCATGTCCCAGGGAATAGCCATGTTGTCGACCAACACCTTGGTCACAAGCGTGGTTTGACCAACTTTGATTGTATCCTGTGCTTGCCCAACATAACCCATCAACATCAACACACTAACCAAGGCTAATCTCTTCAATACAGTAATAGTTTGATGGGTTTAATTTCTGCTTCTTCGGCTACAAGTATATACACCCCGGCAGGACAATGCGATAATGAAATGGGTGTTCCTGGTTGCGAAGGGTTATTAAAAACCATGTTACCACTGAGGCTGTAAATAGTTATTCTCTGTGCCCTGGGTAGGTCGATCTTAAGCGATTTATTCATCACGCTGTACGTTATGTCCCCGCCTGCTATGCTTTCAACAAGGTTATGAGTGGATGGAATCAACTCAATGATTCGATCATCATGCGGTGTTGGAGTTCCAAGGTCATCTCGATTGGAAGTGCATATGTAAATCCTGTTGCCCATGACAAGAACGTCCCTCAACCTCCCGAAAACACCAGCAAGTATCCATGAACTACTTTCCACATTCTGTCCATCAGAAGTTAGGCTCACCACCCTCAAGCGCTGTTCTTTCAGCGAGCACATCAAAATGCTGTTTTCCCACTCCGGTATGGTTGCTTCATTGAAGTATGCTACTCCAGCCGGGGCGATGGTTGGAGACCACGTTTCCAGCGGTTCATGTACATCCAATGAATCACAGATTTCCTGTGTTCCTTCCGTACAAAAACCTGTTACCAGTGGCCAGCCATAATTGGCTCCAGCCACGAGGAGATTTAATTCATCGTCCGATGAGGCACCGTGCTCAGAAATATACGTATGTCCCTTGCCGTCTTCAGTAATTCCTTGCGGATTTCTGTGCCCCATTGAATACACCAGGCTGGTTGGATCAGGGTTGTCCGCTGGAATACTTCCATCTAGATTCATTCGCAGAATTTTTCCATTGAGACTTAGCTCATCCTGAGGCAGTCCATTATCCTTGATGTCGCCAACCGATAATAAAAGGTGATTGTCACCATCTATAAAAAGTCTGCCTCCCAGATTGGCATTTGCAGCAGGTATATTCTCAACGATGGTATTTACCAAAGCAAGGGAGTCTCCATTTTTCACATACCCCAAACGATCAACCCTCACTTTAATCTTAGCCCCATCGTAATAAGCGAGTGAAACAAATAAATACGGTTGAGCAGGAAATTCAGGATGTAATTGAAGCCCCATCAGCCCCGCCTGACCTTCAGCCGCTAAATCTGCCGGTTCTTGGTAGAGGGTGTCAATCTCACCGGATAAGAGAGAAAGTCGTTTTATTGCTCCGGTTCTTTCTGTGAAAATAATCGTGTCTGATGACCATTTTTCGATATCCCATGGTATCTCCAGGCGACTGGCCACTGTGTGCGTATCGATTCGCGTTTTCTCAAGCCATACTTGTGCCTTGACACCATTAGCAAGGCAAATAGCGAAGGCTATAACCAATATTCTAACCACCGCTTACTTTTTTGAAATTGAGCTTTTCGAAATGAAAGTCATCATTTGGCAGATCAATTGTGAATCCCTCTACGACATCCAGCTTGACCTCAAATTTCACGAGTCCCCACGTCAAAAAAGGATCATTGTGGTCGAACCTGAAAGCGTGATCAGACCATGGCTCGAGGTCGCCTGTGAAAAGCTCCTTACTAGGAAGCATGGTCAATACTAATTCGTCTCGTTCGCCCATTACGATGCGAGCATCTCCATACATTTCATCTTGATAAGTCCCTATATAATCTTCAATTGGCAAGAGGCGAGGATTTGAGACGCGCGTGCCAAGTCGCTCCCTTTCCGCCTCCTCTTTTGCTTTTTCCTGATTTTGCCTGAACCCTCTAAACTTTTCTAACCAGTGAGTGTAGTCTCTTCCATCGACCCAATCCATCACAGCATACATTAGCATCGATGAGGCTGATGACATGTCATTGGTCAGCACAACCAGACCCAACTGTTGTTCCGGAACCATGGCAATTTTTGAGATGTATCCTGGAAGTCCACCTCCATGATGGATAACCCTTTTTCCATGGTAGTCCATCAAAAACCAACCCATACCATACGCTTTAGACTCGATTCCGTTTTCTTTATCAAATGCACTCGGAGCCAAGTCTATATGGTTTGTCCAAATCCGTTCAATACTTTCCCTTGAAATAAGTGTGTCACCGTCTCTGTTCACCCCGTCATCCAACCAAAACTTGATCCACTTAGATAAATCTTTGACCGTTGAGTTCAGAGCGGCTGTTGCTCCGCTGTTATTATAGCTGAGCATGAATATCTCTTTTCCATCTATGTGGGGAGCAGCGTGATTGAGGTCAGTCATGAATGTCTCAAAATCGCTTGTAGTACGGTTCATTTCGAGTGGTTCTAAGATCCTCGTCTTTACGAACTCATCCCAGGTTTTGCCGCTAACGGCCTCAATCATCAAGCCTGCCGTGATGAACATGATGTTCTGGTATCCAAACTTTTCGCCCAATCCATAACTCAGCGGTCTTGCTGTTATGCGCTGCACCACCTCCTCTCTGGAATAGGTAGTGCCATACCACAACAAGTCGCCATCAAATGTTTCCAATCCTGACCTGTGTGAGAGAATATCTTCAACGGTAATGGCTTTAGTTATCAACGAATCGCTAAGGCTAAAAGCCGGCAGATGTTTAATTACCGGGTCATCCCAATGGAGTTTTCCCTCGTCAACGAGCATTCCGATGGCGCAGGCGGTGAATGCCTTACTCAGGCTGGCAATGGCAAACTGGGTATTGACACTGGGCGCGGTTGCGGCCTCAGAGTTTATCACGCCCCCCCCATATTCAAATACCATTTTCCCGTGCTGGGTAACGGACATCGCAAGTCCTGTGGCACCGAGTTCAACCTGAGCCTTTTGGACAAAATCAATAAATCCCGCTGTGTCCCGCTGCCCAACCGATACGAGCGTTGTGATGAAGAAACCAGCAACCAGAACAACCCTCCTATTCATTGATAATCGATGATGTAAATACACAGCCAGTAAGTAGGTCGCAAACCTAGTGACAAATCAGTCGGACCATTGTCTATATAATGAATTCAAATCCGCTTAATTCAATATAACGGTCACGCTTCCCCGCGAAACACCAAATTCATTGTTGATTGTGAGGATATAGATTCCCCTGTCCAGCTGCTCTACCGGAACAGAGCTGCTCGAAACGTTTAATGGCCTTCGAAGTACTATTCTTCCAGTCTGATCATAGATAATGGCTTCATCACCAGTATAGGTTGATTGAATGTTCAGGCTCGTAGACGCAGGATTGGGAAACACTTCGATTCCTTGTTTACCCAACTCATCTAATCCTTCAGGAATTATGATAATATAGCTTGAGACACTACCACTGCACCCAATTGAATCAGACACCGTTACAGAATATGGTCCGTTTTTCAATGCCTTTGTTTTATGGCCTGTGGATCCATTACTCCATTTATATGATGCATATTCTAATTCTGTGCTTAGATATGTCACCCACTCATTGGCCGAACTTTGATCCACTAATATTTTGGGTTCGGGGTGAGGATTAATGATTGCTCTCAGGGTGTCGGTTACCTCGCAACCCGACCAAGTGGTTACCGTGACCGGATAGTCTCCCGCAAGGGTCACAAGAATAAAACTGCCGGTCTGAATCCCTGACAAACCAGGCCCAGCCCACTGGTAGGATTTGTACTTGGTTACTGTCTCAGCCAATTGGGTCACTCCAATACAACCTAGTATTGGATTGGAAGGTAAAAACGGTATCGATGTCGGTTTCGGCTGCAGCTCTATCCACGCACTGTCTACTCCAACGCATCCAGTTGCAGTGTCGGTCATCGTCACACTAACCCAGCCCTGGGTAGAAACATCAAGAAAGTAGTTGGTTGATCCATCTGACCACTCAAATTCACAGGTCTTGCAAAAGCTTGAAAATATCTTACTGGTTCCCTCACATATTGTATCGTTCTTCAGCGTGCTTTTAGGAGATGGGATAACATCCAAATACACCGAGGCGGTCGAACCACATTGTGTGGAAGGATAATATGCCGTAACTGTATACAACCCAGACTGTCCCGCCAATATTGTCGCAGTTGTGTCTCCCGTGCTCCACTTGAAACTCGCGCCCGTTGAATTTGACGTTGCCGTTATCGGAATTTCAGGTCCTTCACAAAATGTAGTATCATCAATCAACTCGTTTATTGTTGCCTTTTGCGCGCCCAAACATCCGTATATCCCGAAAGTCACATTGCCATAAGGCTGATTCAAACATGAAGCATCCGTTAGATTTGACCAACTGGTGCAAGTATTAAAGCCTCCGCCAGGATTTTCCCATTTTGCCTCATTGCCGACATTATTTGTGTTCAAATACCAGTACCATTGAATTCCATCGAACAAATAAGTCTTAATCGCAGCTGCCGCCAGCCAGTAGGATCCTGCTGAGAGCTGAATTGGGGTTTGCCAGGTAGCCGTAATGATGCCGTCTTTATTTTGATCTAAATTGGCCTGAATGTTCTGCGCAAAGACCGAAGTGCCGAAAGCCCCACTGACATTTTCATAGATCGTAATGCTGAGCCCGGCAGAATCAGGTGTCTGTCCTGGATTATTGTAAAACCCATGCAACTCGATGGAATCAATGTACCATGTCTGTCCGGTCGGTACAACGAAGTCATCTGCAATTCGACAGTCGTTACTATTGAAATAGGTAAAATCCATCGCGACTAAAGCCGTTGTGGATTTGCCGGTGCTCTTTTGGTCGAATAATAATTGCTGAGTTCGGGCCTCTTTGAAGATCCCAATGGACAGCATCAAGACACAAAGTGTGAGTAGTGGTGAATTCATGTGTAAGCACTTGTTGAGCTATTCGATCTTTATTGATCGCAGCCACCCAAATTTAGCAATCTAATTCAACTTCAGCACATTATGTCCCGCCTTAAAGCGCTGATTTCCCTCCACTACTGATTCACTGATTGTTACATATTCCTATTGATAAACGCCATCTGTTGTTCGAACATTATCTTCGTCCGCCTCCAACAGGAAGAATTGGCAGACTCTGTAGTAATCATACCTACCTATAACGAGAAGGAAAATGTCGAACGAATGGTTCGGACGGTGTTTTCACTTCCGGTCGAATTTGACTTGTTGATCGTTGATGACGGATCTCCCGATGGAACCGCACAAATTGTCAAATCCCTAATGGTAGAGTTCCCAGACCGATTGTTTATTGAAGAGCGCAAGGGAAAACTTGGCCTTGGTACAGCTTACATACATGGGTTTAAGTGGGGTCTTAAACGGGCTTATGATTTTTTCTTTGAGATGGATTGCGACTTTTCACATAACCCTGACGATTTGGTTAGGTTATACATTGCCGCTAAGGACGGGGGTGCAGACGTAGCCATCGGTTCGCGCTATGTGAAAGGTGGGAAAGTGGAAAACTGGCCAGTTGGTCGCATCTTGATGTCCTATTTTGCATCTGTGTATGTGCGAATCGTATTATGGATGAATGTCATGGATACAACAGCCGGTTTTAAGTGTTATCGCAGAGCTGTGCTGGAGACCATTGACTTGAACGGAGTCAAGTTTATTGGGTATGCATTTCAGATTGAAATGAAATACCGCGCATGGCGCAAGCGATTCAATCTGGTAGAAGTACCCATAACCTTTACAGATCGAGTCGCTGGCCAGTCCAAAATGAGTTCAGGGATTTTCAAAGAAGCCTTGTTTGGTGTCATTCAAATGCGATTTTCGATATGACCGATATCCTTATTCACCGAGCCGAGATTGTCAATGAAGGCAAGAGGTTTACGGGGAGCGTATTGGTTTCCAATGATAAAATCAAGGCGATTTTTTCAGAATATGAGGTTCCAGACGAACTATTAAACAGTGTTCTTGTTCATGAAGCCGAGGGGTTGATTTTGATTCCGGGTGCAATTGACGACCAAGTGCATTTTCGCGAGCCCGGATTAACTCATAAAGCAGAAATTTACACTGAGGCCAAGGCTGCGGTGGCTGGTGGTGTTACCAGTTATATGGAGATGCCTAACACAAATCCTCAGTCTACTACACAAGAAGAACTTGCGAAGAAATACACACGCGCTTCGGACGTTTCGCTCGCCAACTATTCCTTTTTCATGGGAGCAACCAATGACAATTTGGGTGAGGTTTTGGCTACCGATGCGAAGAATGTGTGTGGGGTAAAGGTCTTTATGGGGTCATCAACAGGAAATATGTTGGTGGATAATCAAGAGGTCCTATCCAAGATTTTCTCCTCATCTAAGATGCTGATTGCCACCCATTGTGAAGACGAGGCCACCATTCGTAAAAACAGCTCGATTTATAGGCAAAAATATGGAGATAGCGTTCCCTTTTCTGCGCACCCTCTGATTCGCAGTGCTGAGGCTTGTTATCAGTCATCCAGCTACGCTGTCGAGTTGGCAAAAAGGTTTGATGCGCGATTGCACGTTCTGCACATCAGCACAGCAAAGGAATGTGAGTTATTTACGAATGAAATTGAATTAATAAACAAACGAATCACAGCAGAAGCCTGCATTCACCACTTGTGGTTCACCGATGCCGACTATGCTGAAAAGGGAGCTTTCATCAAGTGGAATCCTGCCGTGAAAACCGCTGAAGATAGAGCGGGAGTCTGGAGGGCACTTCTTGATAACCGAATTGATGTAATCGCTACGGATCACGCGCCTCACACCTTCGAAGAAAAAAGTGGAAATTACTGGACTGCCCCCTCCGGTGGACCTTTAATTCAGCATTCCGTTTTGGCGTTGATGGACTTTGTTAAGGAAGGTAAAATAACCATCGAACGCATGGTTGAAAAGATGAGTCATGCGGTAGCAACATGCTTTCAAATTGAAAACAGAGGATTTATACGTCCGGGCTATGCGGCTGACTTGGTGCTCATAGACCCAACGAAATCAACCATGGTGACCCAAGATTCGCTGCTGTATAAGTGCGGCTGGTCACCTTTCGAAGGACACGAGTTCTCATCTACAATACATAGCACTTATATAAACGGACACAGAACGTATCATTTGGGAGCTTTTGAGGAGAGCAGGAAAGGTCAGCAGCTACGCTTTAACCGATGAGGCGACTCGCTGCACATACTCTCCTTCTGGTTCTTTTAACTCGATGCGGTTTTCGGGAGAATGAATTAACCCCTGTGCCATCAAACTTGGTTCAGCGAGATACATTGGTTCTTTTACTCGCAGAATCAGCCATTTTCAATGCCCAAAGTCAACATCGAGACACAAGAAAGAAGTTATTTAAAGACATCATCTTGCAGCGTGAAAAAGACATGTTTGATAGCCTTGGTGTTTCGCAGGCTGATTTCAAAACAAGCATAGAATATTATGCAAGGAACCCGAAAGACATGGAAAACATGTATGACCAAGCCATGAATATTTTAACGACTCGACTGGCCGAAGTAGGTAAAAAGCCCGATAAGGACAGCGTAAATTCAACTCCAATAGTTTTGCCAAAAGAGTTACAGAAGAAATAATTCATCCATTATTTCAACACAGCTACTGTTCCCTGGTCTTTCATTTTCACGATTTCGCCATTTTGCATCGCATCGTATTCAACAATCCACACGTAGGTTCCGATCGGAACCATAGTGTTGTTGAATCTGCCATCCCATAACCTATCCGAACTTTGAGTTTCAAAAATCAACTCACCCCAGCGATCAAATATTCTGAGCTGGTAAGAAATTATTTCACACTCTGTAACCGGACCAAAGTGAGTATTTGGGCCTGCCGATTCAGGTCTGAATGCAGAAGGGAAGCGCACATAACAATCACAGCTTAACACCGCCACTGTATCGGTTGCCACTCCACACAAATGCCATCCTTTGACGTAATACTCGCCATCAGCATTTACGCTCAAGGTAGAATACACTGTCCCATCATTCCATTCGTAGCGCTCTATCCCATCTGCTGTAGCGTCCAGGATCAATTCTTCACCTACACAAAGCAGCTTCGTTCCACCAAGATCAATGATCGGGTTAGGAATCTCCCTGATATCGATGCTATTAGTGGAAGCGCAATTGCTGTCGGAAACAACCAACGTATAGGTTCCCGGTTCGCTCGCCTTGAGCTCCTTTCCTGTTATTCCATTTGACCATGTATAACTAGCGTCTTCAGGACCTTTTGCTTCCACAATGATCATTTTGCCTTCACAAAGCGCGGTGTCTTCCGGTATCTCCGCCTTTGGTGGTGCAGCCAACTTGACGGTTATGGTGTCTCTTGATGTGCAATAACCATTGGATACGCTGGCAGAAAATGACTTACTTCCATCGATGTATACGTAAATCTGCTCGGCATTAGAGCCATTTGACCAGTGAATTTTTGGATTGTGAAGATTGCTTCTTGCCTTCAAGTTCACCTCAGCAGGAGCACATACCACGGTATCGTTCCCAACGTTGATCATTGGCTTGTCTAAAAAGTTTACAAATACATCATCGTATTCGTAACAGAGTCCGTCCGTCACGGTCATTCTGTAAACACCAGATTCATAAACGACAATAGCCTCCCCTGTGTCTCCTGTGTTCCATAAATAATCCCAGGCAGGGTCTACATTTGACTGAATGTGTAATGAATCGCCTTTACAAGCTATCTGATCCTTTCCGAGGGTCAATCCCAAACTCGGATAAAGTCCTACAACAATGCTGTCACGCATCTTGCAAATCCCATCCGAAACCTCTACCCAAAACACACCTATGGACGGGGCTACAACGTTTTTACGATGACTATTCGACCCATCATTCCACAAAAACACGTGCCCAACGGGGTTCAACCCTGTTTCTAATGTCAGCGCATCTGTTGCGCAATAGCTTGTGTCCGCGCCCAGGTTGACTTGTGGGTCATAGTGGAATAGCAAATCCACCTGATCTACAAATTCGCAGCCGTTGCCCATTACCGTTAATGTATATGTTCCGCTGATAAAGGCTGTGGCCACATTTCCAGTTTGACCATTCGACCAACTATATGTGGCCACGTTGGACTGTGAGACAGGCGTGATGGAAGTGTCCGATAGATAACAAAGTACTTCGTTGTTCCCTAAGTCCACCTGCACGTGAGGAAAATAACCCACATGGATCGTATCTGACTTTGAACATTGCGCGTTGGATACGTGCACTGAAAATGTTCCGGAGTCATTGATCAATATCTGGGGCTGATTAGACCCATTCGACCAAAGATGTGTGTAACCTGAATTTGCACCTGAGGTGACCAGAAAACTACTGTAGTCACAAATCAGAGTATCATTGCCTAGCTCCACGACCGGAAATGGCAAAAACTCCACATTAAAGGTATCGGAGGCGGAGCAGCCCGCGCGCTGCAGCGTCAACCAATGAGCACCCGAGTCCAAGGTGGTAAATAGAGAATCTGTGTCGCCATTAGACCAGAGATACGTGTTTCCAGGATAGTAGGCCAAGCGGTTCACTGTATCTCCATCACAAACTGTAGTGTCATTGCCAGCGAATCCTGAAGGAAATGTAATCACACTCACATGCCAGGACAGTGTATCTCCTGTGGTGTCTCCTATGCAGAGGTATGTAGTGCTCACAGTAGGACTAACATAAATGGTGTCCTGCGTACTCAAAACCACGCCTTGATTTGCGCTGTCCACCCAATAAACGGTTTCGGCACGGTTCGAATAAATCATTGCTGTGGAATCCTCACAGACACTCGTGTCGCCATAGATTCCAACTTCGAATTCAAATCCGTCTACATGATTCCAATAAATGGCCCCCGGAGCATTCTTTACCGTTAAATACGCCCCGTTATTAGGGGCAGAAAAAGTGACCGTATGATATGTCCATGTGCTCACAACCGTAGTTGCGTTGTATACCTGTGTTCCAAATGAACTACTCGAAGTTGATACACCTACCAATATATTTCCCTGAGGCCTGAGTGGGTCGCTGCGCGTCCAAAATTTCAACGTATAGGTCTGTCCTGATATCAACGGTGGTGAAATCGTCATCGCGATTTCATCTTGTGGAACATGCGCCAACCCTACAGCTCGAACACCATCAGGAATGGTTGGCGCATAACAGCCAGCAATCAGGATATCCATTTCATTGCCGCCACCATAAGCATTAACATTTGGCATGAGTGCGTTGAACGCTCCGTTGTTCAAGTTATAATTGCACGCCATGCTGGCGGTAGTATTCTCGAAGCTGCCATTCAAAATCACTTGTGAAAATGCCAGCTGCGATAAAATCAGCGTCATTATCACTAGTGTGATTTCTAAATTGAATGTCCTCAAGCTCATCCCAAATCTTGTTTGCATCAAAGACGTCAAAATTACTGCCGGTTGTGTGATTATTTGACGCTTAAGACCCTTGATTTGTTTGATATACAGAAACCGCTGAGCCAACGGCTTCTTCCATTGTATGAAACTTAAACCCCAATGCGGTGGCATTCGAATTATCATACCGAACATTTCTGTATGCCGATTGCATCGTTTCTGCCGTAATGCCGAACGGATTAATGCGCATCAAATCCATGATATAAAGCACCCTGCGCACTGGATTGGCCAGCGCTTTTGGAATCTTAATCGATGGCTTGGCAGCGCCCAATGATTCACAAATAAGGGTAAAAATTCGATGGTATGAGGCGTTTTCTCCGACCAGTAAGTAGCGGCCTTCAAACAGGCCTTTTTCGATAGCCTCGATACTGAATCGAGCCACATCTCTGGCATCCACAAATCCATTAGATCCGGTTGGGTAAAACCGCATTCCATTTCGGCAAGAAACGATCATGCTTGTGCTGCTTTTCCCCCACTGACCCGCTCCGATGATGATTCCCGGATTAACAATCACTGCGGATAGGCCCTCCTGACGACCTCGCTGCACTTCGAGTTCCGCGTACCTCTTACTAAGGCTATATCCGCTTCGATGTTTATCGCTGGTCCACCCGCTTTGCTCCGACAAGTATCCGCTGATCAACTCGTCACCAATGGCGGCCGTTGAACTGATATAACAAAGTCTTTTTATACCCTCTGCTAACGAGGCATTGACCACATTCGATGTTCCCACCACATTCACTTCATTCATCCGGCTGAGGTCGGCAGGACTAAACGACACCATTGCCGCGCAATGGTAAACATCTTGACAACCACTCACAGCCCTAACTAATGATAGTGGATCGGTGACATCGCCTTCTACGTATTCCACATTATCATCCTTGAGCTGAGCCTGATTCAAGAGTTGCTGGATCGCTACAAAATCCGATTCCCTGCGAACCAAGGCTCGCGTTCTTTGACCTCGCTTAAGCAACTCAACAAGGATGTGTGATCCCACTATTCCGGTGGCTCCGGTGATCAGGATCATGCTACAATTTCATCTCTGGAATGTCGCCTTCGACCACCAGTCGTCCTTCGGTGGCATTTTTTATCTGTTCCACGCTCACGCCTGGTGCTCGTTCCAACAATACGAATCCACGATCCGTGATGTCCATGACGGCTAACTCGGTTACGACCTTGGTAACGCAACGCGTTCCTGTCAGCGGTAACGTACACTGGCGAAGCAGTTTGGATTCCCCAGCCTTGTTGGTGTGCATCATGGCTACGATGATGTTCTTCGCTGAAGCCACCAAGTCCATCGCTCCGCCCATGCCTTTCACCATCTTTCCCGGAATTTTCCAGTTGGCAATATCGCCCTGATCACTGACTTCCATGGCGCCCAACACGGTGAGGTCAACATGCTGACCTCTGATCATTGCAAAACTGGTCGATGAATCAAAAAATACCGCCCCGGGCTGAGCTGTAATTGTCTGCTTTCCGGCATTAATCAGGTCTGGATTTTCCTCTCCTTCAAATGGAAACGGCCCCATTCCCAACATTCCGTTTTCGGACTGAAATTCCACGTCAATTCCGCTAGGGATGTAATTGGCTACTAGCGTTGGAATTCCTATGCCGAGATTTACATAGTATCCATCTTTCAGCTCTTGAGCAATCCGCTGGGCAATGCCGTTTTTATCTAACATGATTTTGTCTTTCTCTTATGGTAATTCTACAATTTCTGAAACTGCTGCTTCCCTCATCTTCCTGCCAAAAATACACCTTCAGGTTATCGTGGGGCGATCGAAGATAGGGCGTTAGATAGCTTGCTTGAATTTCTGACCATCCATCCTCTGATTCACCTCTTTTTATATCGTCCAGGTCGAAGGACTGGCGCGCATATTCCCCATCGTGTTCGATGGAAAAGATCAACCTTGCGGGGCTTGCGCTGTCTGCCGTCATCCTCGCCTCTGCTTTAAGGTCAACCCAAACCAATTCATCCGATGTCAGTTTGTTCAAGGGTTCGATCAGCACGTTCAAAAATTCTCGACCCTCGTCCAACTCGTCCGCGCAATCAACCTCCATGACCGCACTGGTTGTGTAAGAATGTGTGTCTCGAACCATGAGCGAATCCCGATCCAGCATCAACAAACTTTTAAAATTGGATGGTTCTTTGAATTGTAACAAGGTGGCTTTATACGCTGCCTTTGTCATTCGGCTGGGGTGTATCAAGTCGTGCTCCAATTGCCAGGTCTGGAAAACATTGAGACAGATAAAAAGCGCACTTACCATCCATAACACGGCCCGGCCCGACTTCTTTCTGAACACCTCCGCTGCCAACGTTCCAAGCGGAACGGCAAATAGAGCATACGCCTGCACAATCCCTCTGTTTCCAAAGCTTGAAGCATACCACCAGCATGACCAGCTGGCAACAAGGTAGATGTAGAGCGTGGAATACAAAATCAATGAAAATCGATGTTCCGTCCTTTTTAGGAACGCCATCCCGATCAACGCACAAAACATGATTGGTGTGTAGACCAGCCATCCCTTCCTGAATGAGAGCATGAAATCCAACAAGTGTGGTTTGAGAAAGTCAAACCCTTCACCGGGATTGTTGTAACTATAAAAAACAGGTGTTCCTGCAGATTTCCACCAATACAACATCTGGACGCTTATCACGCTAAATAAAGCGATCACGGTATAGGCCCATCGGTGATAATCCTTAAGGCATTCTATTCCATATTTGAATATTGATCCTCCTCGATAGTTCCAAAAAGCCCATAGCAAAAGAACTAACCCATCCGTTGGACGAGCAATGATCATGAGTCCGAACGTAAAACCCAGGAGCAGATTTTGAACCCCGCTGCGCTGATTCATCGTGATGAAATAAAGCGCCACCGAATACAAGAAGAATAGAATCACATGAGGCATTCCTGCCGCCCCTATGATCTGGTGGAACAGGTTGGTGCCGAGAAAAACAGCCAACAAAACCCAAGCAACCACCGCATCGCTGAACATACGGAGCAGTGCCTTTCGAAGCAGGACAAGAGAAGCCATTGAATACGTCCATGTAGCCACGTTGATGGCTACGTTGTATGCAGCGGAAAACCCATCGGCAGTGCCACCCATTAGTTTCGTGACGAGATGGGCGATCAGAAAAAAAGGTGAATACAGAATGGAGAGCCCGATGGGATACTTTCCGGTGTGACCCATGTTTGTTTTAACGATCTGATAAAGCGTTGAAGTGTTCTTGTGTTCGTTGATTACGCTTTGAATCCAGCTTAGGTCATTGAAAAACGGATCTCCGTAAATGAATGTAGCGGGCAAGTAGAGATAATAACCGAACACGTCCCAGGTCAAGACATAGTTGATGCCGTAGCTCGACAGAACTAACGCATAGAAAACAACAATAAAGAGGAGTGTGTACTTGGACAGAGCAGCTGAGGCGTTCACGCTTAACTCCTTTTCCTCACGGTGCGCTGCTCAATGCGCTTTTCAAAGTGATCGCCCTTGAATATGCGCTGAACGAATATTCCCGGTGTATGAATCTCGTTCGGGTCAAGTTCCCCCACAGGAACTAACTCTTCTACCTCGGCCACGGTAATCTTACCCGCCATGGCCATGGCGTGATTAAAGTTTCTTGCGGTCGCGTTGAAGATCAAATTGCCCGCTGTGTCGCCCCTTTGAGCCTTGACAAATGCAAACGATGCATTAAAAGCATGCTCTAATAAGTGTGGTTTTCCATTGAACCACCGAACTTCCTTTCCATGAGCCACCTCCGTTCCGTAACCGGCAGGAGTGAAGAATGCAGGTATTCCAGCCCCCGCTGCGCGACAGCGTTCGGCCAAGGTTCCCTGCGGGATTAATTCCACATCCAACTCTCCGCTGAGCATTTGGCGCTCAAACTCATCGTTCTCACCCACGTAGGATGAGATCATTTTTTTCACCTGGCGATTGGCAAGCAATACCCCTAAACCAAATCCGTCCACTCCGGCATTGTTGGAGATGCACGTCAAGCCTTTCACGCCCGACTTTCGCACTTGGGCTATTGCATTCTCAGGAATGCCACACAATCCAAACCCACCAAACATGATGCACATGTTGTCTTCAATGCCTTTGACGGCTTCTTCTGCTCCTGAAACTACTTTGTTAATTGCCATATATCAAGTTCCAAACATATCCTCTAAATCGACCCCCCCGGAATTGAACGGATCCGCGGCACTACCGCGTTTTTCGCAATCGAAATTAATGTTTTTGAGACTCTCAGGTATGTCGAACGGCCGTTGGGTGATGTTCAGCCTTTTATCGCCCCACACCTTGTGCATGTAGTAGCACCAAATGGGCAAAGCTGTGTTCGCGCCCTGACCTTGTGAAGTATAAATGAATCGGACGCTTCGGTCGTCTGCGCCAACCCAAACCCCGGTGACTAAATCAGGAACGATTCCCATGAACCATCCGTCCGAGTTTCCTTGGGTGGTTCCGGTCTTCCCTGCAATTTGAACATCCCAAGGAATATTGTCGTAGCCACGTGTCGGGCTGTCGTATCGCATTCGAATCGCAGTTCCAACCTTCTTCCCGTCATGTGAACTGTATTCGCCTTCGGTCACCCCCTTCATGATGTCGATCATCTTGTAGGCCTGCTCCTCGCTCATCACTTCGGTGATTTCTTGGTCCGACTCATAAATCACTGACCCGGAATTGTCTTCGATACGCAGCAGATAAACCGGCTCCATACGCATGCCATGGTTGGCAAAAGTTCCGTAGGCGTTCACCATTCGTAAAGGCTGATGTCAGCCACCCCAAAACCAACGATGGCACAGGGTCGATGTAGGGAAGTGATTCCACACTTGTGCGCATAATTCGCAGCAGCCTCAGGCGTAAACTTTTTCATGACCCAAGCCGTGATCGTGTTCATCGAGTTGGCCAATCCGTATTTCAATGAAACCTGATAGCCGTAGTCGTCTCCTTCGTTTTCAGGACACCAATCTTTTAACAGGCCGAATTCTCCTTTCTTGAAGCAGTAGACCATGTTGGTCACCATGTGGCACGCATTGATTCCCGCTTCTAACGCCAAGGCATAAACAAATGGCTTAAACGTAGAACCCACTTGTCGCTTGGCCAACTGAACGTGGTCATAAGCAAAGTAGTGATGGTTGATGCCGCCCACCCAAGCCTTGATGTGGCCTGTGTGCGGATCCATACTCATCAGACCCGACTGCAGGAAACTCTTGTAGTAACGAATGGAATCGTTGGGTGACATGGTCGTGTCGATGGCTCCGTTCCATGAAAAGACCTTCATGTGCACCGGAGTATTAAACACGATGTCGAACGAGTCTTCAGGAATTACGCGGTGCTTTTCTTCTTCTCCGCACTCTTCGGCCGAGCAAACCCAGTAATCCACGCCTTCAATGTTTTGCATGGAAACGTAGTCGCCTCTTCGATGGCAGTGGCTGCACTCCTTTCCTGTCATGATGCGCCAGCGCTCAGTGCGCTTTCGGGCCGTGCTCATCACATTTTCTACTTCCGCGTCTGACAAACGTGAGAAAGGAAAATTCTTTCGCTGCTTCAATGCCTTGCTGAATTGTGGTTGCAGGTATTCGCTCAGGTAGCGCTGTACTGCGTATTCGGCATACTGCTGCATCCGGCTGTCGATGGTGGTGAAAATGCGCAGACCATCCGAATAGATGTTGTAGGGTTCGCCATTGGGTTTCGCAATGATGTACTCGTCTGTACCCTCTTTCTTCTCGCTGAGCAGTTCCTTCAGCTTGCCACGCAATGTCTCTCGGAAATAAGGCGCAATGCCCTCGCTGTGATCCACCACCTGATAATCCAAGTCCAACGGAAGCTGGGTCAATGAATCGAACTCCGCTTCGGTGATCACATCGTTTCTCATCATTTGGCCGAATACAACGTTTCTGCGAAACAAGGTGGTGTCCGGACGTTTGATCGGGTCGAACAGTGATGGGTTCTTGGCCATTCCGGCCAGCATGGCCGCCTGATGAATTTTGAGCGAGTCGGGCGTGGTGTTGAAATACACACTGGCGGCCGATTTGATCCCAACCGCGTTATGGATAAAATCGAAGCGATTGTAATACATCGCGATGATCTCCTCCTTGGTATAATAGCGCTCTAGCTTGGCGGAGATGACGTATTCCTGAATTTTTTGAAAAACCCGCTTCAACTTGTTCGTGGATCGGTGCTCCGTAAAAAGCATTTTGGCCAACTGCTGTGTCACCGTACTTCCTCCCTTCGTGCCCAAGAAAATCATGGCCCGGATGGTACCGAAAAAGTCAATGCCGGGGTGCTCGCGGAAGCGCTCATCTTCCAGGGAAGTCCAAGGCGCTGATCAGATGAGGGCTGAGGTCCTGATAGTGCGCATTTGTTCGGTTTTGGTAAAAGTATTTTCCGAGGATTTTTCCGTCTGCACTGTAAATCTCACTAGCCAAATCACTCTTTGGATTTTGGAGGTCTTCCACGCTAGGCATTTTTCCCAGCCAACCTCTTTCGGCAGCAAAAAACAGCATGAACGCGCTGAGCAATCCCAGCACAAAAAGCGACCAAAACCAGATGATGTACTTCTTCATTAAAGCGGTGCGATGCATGACTGCCCTGCGGTGGCAGCGGCAGCCAAGTTAATTCTTTGCCTTTTCAATGAGCAGGCCGACATCATAAACTTCGTGAATAATGTCGGGTCTCATGGCGTGCTGAATTTCGAAGTTATAGCCGCCACTCATCGGAAACCGCTGGTTTATTTTAAACAAGATGCGGTTATCAAGCATGTCACCCAGGCCCGACCCAAGCCACTTTCCGCTCGGCTCGGCCAAAGGGCAATTGATCGTGTCGACCATGTAGGTGTTGTTCGGATAAAAGGTCTTGAAATAAACGATCAGGTTGCGGTAGGCGTAGTTGCCGCTATGGCGCACCTGGATGTAGTAGTTCACCGGCTGAAGCGTGTCCACAATTTCAGCGGAAAATTGAACCCCGTTTTCAAACACCCATTCGCCATTTGGAATTTCATGGGATTCGTTGATGATTGCCTCAGGGCCGCAACTCGTGAGTAACAACAAAGCGACCATCGCTAATTGCGCTGTTAGTCGCCTCATTCCTTTTTCTCGTTGCGCTGATCGCGGTTGCGATTCTTGTTTCTGTTTTTCGATTTCTTCTTTCGCTTGCCTTCGCCCGCTTTTCTGTCAAAGCGTGTAAGGTCGTCCTGACCCACTACGTTTTCGAATGTTGGTTCCACCACCGCAACGGCTTCCTCGTAACTGAACCCTTTCAGATCGTCCACTTCCTTGCCCTTCTCGTTGATGGCGATCACTTCCTTCACTCGGTCGATTTTGAGCGGGATGAATTCGTTGGGCGAATCCTTGTACGAATACCACATCATACCCCGGAAGATGTCGCTCTTTTGGTGAAAGGCGATGCCCTTCTTCGTCTTCAACTTCACCTTGTTGTCAGGGAAGTCTTTGAGCGCGTCCATGTAGGAATCAAGCTCGTAGTTGAGGCAGCACTTGAGCTTGCCACACTGGCCCGCCAATTTCATCGGGTTAATGCTCAGTTGCTGATAACGCGCAGCGTTCGTGGATACGGTTCTGAAATCTGTCAACCACGTGCTGCAGCACAACTCTCGTCCGCACGATCCGATGCCGCCCACCATGCCCGCCTCCTGGCGCGCACCGATTTGCTTCATCTCCACGCGAATGCGAAACTGATCGGCCAACACCTTGATCAACTCACGAAAGTCTACCCGATCTTCAGCCGTATAGTAAAACGTAGCGCGGCTCTGATCCGACTGATATTCCACGTCACTCAGCTTCATGTCGAGCTTGAGCTCGCGGATGATTTTTCTGGTCTTCACCAGCGTTTCGCGCTCGCGTTCTTGTGCCTCTTGCCACTGCTTGATGTCTTCTTCCGAAGACTTGCGCAGCACCTTGCGAATGTCTTTGTGATCAGGCTTGATCTTGTATTTCTTCATTTGGAAGCGAACCAGCTCTCCTGTGAGCGATACTACACCCACGTCAATTCCGGTGACGCCTTCCACGGTGACCGTTTCGCCCACATGGGCCTCCACACGGTCTGAGTTTCTGTAAAACTCCTTGCGCGTGTTTTTAAACCGCACCTCCACAAACTGCTGATCAGCCGCCACGGCCGTATTCATTCCTGCCAGCCAGTCAAACACGTCAAGCTTGTTGCAGCCGCTTGTGCCACAATTGCCGTTGTTCTTACACCCGGCCGGGGTTGTCCCGCATCCTCCGCTTCCACAATTCCTACATGCCATTGCGCACGAATGTAAGGTGGGATTTGCTAATGAAGTATTATTGACCTCACTTTCAATTGGGATTAGAATGCGCGACAAGAAGGATGATGTTTTTAAGCAGGTAGACCACTACCTGAGCGATCTGTTTTCACTCGAAGATTCTGTTCTGAAAGAAACCGAAGCGTCCATCGTGCAAAACGGAATGCCCGAGCACAGCGTTTCTGCCAATCAGGGTCAGTTTTTGCTTCTGCTCGCCAACATGTGTAACGCGGAGACCATTGTCGAAGTGGGAACGTTGGGCGGCTACAGCACTACGTGGTTGGGGCGCGCCATTCAAGGCCGCGGTCGGGTGATTTCGATTGAAGTGGATGAGCGTTTTGCAACGGTTGCCCGGCAAAACATTGAGCGCGCGGGACTTTCAGATTGCGTGGACATCCGAACCGGAAACGCGATGGATGTGCTCGAACAATTGGACTTACAAGGAAGGCCTATTGACCTCTTTTTCATGGATGCCGACAAGCCGAACTACATCAACTACTTTAACTGGGCGCTGAAACACGCCCGCAAAGGATCGCTGATCATTGCCGACAACGTGATTCGCGATGGAAAAGTGCTGGACGCAGACAGCACGGACGAAAAGGTCGTTGGTGTTCGCGCGTACAACGCAATGCTAGCGCAAAATGACAGGGTCGTGACCTCCGTTTTGCAGCAAGTGGGCACCAAGGACTATGACGGAATTGCTATCTCACTGGTAAAATAAACCCCTGGCGCACCCTCTTCTCCTACCTATGCGCCACTGAAAAAATAAAATGGTGGCGCATCACTTCTCCATACCACTGCGCCACTTTGAACCCAGATTGAGTGGCGCACCTTTCATTCACCGAAGCCAATTTCCATGTGAGCGAAGCGAGTATGGATGGCGTAGGTGAACTGCGCCACTTCAAAATTTCACATCATGCGCCAGCAAATTGCCCCATGAAAGAATAGCTAGTTCTAGCTATTGTGTTGGTTGTGAAGTTGTTTTATTATTGAGCATCACGGAAACTTAACTGGATCGTCTTTGCTTTAAGGTGCTCTATATACTCATACATTGTGTCAAAGTCAGAAGAAATAGAAAAACTAAAGAGGACAATTCCCCTGGGTATTTGGGAGTCGCTCGTTCCGTTTTTGGACGAGTCAAATCAATTCATAACTCCTGACACAAACCCCGAGAAACATTTATTGAATTACCGAGAAAACCGTCCTGGGTCAGATTTTTATTTTTCAATTAATAAACATGTTCAGAACAAGGGCTTCTTGGTGTCATGGAAGCCCGGTGGAAAAGACACTATAGAAAGAAGGCAGAAGTATATGCCAAACGGAGAGATTCACAAATACTTCCAGGCTTGGATTGAATTAGTAAAGGGCTTTAACACGGTGAGAACGCCATATGACGTCATATACGCTGATGATGTTGAAGAAGTCTACTCCAAAGAGTATCAAGACTTGTTTTTAATTGATAAATCCGATGAATCTAGAATATTAAGGCCTGCGGAACGCTTTTTAATCGAAGACCATTTAGATCATGTTACAAAAACAGTTACTCAGTTCTCGAAGAGTCAATTAATTCTCGAAAATGAAATATTAGACAAGGCGAAGGAAATCAAAGAGAACTTAACAAAGCCTAAATCATGGATCGTTGTTCAGATATCCATTCTTTGGGCGAAAATTACCAAGCTTGGCAAAGAAGCGTTTCAAGAAATGACCAAGGATTTCTTGAAAAAACTCATGAGGGAAGGCGGGCATTGGATAAAAAACAATCAAGCCGAAATTCTAAAGACGATCATAGAGCTGCCTGAGAAGTTAAGTTAGTCAATCCTCAATGTACTGAACATCTACAGCCTCGTTCACATCCAACCTCCAGTATGCATAACACAAGTTTATTATTTGGAAACGGCATTAACCGTCTAACGGACACCAATATCTCTTGGGGCAAGCTCCTTGATCTACTGATGCAAGAAAGGCGATTTGACGCTAAAGTCCTTCCGAATACCTTCACATATGAGCGGATCATTCTGGAATCGCCAAAGCAATCCGAAGACATAACACACGATGAAGAGGGGGTAAAGCACAAAATTGCCGAATTACTCAGCAGTATTTCACCAAATAAGGTCTATGAAGACTTATTTGGACTACCCTTCAAAAACTATCTGACCACGAACTATGATTATGGCTTTTTAAAGTCGATTAAATCAAAACATCCGGATTTAAGAGTGGAGGACTCAAGCACTGAGAAAATCTACAGCCTCAGAAGAATGAAGGAATTGACACTAAATAATGGCTCTCATTTTTTATGGCATATCCATGGCGAGATTGATCGCCCTCCCTCGATTATGCTTGGGCTTGACCATTACAGCGGTTCTATTGGCAAGATCAACAATTACATAAAAGGCTTCTATGAATATCAGCTTCATGGTGAAGAAGTAAGAGAGTCATCTATTGGCGACAAATTCGAAAATGGTTTGTTCAAAAATTCCTCATGGATTGATTTGTTCTTCACATCAAACATCCATATCGTAGGCTACAGTTTCGATCACAGCGAGATTGATTTATGGTGGGTATTAAACAAACGTGCTCGAATGATTAGAGGAAAGCGTTTAAGCTCAATTATCAAAAACCAAATTTTCTTTCACTACATAGACTCGGACTATCACATGGAGGAACTTGGTTTATTTAAAGCTCTTGGGGTCATTCCTGTTACACACATGGTGGGTGCTAAAAACGACCCTTCTCGATTTTTGAAATACTATCATTCTGTTCTTGATTATTTACACTCGAATTTGAAGCGCTAACAAACTCTATAAAACATTGTATAGATGGCACATTATGACAAAAAATGATGAAATAGATATTGTTCACGGAAGGGGCTCACATCTGGTTTTACTCGGAGCGGGCGCCTCTCTAGCGGCAACATTGAGAACCCCAGAAAAGAACGGCAAAAGGCTGCCGTTAATGGCAGACCTAGTAGATGTCGTAGGATTAAATGATCTATTGCTGGATCTGCCTATTGAAATACGATCATTAAAGACTGACTTTGAAAAACTATACAGTGCGTTAGTCTCTTCTGGGTTTAAGGAAATCCAGGATCAGATGGAGAAAAGAGTCTATCGATACTTTGAAGAAATGGATTTACCAGCAGAGCCAACACTCTATGATTACTTGATATTGTCGCTCAGACATAAAAAGGATGTTATAGCAACTTTTAACTGGGATCCGTTTCTATACAAAGCATACATCAGGAATGCTGAGTTCACCAAAAGTCCAGGAGTTTTGTTCTTGCATGGATGTGTCTCGCTTGGGTTCGACAAATCTAACGGCACATCTGGGCCAGCAGGGTGGATTTCAAAACAAACGCTTCAAAGATTAGAGCCCACCAAGCTTCTGTACCCAGTAGATAAAAAGGACTATAGTTCTGACCCATTTATTGACGGTCAATGGAAGCAATTAAGAATTGAGGTCGGGCGAGCCGAAAGAGTAACGGTCTTCGGTTACTCCGCACCCAGCTCAGATGTTGAGGCCATAAAACTTTTGCAAGAAGCTTGGGGGAGCGCTGATGATCGTTCAATGGAGCAGTTTGAATTAATTGACGTTCGAGATGAAGACGAAGTCCGTAAGACCTGGGATACATTCATTCACACTCATCATTATGATTATTGCACGACCTACTTTGATTCGTCCTTGGCATTACACCCAAGAAGAACAATTGAAAGTTATCATCATTGGTCTCAACCAATGACTGTTAGTGAGGCTTTTCAAGAAGGAAATATTGTTCCTGACAACTTCAGATCAATCGAAGAATTATGGAAATGGCACGAGCCACTGATCCAGGCAGAAAAGAAGTTTTACAACGATTGATGTAGCTTAATCAAGGGCCCTTGTTCAGCCGAACATTTTCGTTACTCCCCCATTGCCTTCACCTGCGCTTTTCCGGCATGGATCAAGCGAATGGCGTCAATGGATGTGTCGAACCACACGATCTTTTCGCTTACGTTGCGCTCAATGTGAAAGGCCGCTTCTTCCATGATGTCCAAAAAGCCTTTGGCGTTGGCAGTATTGATGAACGGGCTAAAGTCTTTAAAGAATTTTGCTTCTTCGCCTCCATCGGAATGTACCATCCATCCCATGTAGCATCGGTCCATTAATTGCGCCGTAGCAACCGCCGCTGTGAGTCGCGCGAGCGCTCGCCATGTTTTCGCTCCACTTATAGAGCGCGGTAATGTCGCGCATGTAGCTCAGCCGCATCCACTGCTTGAACTCGTCCAGCCACGGGTCCTTGTCTTCTTTGGCTTCTTTGATGGCCTGCGCCACATCGCCCTCGCTGCGGAAGGCAATGTCCATGGCGCGCCGGCTCCACTTCGTATTCACGGCCTGCGAAACTCACAACTCATCTTCTTCCACGTGCTCTCTTCGCGAAACACCTGGCACACGGCTCAAATATCGTTGTCAGCAACGCAAGGAGATTCCGTCACCAAATGAACAAGGTCTTGGTCAGCTCCAGGTTTTTGAGCATTTTTGTTGGCGTAAACGTGTCATTCATCCGGTCTGCATGCCAGATGATGAACACACTAAAATCGCCTTCCAAAGGCGCGAAGCGCCAATTTTTTTCGAAGCGTTGTCGCCTCCTGCATCCGCAATCAGCCCCTGCTTATTTTCAATGTCGGATGCATTGGTACCAATCCGAGCAATGACATGTGGCGTAATTGTCCGTCACCGCCTTGCGCCACTCTTCCAAAAGCTGTCCAGGCATAGCGGTCCTCCGGCGACCTGCTTGTTGCTGTTCACCGGAACGATGCGGTGTACATCCGGGTGGGCATGCGCCTCGATTTGATGCATTCAGGGCAGTGTCCACACGGGCTGTTGTCGGGGTGTTCGCATTATTGCCAGCGTCACATACATGGCTAGTGGCAGCCTGAACCCCCGGGGTTCGCGTGAATCATGAGCGCGTGCGGCAGTCGACCGTCATCAATCATTTGCGCGAAGACGCTTTTGAGTTCTTCTTGTCCGGGTATTTGTGCGGTGGTCATGCTTGGGGTCAAATGTATAATGCAGAAGTGGGTTATGACTTGTGTGCTGTCACTTCGACCGCGTTCGCTATTAGCTTTAGCGGTTGCGAAGTGGCCGTCCGCCCAAAGCGGATGATGTATCGAGAAGGACATTCCTAAAACGTCACACGAATTCGCAGTTGATCTCGATACACGTTCGCCTTCAGCAAACGCACTCGATCCGTGAGTCGAATTACACGAACGGCTCCTCCTCAAATTCACTTTTCTTCGAGACAATCCGCCAAAGGCGGATCCCTCAGAATGACGTGAATTTGATTTCGCCTCCCGCTTGAGGACTAAAAGATGGTCATGCTGATCGCTTGCGCCTTAGCTTCAGCGATGGAGCAGGGCCCGAGGCGTGCCGAAGGGCGTCTCGAAGCAGGCCATCGTTTTAGTCCTGTTGCAATAATTATTTTCGCAGCCCATTTTTCATCCATGACTTCAATAGACCAATTCAACTTCAGCGGCAAGCGCGCCTTGATCCGCGTTGATTTCAACGCGTTCCGCTCAACGTCACAAGAAGTGACGGACAACACACGCATCGTGGCGGCATTGCCCACGATCAAAAAATCCTGCCGATGGCGGTTCGGTGGTGTTGATGTCGCACCGGCCGACCCAAGGAAGGGCCAAGCCAGAAGACAGCTCGCTGCGCCACTTGGTGGCTCCGTTGAGTGATCTATCAGTTGAATGTTGGTTTCGCGAGTGACTGCATTGGTCAAGAAGCATTTGAAAAGTCTGGCGCTGCTAGTGCAGGACAGGTATTGCTTTTGGAAAACCTTCGTTTCTACAAGCAGGAAACCAAGGGCGATATGGAGTTCTCTGAAAAGCTCAGCAACATGGAGATGTGTGGCAGGAACGATGCATTCGGTACGGCTCACCGAGCGCACGCTTCTACCACCATCGTAGCGAAGTATTTTGAAACTAAAATGTTCGGCTACCTATTGGACGCGGAAGTGAAAAAACGGCGCAGCGCGTGCTGGAAGCGCAGAGCATCCATTCACCGCCATCATCGGTGGCGCCAAGGTGAGCAGCAAGATCGTCATCACCAACTTGTTGGATCGCATCAACAATTTGATCATCGGAGGTGGTATGGCCTACACATTTGCGAAGGCCTGTGAGTGCTGGCGCCTGCCTGGAAGACGTGACTACCTGAAACCGCGCCTAAATCTTAGCCAAAGCCAAGCAAAGAATGTGAACATCTACTCCAAAGACAGCGTTGGGCTGATGCGTTTGACAACAACGCCAACAGAAAAACACAGTCTTCCACAACATCGAGTCCGGCTGGATGGGCTTGGACGTAGGTCCGGAAGCCGTTGCCGATTACAAAGCCGTGATCGCTGCCAGCAAAACCATCCTTTGGAACGGTCCGCTCGGGGTGTTCGAGATGAGCAACTTCGAAGCAGGCACCAAGGCGCTAGGATTGGCCATAGCTGAAGCCACTTCAAAAGGCGCTTATTCCCTCGTTGGCGGTGGCGACAGCGTGGCGGCCGTGAAGAAATTCGGACTGGGTGAACAAGTGAGCTACGTGAGCACGGGAGGTGGCGCGTTGCTCGAATTCCTCGAAGGAAAAACATTGCCCGGTGTCGCGGCTATCCTCGGATAGTATTTGCTCTTATTAGAAAGCGCGCTGAGCTTGTTCTCTTCTGCGTTTTGGTCTTATTGTGGATGGTTTTGCTGTTGATCAAAGCATGGAACGTCCCTCCCACACAGGACGAAGTCACGAGCTTCTTTGAGTACGCAATTGGTCCATGGCATCACGCGTTTCTGACACATTCCAGCAACAATCACTTTCAACACGCTGTTCGGTAGATTGTTCATGATGGTTGGCATAAAGATGTTTGTATTCAGGTTGCCAAATGCTTTCGTTTCTGGGTCTTGCCTGGGGACTCTGGGGCCTCTGAAAAAAGGCTCACAGCAGCCTGTGCTTGGGGGTTGTTTTTTACGTTTCCTGAGCTATCCGCTCTTCGAATACTTTGCTTTGGCGCGTGGGTATGGGATGAGTTTCGCGCTGTTGGTGCTTCAAATACACTTCCTCCTGTTGTTTATTGAAGGGCAATCGTTTCACGGTCTCGTGGCTGCTGTCATCGTAACCTCACTCAGTGTTTTTGCACACCTGACATTGCTTAAATCAGCGATTTTGGTTTTTGGAATCTTGGTGATCGTATTCGCTCAACATCGGATCAGGGATCTCAAGTCAATTGTCATCCTATTGATTCTAGCGGTTGTCATCGCTCTCAACGCGAAAATTGGCTTCGGGTATTCTTCCATCATCAAGGAATACTTTCCGGATGACTCGGGCTTCTTTTCAACCACGGTGTACTCCCTGTTCAACGCGCACCGAAATTCCTTCCACGACTCCTTGTCCCTTATTTTGGTTTTCCTGCCCATCATCGTTGGCACACTGCTGACTCTTGTTTCGGTAAGAAAACGAGGGCTTTTTTCTCCCGCGCCACTCACCCTGCTGCTATTATTTGGCAATGTCATCGCTTGTAAGCTACTCTCGTTGATTTTTGAAATTCACTTTCCGACAGAGCGAGTCGCGCTTTACTTCGTTCCGCTCTTTTTCATCGCGACTGCATTTTCCTCATCCGATAACCAGCCCGCACTAAGTGCACAAAAATTCACTCCTTGGCTGATGTGTCTATTGGTGATTGTTGTTGGACGAGATTTTTATACCTCCTGGAATTCGAGTCGCTCGGCCGTGGAGCCCTATGCACACTTGCCTCGCGCTTTGTTTGAGGAAGCTATGGTTGCTTATTCATCTATAACTCCACCTATTGTTGTTGGCGATGAACGACTGAGTTATGCATGGCGTTATTACACCTTCGAATACGGAGCTGTTTTCAATAACTATCCTTTGGAGGAAGCGGAAGGGTCAAACTATCACCTTAAAGTTGAACCTGATTCCTCTGGTAAAAACCGACTGAAAAAAGGCACTCTCTCGCTGAACGCCTTTAATATGCTTGAGCCGATCGCACGAGACGCGTCTAAAGAGAACTACATAGGGGTTTATTACAAACGCGGGTTCTCATCCGTTGACACTCTTCCTCATTGCCTGTCATTTCACATTGCTGCCAAACGTCCTGCGAGATTCGCACTGTACGCTACCCTGAAGACTCCGGATAAAACACAGATTTACTCCTCTCGAGCCATGATGGATTCTCTGCTTGCTAAGTCAACTGCAAATCAATTGAATTCATGGCTTTTACCGAACTGTGATTCATGCACGCTAAGCATTTACATAGACAACATCGACAGGGTGCCAATTAGCATCACTCCTGCTCCTCGCTGAACAGCGGTTGCATAATTTCTTCCGCTTTTCCCATCCAATCGCTTTGAGTGAGCACGGGAAGGACTGCCGGTCCTGCGTTTAAAATAGGCTCAAACAGCAAGCTGTTTTCGGGATCTGACTTTTGCATAACCGGCACCAATTGATCCATCCAGCTAATAAGGTTCAGGATGATTGAGATGATCAGAACCATTTTTGTCAAGCCAAAGAAGCTTCCGGCTAGTTTGTTCGCCAGCTTCAGCGCCACCAAGTTCACCGCCTTTTCTACCACCTTGGCCAGGGCATAAACACCAAAAACCACAGCCGCAAACGTGAGAATGAAGGCCAGGTAACCCGTCCACGAACCTTCCAGCTCGAACCATAGTTTTAGCCTACCCTCCACAAACTCTGAAAAGTTAGCGGCTATGTAAACCCCTGCGATCAACGCTGCGATGGATGCCAGTTCAATAATCAACCCCTTCCGAAACCCTTTCCATGCAGCCCAGGCCAGCGGAATAAAAAGAATGATGTCCCAGTGATTGAAATCCATGCGGGGTCAAATTTAAGGGCCTTGCAACGCGCACGAACGTAACTTCGTGGCGATGAATGAACACGATTTTGAACAGGATTGGCAGAAAGCGCTGAAGCGCTACGAGGAGCGTTTTGACCAGCCCTTAGATCTGCAGGCTATTCTGTTCCTCATCGGATTGAACGAGCTTGGGCAGGGCCCTCGAAAACTCAAGAAAGACGAGAAGATCGATGTGATGCACATTGCGGTGTGTCGTTTACTGGAGCCATATGGATACTATGAATACACTGGCCAAGACGAAGATGGTTGGCCACACTTTGTCAGAAATGAAAAGCTCCCAAAGCTTGCGGCCCGGGAGCAGGAAAAACTCATGAAGGAGGCGATTATTACTTACACGTCAGAATGGTGACGGTCTCAGAGGCGACCTCATCATTTTCCACCTGAACAAAGCCCTCACCGCAGAGGGAATCCACCTTAACTATTTTAATCTTACTTGGACCGTTTCCTTGGTATGTAATGGTCGAATCGTAACGAACAGCTCGTGTTCTTAACACCACTGGAAGATCGAATTCAGTTTGGAATACTCCCAATTCATTGGTTTTCCCAGATCGTCTCACTACACATCCAGGTTCAGTGCAATACAAAAGCACATCAATGTTTGCCTGTGCCACACCTGCAGCGTCAATCACTTTAACTTCCGCGGTTCCGGGACCTTTATCTCGATTGCAAGATGTGGTAGTTCCGAGAACCAAAACCAATGCTGCAATAACTCCAAAAACAAACTTTTTCATCTGCGTCTATATCCAAATTGACAACCAAAAGTAAGAATATTCTAATCCGCTATTTTCGCAGGCCTTTTATCGGCTGCACTTTTATAGACGTAACCATGAAAATTAGAAGCTTCCTATTTATAACCCTAACCTTTTTTACACAACTTAGCATGGCACAAACCGAGCGCCCGCGCGTCATCATCGAAACGGATTCCGGAAATATTACTGTTGAGCTATACAACGAATGCCCCCAACATCGTGACAATTTTCTAAAGCTTGCTAAAGACGGCTTTTATGACGGAACTTTGTTTCACCGCGTCATCGAAGACTTCATGATACAAGGTGGCGACCCTGAGTCGAAGAAGCCAGGAGCGGCTAACCTTGGCAGTGGGGGTCCCGGATATACAATCCCCGCAGAGATCCACCCCGAGTTCATTCACAAAAAAGGCGCGCTGTGCGCTGCTCGTCAAGGCGATCAAGTGAACCCTGAAAAACGCAGCTCGGGCAGCCAGTTTTACATTGTTCAGGGAAAAACATACGAGCCCGGAATGATGAAGCAAATGGAGATGCGCTCCAATCAGGCGGTCATGCAGCAGTGTCAGCGTGAGTTTTTCACGGCCGATGAAAACAAAGATTACTTGGAACGCCTGCGCGTGTGTCAACAAACACAGGATCAAGAGGGTTTAAGAACCCTTACAGAAGAAGTTCAGCCACTGATCGAAGCCTTGGCCGAAGACCGAGCATTTCACTACACACCTTCTCAAATAGAGGCTTACGGTACCCTTGGTGGAACACCGTTTTTGGACCAGCAATACACTGTATTTGGTGAGGTAGTAGAAGGCCTTGAAGTGGTAGATAAAATTGCTTCCGTGAAAAAGAATGGCGAACGTCCTGTCGTAGATAGCAAGATGACGGTTCGCGTTGTGGAATAAGGATACTTTCGCGCCACCATGGGATTCTCCGAAAAAATCGAGTCGCTCGTCAACGAGCTGGATAAAGCCACTGCCAACACACTGGAAGAGGCCGAGCAGTTTCGTATCAAGTACTTAGGCTCTAAGGGCTTGTTCAAAGACCTTTTCAACGAATTCAAGTCTGTTTCACCGGAGGAAAAGCGCCTGTTTGGAAAGACGATCAACGAACTCAAAGCAAAGGCTGAATCATTGGTTGAGGGCTGGAAATCTCAGTATTCTGCAGACTCGTCTAAGAAGTCTGATCTTGACCTGACTCGACCGGGCATGATCAATGAGCCCGGTGCCCGACATCCGATTTCGTTGATCAAAGATGAAATCATCGACATTTTCCGATCCATCGGATTTTCCGTGGCCGAAGGGCCGGAAATCGAGGACGATTGGCACAACTTCAGCGCGCTCAATTTCCCCCCAGAGCATCCGGCACGGGACATGCAGGACACGTTTTTTATCAAGGATCCCAACGGTGGAGATGATTACGTACTCCGTACACACACATCATCTGTTCAGGTGAGAACCATGGAAACCCAAAAGCCACCTATTCGCATCATCGCTCCAGGTCGGGTTTTTAGAAATGAGGCCGTAAGCGCTCGTTCACACTGCATCTTTCATCAAATCGAAGGGTTGTACATTGATGAGGGTGTAACGTTTGCCGATATGAAGCAATGCCTTGAATACTTTGCGAAGGAGTTTTTCGGTAAGAGTAAGATCCGATTGCGACCTTCCTATTTCCCGTTCACCGAGCCCAGCGCTGAGATGGATGTTTACTGGGGCCTGGAAAATGAATTGGACTACCGCATCACCAAAGGCACCGGCTGGTTAGAGGTGATGGGTTGTGGCATGGTAGACCCGGCCGTACTCACTTCGTGTGGCATCGACCCAGAAAAATACTCCGGCTTCGCCTTCGGAATGGGATTAGAGCGCAGCGCCATGCAGCGATTCCAAATTCCTGACATCCGAATGATTTTTGAAAACGACACGCGCTTTCTAAAGCAATTTCAATCTGCTTTGTGAAGAAATCTCTAACCCTTCTAATTGTTCCATTGTTCGTTGGTTGCTCTATGACTAGAGAGCAAAGCGATGTGGCCATTGTTGAAGGCCTGCCTACGATTCAAGACTTATCAGACAGCCTCCTCGCTCATCATATTTCTGCTGCAAAATGGGCGGTTCATGATGGCAAAGTCATCTATTCTCGCCCTGCCGCCATCGATTGGCCAAAAGAACTGGAGCCCATAAGACGAAGCAATTTAAACCACCTTCGATATAAAGACGCATACGATGTGCTCGACACAAGCATTGGAAACGAGCGCATCGTGCGGTTTGTGGCGAAGGAAGCAACCCAAGAGATTCAGAGGGTTGAGGTTAAATTGGTTTCCGGCCAAATTGTGCGCTACTTCGTAGAGCGGGAAAGAAACAACTTGTTTTCCAATTCTTCGTTACGCTTTGAATTCACGTCCAGCCATTACTCGCTCGATTTAAAACAAAGCATTCGAGGCTTTTTTGAAAACCATCAATTCGTTTACGGAAGCATCATTCCTGAGGGGAGTTTGTGGCGAGGTGCTTTTTCGCTAAAAGAGCGAACCGTTCCGGTTCAGTTCATTGCCAACCTGAATGGTGAAACACCAATGTTTCACGTGAAAAACGGGGAAGAACTAATCGGTTTTAACCGATTCGAAATGAAGGGAGATTCCATGATTTTTGGCTCGGATTATTTCGATTCTTATTTCATCTTATCGTCAAATACGGACACCACCCTTAACGGTCGATGGGTTAATGCCAAACGCGACACTCCTGTTTCGTTGAATGTTCGTGCTGTAAAAAATATTCCTTACAGGTTTGCTGTCCATGAGGCCCCAACCACATTGCTTCATCATCAATACAGTGCTGTTTTCTATGATGGCAAAGGAAGTCCTGAGGACTCAACTATTTTGAAGCTGAACCAGCTGGGTCACTATGTCAGCGGTTCATTCCTCACTGAAACCGGTGATTATCGATTTCTTGAAGGAGTAGTCAGAAAGGACTCTCTGCTTTTGTCCACGATGGACGGAACACATGTTTATTACTTCGAGGCACAGATCAAACCCGGAGCCCTAGAAGGACAATTTTTTGCCGGGCCTTCTTATTCGCAGACATGGAGAGCAACCGAGGAACCATCCGCTAAGTTGGCCGATCCTTCTACCATCACTACATTAAATGACAGCGTGCCATTCTCTTTTTCATTCCCAGACCCTGAGGGAAACATAGTCTCCCTTTCTGATGAGCGATTCGCCAACAAGCCGATCGCAGTTTCGATTATGGGTACGTGGTGTTCCAATTGTTTGGACGAGGCGGTTTTCTTAAAACAGGCATATGAGTCCTTTCACCCTCAGGGGTTAGAAATTGTTTCCCTAGACTTCGAGCTGACCCATGACACTGCCCGGGCCTTGGAAAACATCAAGCGCCATCGTGAGAGCATTGGGTTAAAATATCCTGTTCTCCTAGCGGGTCTATCTACCTCCAAGCTCAAGGCTCAAGAGGCGCTATCCGCATTGGAGGAGATTCATTCATTTCCAACGATGGTCATCCTTAATAGAAAGCATGAGGTGGTTAGAATTCACACAGGGTTTTCTGGCCCAGCCACCGGAATTGAAGTGTACGATGAGTTCCGTGCTGAATACTTCGAGTTATTCAAGCAGCTTGTGAAAGAGTAATCCTAAGGTTTAGCAGGACCCGGATCAGCTATGCTGCTCACGTTTAGGCCCGCAATGTCCCGATCAAAATGATACCAGGCGCTTTTATCATCGCCCATCAATTTGATCTTATCAATTATTGTTTTGGCGGTAGCTTCTTCTTCCAACTGTTCGTTTACATACCACTGCAAGAAGTTGTGGGTCGTATAATCGTTTTCTCCTAAACAGATGCCCACCAGCTTGTTGATAGATTCAGTAACCGCTATTTCGTGTTTGTATAGGTCCTGAAACACGTCCTTTGCCTCCTTCACGTTAATCTCAGGTTTGTCACACGATGGAACCTCTGCCTTTCCGTCTCGTTCGATAACATATTTCATCAATTTGAGCATGTGAAATCGCTCTTCGTCCGATTGTCGATACATGAATTCCGCAACACCGCTAAACCCATTAGAATCGGCCCAACAAGCCAGCGCCAAATAATAATTGGAGCTGTTTCCTTCCATCTTCACCTGATCGTTCAGTGCCTTTTCTACTTTTTTTGATAACATGTTCTTGGTTTTTCACAAATGTACAGGAACCGAAAGTGCGCTCGTGCTGCTTGTGTTATAGAACCTTAAAACAGAATCATTCTTAATTGCCCAGTAATCCTCTTACTTTGTCGCGATGCCAAAGAAAACCCACAAGCAACTTGCGAAGCAGGTAACCCGATTCCGCAATTACGTCTCGCAGCTCTATCGGGACAACCCAAAGGATTTGATGAATTACAAGCAGCTTGCTGCCAGGCTTGACATTAAAGATGCGGTTGAAAAGCAAATTCTTGTTGCCGTGCTGGAAGCCATGGTAAAGGACAAGCTTCTGATCGAAGAGCAACGCGGTAAGTTTCGGTGGAATGGTCCGGTGGAAGAATTGGAGGGCATCATTTCATTCAACCGGAGCGGCAACGCCTTCGTTGAAATTTCCGGCATGGCACAGGACGTTATGATTCCTGAAAATTATACAGGTAAGGCGTTTCATGAGGATCGCGTCTTGATTCGATTGCTCTCATCAAAAAAGGGTGCCAGAGCGAAAGGTAAGGTGGTTGAAATTGTTGAGCGAGCTCGTGTGATTTTTCCTTGTGTGATCTTTCAAAACGATCGTCACTTTTTCGCCATTCCTGACAATCAGAGAATGAACACGGATTTTTTTATTCCGGCCGATAAACTCAACGGAGCAAAAGCCGGAGACAAGGTTGTGGTTCGTTTTGAGGATTGGGAAAACATCCGCATGAGCCCTGTTGGTTCGGTAGAACAAGTGCTCGGCCGGCCCGGTGACATGCGAGCAGAGGGGGATGCTATATTGGCTGAGTTTGGTTTTCCTCTTCAATTCCCAAAAGAGGTAGAAGACGAGTGCCTGGAAATTGATCGAACCATTTCGGATGAGGTAGTAGAGTCGCGAAGAGATTTTCGTGATATTCTCACCTTCACCATCGATCCTGAAGACGCGAAAGACTTTGACGATGCGCTGTCGTTTAGAGTGCTGGAAAATGGCAATACGGAAGTCGGTGTTCATATCGCAGACGTAACCCACTATGTACGACCCGGGTCTTCCATTGAGAAAGAAGCACAAAACCGAGCCACGTCTGTGTACCTTGTTGATCGCGTCATTCCTATGTTGCCTGAGACGCTTTCGAATGAGCTGTGTTCCCTGAGGCCAAAAGAGGACAAGCTCACGTTCAGCGCTGTGTTTGAATTGGACAAACACGCCCAAATCAAATCGACCTGGTTAGGAAAAACACTCATTCACAGCGATCACAGATTTACTTATGAAGAAGTTCAAACCATTCTCGAAGGCGGGACTGGACTTTATTCAAGCGAGCTCACCGCTTTAAACAACTTTGCAAAAACCATCCGACACCAACGAATGGAGCATGGAGCAATCGCCTTTGAAAAAGGTGAGGTTCGTTTCCGGTTGGATGAGCAGAAAAAACCGGTTGACGTGCTCTTCAAGGTCCAAAAAGACGCCCACAAATTGATAGAAGAATTTATGCTTTTGGCGAACAAAGCCGTTGCAACGCATGTGGGAAAGAAAACCAAAGAGTCTGAAAAGGTTAAGACCTTTGTTTACCGGATTCACGACCAGCCCGACCCTATGAAGCTCAAGGAGTTTGCCCACTTCGTCAAACGATTCGGATATTCCATTGATTTGAATACCCCTCAAAAAGTGGCCAACTCCATCAACGCACTATTAAAGATCATCAAAGGCAAGCCGGAACAAAATATGATTGAGATGCTCGCCATTCGATCCATGGCCAAGGCGGAATATGCCACCGACAACATTGGCCACTTTGGTCTTGCCTTTCCATTTTACAGCCACTTCACTTCTCCTATCAGGCGCTATCCTGACATGATCGCCCATAGACTGCTGCACAGCTATCTGAATGGTGGCTCTTCTGCAAAGTTGGAGCCGATTGAAAAACTATGCAAGCACAGCAGCATAATGGAGCGTAAGGCGGCCGATGCAGAACGAGAATCCACCAAACTGTATCAAGTATTATACATGAAGGACTTTGAAGGGGAGGTCTTCGATGGTGTGGTGAGCGGGGTCACCGAATGGGGGGTCTTTGTGGAAATTAGCGCAAATAAATGTGAGGGTATGGTTCGTCTGCGCGATATAAAGGGAGACTATTATTTCTATGATCAAAAGAACATGGCCATTGTTGGGCAGCGCACCAAAGCCACCATACGCCTCGGGGAACAAGTGGCTGTAAAAGTGGTTGAAGCCGACTTGGAGAATCGGAGAATTGATTTGACGCTTGTTTAGCTGGGGCTAATAAAATGACTGAATCTCGTGTAACACACCTGGATTGGTTCTGGCTTTTAACCATTGCCGTTCTATCTTTTTTTGTTTCCGCGCCTCCTTTCTATCCTTTTCTTAACTCTGACATAGCTGTCCATGTTTTGATGAGCCATGACTTTTCGTTTCAAAACGACATGTATTATTGGTCACAGGACCGTTTGGGAAGCTTTGTGCCCATGGTTGCTTACCTGATCAAGGCTCTTTCGGGTTTTCCTGCCGTTTGGGCGGTTTCTGTGGTGAAATGGCTCCTTCTTGTTTTTGGGGCCGCCTGTTTTTGGTACTTCATGCCTTTGCGCTTGTTCCGTTGGGCCTTCTCGGTTTTGTGGTTCTTCCCCATCTATGAGTTGCGCTTTCTGCTTTTACCCGGTCACCCTTATGGAGAACAACTCGCCTTCCTTGCTTTATCCTTCATTTGCTTCGATCGTGCGGTTCTTCGTTCGCGTTTTTGGTTCTTTCCCGCCTTCATCGCAAGCGCGGTCATTTCAATATGGATCAGTGATTTTTCCTTGTTCTTTTTCCTGTTACTGTCCCTTTTCTATTCGAAACCCTTGTTGCGCTTTCTCTACTCATTTTTTTCATGGAATCATCGCATCAAAATCCTTGCTAGCACCATCATCTCTCTATTAGGCCTGGTTCTCCTCCTTTATGCAAAACTTCATTCTGTTCGCGACCCTTCCTACACCCTTCAGATGTTCGCCTCGCTGGATCAGTTTCTACACTCGCTGGACCTTCTTTGGTTTTATACCCGAAATGTCATTTTCTTCCAATCCATTTCATTTTGGAATTCGTTCGCCTTTTTTTCCGCGTTTGGGCTTTCCTTTTTATTCTTGGTTAACTATCGATCTCTTGGTGGATGGCAAGCCTATTTTTTGCTTAGTTTCTTACTCGGATTTACTTTCATTTCTTCTCTCCGCTGGTTGTCCATCAACTACGTGATGCTCAAGTATTTCATCCCCACTTTCTATGCTTTGTGGGCTGGTTTTTGCGCCATTTCTCCTGCTCTCTTCAGCCGATACAAGATCATCCTATCAACCCTTTTGATTATTCTATCTCTTTCTTCTGTTTTTTCTCTGTTGCATGTGTATAGTTTGTATGTTCAGGATCAGGATCCAGTGTGCATTTCCTTGGACGATGTGCAAACCATTGAACATTCCCACAAACGCTTTTTCATAGGAGAATACTGGCACTCGTATGTTCTTTCAATTGCTCACCCTGATGAAGTGGTTTCTACTCCACATGACCGGGATTTTTTGCGTCACAACGCTCCCGTCTTAGCCACTCTCCGTTCTGATACTATAATTTTAGTTGCCAATAACTGGCTCAACACCGTTCCTGACTCCATCGTTCAGTACAATCACCTGCTAGTAAGCACCGGAAATGTTTGGAAAGAAGGGAAGTTTGAGTTTGCCGAATTCTTAAATGTCGGCAAGGCGAATCACTAAATCAAATTAAGCCTCTCCTGCAAAAGCTCTTTGTACGAGCCCCCCACGGGAATCACCTTCTTTTCGTTGTCCATGACCACATTCGCGTGATCAATCTCTTTGATCTTATCTATTCTTACGATGAATGAGCGATGTACTCTCACAAAATCCTTGTCCGGCATTTTTCGCTCTATGTCTTTCATCGTACTATGTATGGTGTATCTCCTTTCTAGTGTGTTGATGACAACATAGTCTTTTAGCGCCTCAATAAAGTAGATGTCTACGTACCTTATTTTTACCAACCGTTGATTCGCCTTCACGAATATCATGTCCACCGAGTCTTGCTTCTCCACTAAGTTGTAGTAGAAGTCTCGCTCCTTCTTAATCACCTTTTCCTTGCTGTGCTTGTAAAGCGCTATTTCGATGGCCGTTTGGATATCTATCTCTTTGAATGGTTTAATGATGTAACCATATGGCTCTGTTTCCTTTGCCCTATCAACCGTGTCTCTATCTGTGTATGCAGTCAGGAAAATTACCGGTATATCCATTTCCTTTCTTATCTCCGCTGCTGCTTCTATTCCGCTCATTTCCCCCTTCAGCATGATATCCATCATTACTAAATCTGGGTTTGTTTCATTCGCCTTTTCCACGGCATCCTCTCCAGTTGAACACACTCCCACAACTTCGTAGCCCAATTTTTTCAGACATACTTGAATGTCTTTGGCTACAATGCTTTCATCCTCAACAACTAAGATGTTCATAGACATAAGTGATGATTTCTGGGTTGAAAGATATAAATATTTCGATGTCGCTTACGCCTCTACTGTCCTTCGCTTTCTACTTCCTTCATTTCTTCCTTTAGCTTTATTCCATCCACCTTAACTTCCTTACCACTTTGATAATCAATGGTTATCATAATGGTTCCGTCTTCATAATACCTTCTCCACTCCCCTTCCTTTACACCTGAAACGTATTTCCCCTCCAACATCTTTTGACCACTAGGATAATACCAAACATGCTGCTCCTGTGGTAAATCATCATAAAATTCTCCTTCAAATTTTACTCTTCCTGTTCCCAGGTACGTGTGTTTCCATACTCCTGTTTTTGCTCCATATTCATACCTGCCCTCCTCCCGATGATCTCCTATCTCATAAAACCATTCACCTTCCTCTTTTCCATCAATATACTCTCCCTGAGTCATCACTGTACCGCTGTCGCTATACTCAATGGACAACCCATTTTCTCTCCCATTTTTATACACTTCCTCTCTTTCCAATTTGCCGTTTTCATAGTACCACTTCCACTGTCCGTCTGGTCTTCCCTTTTCATCATACTTTCCTCGTTGCTCTATCTCCTTGTTTTTGAAATAATATGTCCATGACCCGTACTTATATCCATTCTTATACGAACCTTCTGCTTTCAACCCTCCTTCTGGATAGAAATATTCCTTCCATTCTCCTTGTTTTAATCCTCCTCTATCCATATCGCCTTTTGCCACTAGCACATCATTCTTGTAAACCTTGGTGCTGTCTATTTCCCCTGTTGTAGTAAACCATATATGCGTTCCATGCTTCTTCCCTTCCCTGAATGTTCCCCTAAACTTTAATTTTCCTTCTTCCTCGCCCTCTTGATAGTAGATTTCCTTTACATCAAGGTTTGATAACTCCTCCGCATCCTTTATCATTTCCCCTTTATCAAACTTTGTCGTTTCCATCAACTCTCCTTTTTTGGTATATTCCTTCCAATAACCATCACGCTCACCACTTCTGTATTTTCCTTCGCTTTTTACCGTCCTATCATCATAAAACTCTTTCCACACCCCTTCTTTTTCTCCTTCTTCGTTTAGTCTATTGATGCTTTCTTGGCGTGTTAATATGCCGTTCTTATAAACTCTTATTGCAACAATATCTCCTTGCGGATTGAATTCATAAGCCACCCCGTTTTCCGCTCCCTTTTCGAACGGAATTTCACTGTGCACTCCACCATTAGTATAGTATGTAAATGCTATTCCTTGCTTTACATCATCCTCATAGGGAAATGATGCCTCAATAAACCCTTCTTTAGAGTACGAATTTGTTATCCCGTTTCGCTTTCCCTGTTTGTAGCTTATCTCCTCTCTAAGTGTTCCATCTTCGCTGTAAAACTTCCAAATGCTATCCAATTCATGGTTAAGCCTGTTGCCTTCCGACTTCAATACGCCACTGGGAAAGTAATTTTTCCAATATCCTTCCGGCTTCCCATTTTTGAGCGTTCCTTCACTGCTTATGGTTCCATTCTCAAAATAGAACTTGTTATAACCATTCGGGTTTGTATCCTTGGTTTGGGCAAAAATTTCATGAGCCAAAACTAGGTTTAGCACAATGCTGAAAAGTAGAAGTAGTTGGGTTTCTTTATTCACTAAACCAATAAATATTAAATTTTAAATAAATCTATTATTACTATATATCCTGTTAGTTCTGTGTAAAGATTTGTTAGGCAAAGGTTGCATAAGCAGGATATGAAATGAAATGAACAATGATTTAACAGCAGTATAATTGAGTTTAAGGTAATTGTACTAGATATTGACAATTGGTTGAAAGTATAATGAACGGTGGATTGCTACAAAAATTGAGAGGTAGTTATGAGTAAAGTTGTCAATAAGCAAGGTGTGTAAAAACAGAAAGTATTTCTTGGAGATTGACACAGGTAATGGGCTTAGAATAAAATTGGAATAAATGATGAAAAACTTGTGGAGAGTAATGAACTAAAATGAACAGGTTTTGAGCGCAGGAATAGAGGAATACATTTGAAACCTAAAACAAAAGCATGAAAATATCAATAGGTTGTGATCACGCGGGTTATGAGTTAAAAGACGTGATAAAAGGAAAGATGTTGGAGAAGGGAATAGAGGTGGAGGACCATGGAACGAATGGTCCGGAAAGCGTGGATTACCCGGATTACGGACATGCTGTATGTGTGGATGTGGAAGAAGGAAAAGTGGATTTTGGAATTTTGATTTGTGGAACGGCAAATGGTATGGCAATGACGGCAAATAAGCACAGAGGAATACGATGCGGATTGTGTTGGAAGCCAGAGATAGCCAACCTTACCAAACAGCATAATAACGCCAATGTTATTGCGCTACCAGCACGATTTATTTCATTGGAAGAGGGGTGGAAAATTGTAGAGGCTTATATGAGTGCAGAGTACGAAGGAGGAAGACATCAGAAGAGAGTGGACAAGATAGTTTGCTGAGATGACGGAAATAAGCAAGTTGCGCATGGAGCGGGCGTATTCAAGAATTAGAAAATATGCTCAGCGAACACCGTTGCTAAAAGGAACGTTTCTGGATGATTTATGGCAAGCAGAGGTGTATGTGAAATGCGAACAATTTCAACCCGTAGGAGCGTTTAAGATAAGAGGGGCGGCAAATTTTGCACTACAGCTAAGTGAAGAGGATAGAAAAAGAGGATTGCTTACACATAGTTCAGGAAATCATGCACAAGCCGTTGCGTATATGGCTCACAAAATGGGAATAACGGCAACGGTGGTTATGCCGACCAATTCGAGCAACACGAAAAAGGAAGGAGCAAAAAAATGGGGAGCGGAAATCATAGAATGTGAACCAACAATAGAAGCAAGGATAACAACTGTAAATAAAGTTAGACAAGAAAAAGGTGGAGTAATAATACCACCCTTCGACCATGAGTGGATCATAGAAGGACAGGGGACGTGCGCCATGGAGATAATAGCTGAGATCCCGAACATAGAGGTTGTTGCTGCTCCGCTTGGAGGAGGGGGGTTGTTGAGTGGGACCGCTGTTGCGAGCGAATATTTTGGACGGGAAATAGATGTAATTGGCTGCGAACCGGAGAAAGCAGCAGATGGTTATGAAGGAAAAAGGACAGGAAAGAGGATAGAGAAATATACACCAAACACTGTTGCTGATGGACTCAGGACAACGGTGGGAGAAGTTCCTTTTCCACTAATAAAGGAAAAGGTGAAGGATATTTGGTTGGCGCGCGAGGAGGATATCTTACCGTGGATGTATCGTGTTTGGAAGGAGATGAAGGTGATTATAGAACCATCAAGCGCTGTCGTGTTAGCGGCTATGGACAGCAATAAAGAAGCAATAAAGGGTAAGAAGGTAGCGCTAATAATTACAGGAGGAAATGTGGATATTGATAAGGTTTAGAGCGGAACAACACTCTTTGCAATGGCCTCAACTTCGCGAACAAAGGCGCGCTTATTAAACTGAGGCCCATACACGTAACCCTCAACCATCCACTGTTTACCATCCTTGGGGTTATAAAAGGAAAGAGAGTAGAAAGGCCCACCCATAAAGACACCCTTTACCCCTTCCATTCTCCACAGACCACGGATCTCTTTAGCGCTTTGCTCGAGAAAAGAGATGGTTCTAAATTCTGGGGGATAGAGTTTGTAGCTCACATCCATATGACTGCCGTTTGGTCCTTCCACATATTGCGAATTGATGGAGCGCTTCCATTCAAGTAGACTGCTATCAGTGAATTGAGCTGTGTCTTGGTAAGGGCGCGCATAAAGCAAAATCCCTTGATTAATTTGATGCTGGTAACCACCAACAGGCTTCTCCCGATCGAGGCGAAGCCAGAGAAAGTCGTGCCCATCTTTAGCGATTTCAAAATCCTGCTGCATGGTTATCTGAAGACCAGTTTTATCAGCAACTTCAGCATTCAAAACCTTACTGCCAAAGGCGCGATTACGGGAAATAAGTCGGTTTAGTTCTGCGTGGTGAAACTCCCAAAGAATTTGGTTTAAGCGGTTGTCAACAACATCGCCTAAGTCGCGAATGCTGTTTAATACCACAATGATCTGTAGCTGCTGTTTGGCAAAAACATCCTTTCGAACTAATACCGATGTTTGATTGGTAGGGTCAATGCGAAACTCGAGGATGTTGCGATGAGTTTTGAAAATGTCAGTAAACCCTTCGGTTTTTACTTCCAAGGTAGTAAAGAAAGGTTCGGCCGCAGGAAGTCCGGGCATTACCTTCAAAAGACCTTCACGGAGGTAGTCAACGTCATTCAATTGCCAAAAAGAGGCAGGTGCGAGAACAAGAATTTCACCCTGGTTTCCTGTGTTTCCGGGAAGATAGTCTGTTCGATTTTCTTCTTCACAGGAAGTAAAGAGGAATAGGACAAGGAGAAACGAAGAAAGGCGCATCAAGAACTTTTTCCTATGATGATCTTTTGTCCGGGCTTGAGGTTGTTGAAATTCACGTGACTGTTCCATCGTTTTAAGTCCTCTAACGAAACTCCGCGCGCTTTTGATATATCCCACAATGTGTCACCGGAACGAATGCTGTAGTAAACGTTGTCACCACTTTGCTCAACGGTTAAGCTTTTTGTTGGTTTTGCTTCAAGCTGCGGGGTCTTCACGTGGTTCGCGTACATAGATAGTTTTTGACCCACACGCAACGAAGTGCCGTGTATGTTGTTCCATTCTTGCAATTGGCGTACAGAACAGCCGTGACGCTCTGCAATGGTTCCTAAACAATCACCCGAACGAACGGTGTAATAAACCAATTCCTGAGGTTCAGGAATGGTTTGAACTTCTTCCGTGGTGGCTTCCGTTTGCAGCTCCGCAGCGATCACTTCATGATTACTCACCCACAAGTTGAGCTTGTCCTTAGGTAGCCAGAGCACGTTGTACTCACCATAAGCAGGGATAAAGGAAGAGCGATAAACCGGATTCAAGTATTTAACATCATCCTCAGACATGGCTAAAAGACTGGCAACTTGAGAAAAGGTGACAGGTTGAGTAACGTGTACGCTATCAACAGCAAAAGCAGGAAAGTGAGCAGGAGTGGCGCTTAGGTTGTGGTCCGAAGCATGTGCAAACATGTAATTTACAGCCACAAAAGCAGGAACATAACCCCGCGTTTCTCTGGGTAGATATGGATAGATTTCCCAATAGTTGCGTTTTCCACCGCTTCTGCGAATTGCTTTAGTTACACGACCTTCCCCGCAGTTATAAGCAGCTAAGGCCAAGTTCCAATCACCGAACATGTTGTAGAGGTAACTCAGGTATTTGCAAGCGGCCTCCGTTGCCTGAGCGGGATCACAGCGCTCATCTACATAAGAGTCAACGGTTAAACCAAAATTCTTCCCGGTTCCATACATAAACTGCCACAAGCCTGTGGCGCCCGCTCGACTCCTTGCAGTTGGATTAAGACCCGATTCAACAACGGCTAAGTACTTCAACTCTATAGGAAGGTTGTGCTTGTCCAGCGTTTCTTCGATCATGGGAAAATAGAGGTCCGCGCGACCCAAGCAGTTGGAACTTAGTTGGCGTTTTTTCGAAACATAGAGGTGAATGAATGCCTCAATGGTGGTATTATAGGTCAAGTCAAACGGTGTGCGCTTATCCAGCTCCATTAGCCGTTGGCGGTAGACTTCTGCTGAGAAAACAGGAGCGGAATCAGGCAAGTAAAGCTCATTTGGAGAGTAAATATCCTGTGCCAGGCCAACCAGATCCTCGTAATAGCAATGAATCGCGCTATCCAGTTGAGCCGCGTAGGGGTCATCGCGTAGAACCAGATTTGTGTCTTTGGTTTCTGTTTCTGAAGCCAGACTATCCGGCAGGTTCGATGCGGTGGAACCAATAGAAACAAGGGTGAGGCAAAAGGCAAAAAAGTGTTTCATAATCAATACTGTAGTAATGGAACTACGTTAAAGATTCAAAGATGATCGATAACACCTCTGAGGATTAGACGAGAGGCGGGGTCTTTTCAACGAGCGAGCGTTAGCTGCGGACGAAGACAAAAACCCGATGCGGCAATTAACTCATAAATGGAAAGTAGCCAAACAAAGAGGCTTGGCAGTGCCTTCAAAGAGTATGGCTGAACCAGTGCCCTATTGATACTCTGAGGAAATAGGTCGGTCGGGGAAAGAGAAACCAGAACGAAGCACCAAACCAAAAGGACATAGTGATACCATAACCTTTTCTGTTTTAGAAAGAACCAAAGAAAGACCCCGGTCATAGAAATGACATAAGTGTTCGATTCCGCTTTATGGTTGAAGATCACAATCCAAATCAGAAGCGAGGCCAAGAGATTAAGCAGTAAGCGTGAATCTTGAAATCGTGGTCGAAACAGCAACATCAGCGGGTAGGGCAAAAAAGAGGCTATCAGGGTTAGGGTTTTTGGCAACGACAGGCCGAACCAAGATTCGAAAATTCCCATAACAGAACGGCCCTCAGAGGCGCTTTGATCATTACTCATAAGGTGAAGCCAGCGGCTATATTGACCGGATACGTATTCACTGGGAAACAAGAAATAGGGAACTGCCAAAGCAAAAAGTATGACCAGCATGGTATACAGGGAAGAGCGCAGCCAGCGCTCCCGAAAGAGGCAAACGAAGCCGAAGATGACCCCATAGATCTTTATGGCAAAATTAGATGCCACGCTCACAGAAAATGAACCACTACTTCGAGAAACAACGCTGTTATAAGCCATCAGGCCTAGCCCGGCAACCATCGCGTTGGTTTGGGCATTTTGACACGCGGTAAGTATGTCAAACACTAAGAGCAGGGCAATAAAGGAGCGCTGGCGTTCCGTGAAAATCTGGATTTTTAATAAGGCAAAGACTAAAACCAGGGCGTTAAGCAAGTTCCATAAACTCAGACCAACAACATCCGGAAGAAGCGAAAAAGGCCACATGAATAAAGCGAAAACTGGCGAGTATTTATACAAATCGTTTTGCTCTGTCGGATAGTGAACGTAAAGGTCTTTCCCTTCTAACAAATGCTCCGAAGCATTCGTGAAAATCACGTAGTTGTTGTAGTGCGTGTGCTGCGCACCATTTCTGAATGGGCCGGGCTGCGACCAATCGTGCACACTGGCAACGATGACCAGCAAGGTGTAAAAAAACAGTACGAAGCGAGGCCGAAGAATGTGCTTCTCAAGAAAGTCGCGCATTTGACCAAATTATGCTAAATGTTAGATGCTACAGCAAGCAACTCGGCTTCCGAAAAATCTTTACCCGTAAGTTGCAGGCCAAAGGGAAGCCCCGCTTGTGTTTGACCTAGGGGAACAGAGATCGCAGGGTTCCCGGCCAAATTAGCCTGAGCTGTAAAGATGTCTTCCAAGTACATGGCGATTGGATCGTTGGCTTTTTCTCCTGTCTTAAACGCTGGGTGTGGTGTTGTTGGCGAAATGATGAAGTCTGCTTCACTCAACATGTCGTCCGTGGCCTGCTTGATCAGCCTGCGCACCTTTTGTGCCCGGCTGTAATAAGCATCGTAATAGCCGGCACTAAGCACGAACGTTCCGAGCATGATTCTTCGCTTCACCTCTGCCCCAAAACCTTCTGTTCTAGAGTTGAAATAGGTAGATGGAATGTCGTGTGAAGCCTCGCTTCTGCGACCGTAGTGGACACCATCGTATCGACCCAAGTTGGAAGACGCCTCGGCTGTAGTCAAAACGTAGTAACAAGGGATGATGTGATCCAAGTAAGGAAACGAAACACCCTTTACAGAGTGACCTGCAGCCTTGAGCGCTTCAAGTTTTTCATCGAAGGCTTTCTTTACATCGGGGTGCAGTCCGGGGCTGTCAACCACTTCTTGCAAATAGACGAACGAATAGCTCTTTTTGGGCGTGAATTCAATGGACACAGGCTGGGAAGAGCTCGTGGAATCCATTTCATCTCGACCCGCCATGACGCTGTAAAGCAACGCTGTGTCTTCAACAGAGTTGGTGAACGGACCGATTTGATCAAAGCTGGATGCAAAAGCAATCAGTCCGTGTCTGGAAATTCGACCGTACGTAGGTTTCAATCCTACTATTCCGCAGAAAGAAGCTGGTTGGCGAATGGATCCTCCCGTATCAGATCCCAAGCTAGCCATGCACAGGCCCGCAGCAACAGCTGCGGCTGAACCTCCGCTGGATCCACCCGGAACCAGATCCGTGTTCAAAGGATTCTTAACACCACCGTAGGCGGAGTTTTCATTGGAGCTTCCCATTGCGAACTCATCACAATTCAATCTTCCGATGATGATGGCGCCTTCATCAATCAAGCGCTGAACAGAAGTTGCGGTATAGACCGATTCAAATCCTTCCAAGATCTTGGAAGCCGCGCCCACTTTATGGTTACGGTAACACATGTTGTCCTTGATACCGATAATAGCACCGGCCATCTTACCGGCTTCGCCTTTCGCGATACCTACATCAACCTGTTGGGCCAATTCAAGTGCGCTAGCCTCAAACACTTCGAGAAATGCGTTGTATTGATCCCCGGTTTGGGCTTTGGCCAAATAGTGCTTGCAAAGCCCTACGGCAGTGTATTTACCGTCAAGTAAATCCTGCCGCGTCTGCGAAATGCCGGTGAATTCGTAGCGATTCAAAGGAGCGGAAAAGGGGTTAGTCTTTCAGCTTATCAGAGCTGTCATTATCGTCTTTGGAGGCATCTTTGAATTCTTTCATGCCCTTGCCGAGTCCGCGCATCAATTCAGGGATTTTCTTTCCACCAAAAAGCAACAACAGAATGGCGATGATAAGTACGATTTGCCAAGGACCTATGCTTCCCATGTTTTCTAATTATTGAGCGCGAAGGTAAGAAAGGATATTAGGAAAATGTTGAGTTATCTAATGCCCTGGGTGCGCACAAAAGTTTGAATGATATGAGCCTCTTTTTGCGCTGCAAGACGGGCGCTAGTAGTGGTTGCCGGTATAGCAAACCGCCCAGTGTAATAGGGGTCTTGGTAATATTCTTGTTTCTCGTTCTGAGCTAGGATTCTTGTGTAGTAGGCTTTGTCAAGCACAAAAACATCTCGTTGGCCTAATTCAAAATGTTGAGTGTGGCTTGAAGTCTTATAGCTTGAACTTGATCTGGGTGGTTCATTCGATAGAGGCGCATTCCTTTGGCAATTGGCGCTAGTATAACCGTGAAACCAAGTCACAGCATTAAGGGTGTCGTTGGGTCGTATATCAAGTGTGGACCAATAAACACTTTCAACAACAATCCTTAGGTTGGTAAGAAAGAATAAACACTCAGGATTGCGTTCATTGATATCTATAATGTGGCCATAAAAAATCACATCATTATCGAGACAGAGATGAAGGGTCGCGCTCGACACGCCCAGAGAATCTAAGTCAGGAGCCTTCCTAATAATGTTGTGATAGAGCCCAGAGTCATTTAGAATAATATGCTCATAATAGGTTGGAGGCCCGCTGACAAGAACTTTCCGGCCGCTTTTTTTGAATAGGTACTCAATAAACTCTCCATAGGCTTCAGCCTTGGTCGTGTCAATGAGATCGATTGAGGCAAGGCTTTCAGGGAATTCTGTAGAAAAATCCGTGTCAAGGCCGCGTAGCGGTAAGCGACTTTCTTGCGAATGAACCTGACCACAAAGAATGAAAAGAAGAAGAATCGTAGTTATCGGTCGCACCTATCGAATTTAAGAAATGGATCAATTCCCCTTAAATATCCAGGAAGAAGGATTCTGCAAGTCGGTGCTTTTCCACACCTGAAACTCGAACTCGGTTTTGCCTTTGTCGCTGAGCACGATGCCGATTTCTTCCTTGGTCTTCACCTTGTCGCCCGAACTCACGAAAGTTTCTTTGAGGTTGGTGTACACGGTGATGTATTCTCCATGACGGATCATAACGGCCTTTCCCGCACCCGGAATAATCATGATTTTACTCACCTCACCATCAAACACCGCGCGAGCCCGACTTCCTTCCGTAGTAGAAATAGTGATCCCGTTATTCTTCACTACAATTCCGCTCAAAAATGGGTGCGGCTGTTCCCCAAAGAGCGCTGTGATTTCACCTTTATCGATGGGCCAAGGCAGTTTGCCTTTGTTGGCCACGAAGTTGTTGCTCAGCTCTCTCGCTTCCGGGGTTAGGTTAAACGAGCTACCCTTCGTTCCAGCCGCTTCATTGCGTGCTGCAATCTCCCGTTCGATGGCCTTTTTGATCATCAGGCGTAGTTCTTCCGCTGCCTTTTCAGCCGCCAACAGTTCTTTTTTGTATTGCGCCTCTTGGCTTTGCAGTTGGCCGAGCTTCTTTTCTTTTTCCTGCTTTTCTCGATTCAACGTGAGCTTTTCCTGGTTCTGGCTGTTGAGCACTTTGTTCTTTTCCTCGCGCTGATTTTCCAGTGAGGCACGCTTGCGCTCAAGGCTTGCTTGGGTGTGTAGAATGGCTTCGGCCTGTCGCTGTCTATACTCCGCCAATTGTTGCAGATATTTCATCCTGCGGTAGGCCTGTTCAAAGTCATCGCTGGCGAAAATGTACATGACCTTATCAGCAGTATTTCGGGTTTTGTATGCCTGCCAAACCATTTTCGAGTACTCGTCTTTCAGTGTATGAATGTCATTTTCCAGCGCTGCAATCAAGTCCTGGTTTTCAGCAATCTTGATGTCGATCAGCTCCAGTTCTTGTCGCAACACCCCAATCAATTCTTCCCGCTGGCTGATCTTACCGGAAATGATAGTCATACGAGCGCTGTTGCTCCTACTGTCTTCTTTAATCTGCTTGAGGAGCTTTTCCTTGTAGGCGATATCTTCCTTCAGCTTCTGCTGCTTTTTCTTCAGGTCGTTGCTCGACTGGCCCATAGCCGTGGCGGCTAGAGCAAAACAAAGGAATAGGCTAAGGTACCAGCGGTTCATACTTTTCCGGGATGGTAAAGGAAATGCTTACTTCCTTGTCGGTTGAGAGCTTCACCACGGATGTATTCACGGTTGCTTGTTCATTGGGCGCCTTGGCGGTAAATCGAATCTTGTAAGGATACTCGGAATTGCACGCTGGTCTGAAATCTGAGTATTCGGCCGCGAGTTGTCGATCATCGTCAAAGTCCACAACCGTTGCTCGGCTCAGGCGAAAAGTATTGGGGTCGACCCACAGGCTGATAACCAGTTCCAGCGGCTTGCGCATGTCGTCTTTCTTCATTGCTCTGCGAAATTTCCCTTTTCGCAAAAAGCTCAGGTAGTACTTGCCTTTATCCTTGGCACTTCTCACCTTTTCATCCGTGTCTGTGATGAAAGCGTTCCCGTTCGCCAGTATCAAGGATTGAAGGGTGTAATAATCTGCCTCAAACATGAACTGATCGGTCACATAGGTATAGTCACCGAGGTAGTACTTGTTGTTTCTGCGGTCCATGTATTTCACACTATCAGGTGTGAAAAGAAAGCGTGCGATTTCCACGGCATAATATGTGGCTGAAACCCAAATAACGCTGTCTTGCTTCAATCGAACATACAGCTTAAAACTGTCGTCAATCTTCGAAGTTTTGATGTCCACGTCATACTTAATGCTCATCCAGTCACAACGCAAATCGTTGTTTGACAGCGAGTCAATGATTTCAGCTGTTTTTCGATTGGGAATATGTTGGCGGTCGCGCTCTGGTTTTTCAGCGCGCTTGGTGCTTGAACAGGACGCCAGAAAAAGAAGCAGAACACCCGGAAGCAGTATGTTGAACCTCCTACTCACCGAGCTTTTGCGTGCTGATTTTGCTGTCTATCTTTTCTGAAGCATCTCCCAGGGCTTTAGCCTTTACCCAGTGTTCAACGGCTTCGTTGACCCTACCTAATTTGAAAAGGGTGTCACCATAATGTTCGAGCACTTCACCGCTTCTATGGCCACCGTTTTCCAGCGCAGTTTTCAAGTGTTTTTCCGCGTCTTCGTATTGTCCGAGTTGAAACAGAATCCAGCCGTAAGTGTCTTGATACGATGCACTCTTTGGCTCTTTGGCGATGGTTTTTCCAGACATTTCCTTGGCGCGTTCGAGCTGTTCGCCCCTCAGAGAGAGAAAGTAGCTGTAGTTGTTTAGCACGTAGAGACTTTCAGGGTCGTAACTCAACGAAGCATTGTAGGCACTGTCCGAAGATTTGTTGTGCCCGAGCTCGTGGTATGCATCGCCTAAACTGGCCAGCATTTGAGCGCTGAGAAGTGGGTTTCCAACCACAAATGTGAGTCCCGTTTTCAGCGAGGCGGCAGCCTCTTTGTAGTGCTCCAATTGGTTGTTTGAAATGCCATGGAATAAATAAAGTCCGGGCTGGGTTGGAAACATTTCCAAGGCGCGCTTGCTATCATCCAACATGGCCTGTGGGTCCTCCAATTCCGAGTCGATGATCATGACTTGATTCCAAACCGCGAACTTGGAAGGATCGCGATCAATGGATTGGTAATAGCTTGCCCGCGCAGAATCCAATTGTCGGTCGAGGAATAAAAAGTCGCCTTTGATTGAAAAGCCTTTTGCCTCGGATGGGTGGGCTGAAATCAACTTGTTGCACAAGATCAAAGCTCGTCTTCTCGTTTCAGGATCGCGCTCGGCTTGTCTGTGCATGCGCAGCAGCACGCCAACCTTTGTGTCGATGTCCAACCCTGAGTTGGCATAAGCCATTTGCAGGTACTCGAAACCGGTGTCGTTCTTCCCGGTACGTTCGTAATATTCTGCCAGCGAAAGTTGTATGTAGGCATTGTTTGGGTCCGCCCCTAAGGCTTGCTCGTAAACTTCGAGCGCCTTTTGCGTTTTTCCTTGTGCTTGGTACAAGTCCGCCAGGTATCCATAAAGCTGTGCATCACCGGGCATGGCATCAATAAGTTTTTGGAGTTCAGCAGCAGCTAGATCATACTTGCCGGCTGAGGCGAAGTATCGGTATTTTCTCAGCGACACCTCCGGGTCAACACCCGCAATGGCCTCAAATTCATCGTAGGTTTTCATCGCCCCTTTGTCGTCACCGGCAAGCAGCAGAAAGTTGGCATAATTCAAAATGAACTCCGGATTGCCCGGATACTTTTTGAGGAGCTTTTCATACGTCTTGCTCGCGCTTTTGAAGTCTTGCAAGTCGGCCTGAACAATGGCCAGTTCTTGATAGTACCACTTGTTTTCAGGGTCTAGCTTTAGCGCCTTTTCGAACTGAACTTTTGCTCCGTTCAGGTTGTTTTTATCCTTCTGGAGCTTGCCAAGTGAATAATAGACCGCATCTGCGGAAGGGTCAAGTTCCAAGCAGCGTTGATAAAGTTTGTATGCCTCTTCTGGATTGCCTAACAAGCGCGCCTTGTCAGCGTTGATGTAGGTATTTGTAAAAGCAACTTGCTGCTCGTTGCTCATTTTGCTCTTCTTCTGCCCGAAGGCAGCAGTTGAGACCATGATGAGTAGCCCTAAAACAATATGTAAGCCACGAAGGTTCAAACTATTTCATGGTTGAATAATCACCCAAACTTAAGTCCTGAGGGCGAAGATCAATTTCTGTGTGTGTTCCGATCAATGAATTTGTGGCAACGGTATTGGAAATGCGTGAGTGGTTGCGAATGATACTGTCACTGATTCTGGAATCAGAAATAGACGAGTTTGAACCTACTGAAACATAAGGACCAACCACGCTGTTTTCAATCTTGACATCATCACCAATTACCACAGGCTCAATGATGGTGGAGTTAACCAACGAGATGTTTTTTCCCTTCGAAGTTTTTCCATTTTCAAAACCAAGGATCATGCGGTTGGTTTCCACCGTGGCGTTTTTGTTACCGCAATCCATCCAGTGATCCACCTTGCCGGGTTTGAACTTCGTGCCCTTGTTTTTCATGTTGAGCATGGCATCAGGAAGCTGGTATTCTCCACCCTTGGTTATGTTGTTGTCCATCAGGTATTTCAGCTCCTGTTTCAAAAAATCTCCGTCCTTGAAGAAGTAAATTCCAATCATAGCAAGGTCAGAAACAAACTCTTTTGGTTTTTCCACGAAATCTGTGATGTAACCCTCGTTGTCCAATTTCACCACACCAAACTGACTCGGGTCGTCAATTTGTTTCACCCAGATCATGCTGTCGGTGTTGCTGTCGACTTTGAAGTCAGCGCGGAACAAGGTGTCTGCAAAAGCAACCGTAACAGATCCGGTTAATGACGGTTCTGCGCAGTATATTGCGTGAGCCGTTCCCAGCGCCTCTTCCTGATAGTAGATTTTTCCGATTGCTCCTAAGCCTTCGGCAATGCTCACCAATTGGTTCTCAACCTCTGTTCCAAAGTCGCCAATGATGAAGGCGATCTCATTGATGGGTTCGTCACACAGCGCAGCAATGTCTTCAACCAAGCGCTGAACAATGGGTTTTCCGCCCACGGGAATCAAGGGCTTTGGCGTGACCAGCGTGTGGGGGCGCATGCGCTTGCCCATGCCGGCCATTGGAATAATCAAATTCATGGAATCATCCGTTTGTGGCGCAAAAATGCGAATCCTAGTGGGACAGCGGAAAGAGATCGCAGGGAATTACAATTCTTTACGAAAAACCACTATGGCAGCAATGTGCTAATTGTGGTTGGTAGATGATAATAGGTGTTGAAACTCAGAGATAGCATTAAAGACTTGGTGCTCCCTGGGTAGCACCTTTTCAAAAAGTGCTTTTGCTGTTTGCATGCGGTCTGAGGCAGGTTTGAGTTCACCTAGATTTAGATATAGTAGGCTAAAATGAAAGTTTATGTTGCCTAGTATCTCTGGATCGTCATGTTCACTGGTCAGTTCTTTAAAGAGATTTATTAAGTCTCTTGGGGCTTCATTCTCAAAGAAAATGTCAATTAGGTCATTAAGTGTGGTTGGATTTTTGGGCCCTAAATGGAATAACATCCGCCCATAGATGTAGGCCTCATTGTTAAAGTTAAAGGACAAAGCCTTTCCAATGACTTCCTTTAAGAGAGAATAATGTTCCGGGAAGCACTCTATTGCCAGCTTGAAATTCGAAAAGGAATTGACGTGGTCGTCCATTTCTTCATACCACGTTCCAACTTGAAAATACTTCTCGGCTCTACTTTGCAAATCTTTAATAGTAGTCACTTCCTCCAATGCCTGTTCTATCACCGCATGATTATTGAATTCAATCGTGCAAGGAATTGCAGACTCCAGCAAGAACTTGAGTTTGCGAAGGTTTTTATCCAGCAATTCTTTTGGAGTGTGAAGAACGATGAAAAATATTACTGAGTCAAACTGTATGAATCCAGTTGCTTCGATGTATGGATCGTCATGTAAATGGGCAATTCTAACCCTAGTATCACATCCGTCTGACCTTTGGGTTGAGGAGTCATATTCGAAAGATACCTGAGGGTCATATGCTTGAATTTTGTTGTTCTGATTTTCAATTAGGTGGTTAATATCAAAGTCTGGCACTTTTAGTTTCCAGAACTGCATGTACATCCACTCATTGCTCTTTCGGGCCTGTTTCAGACTAATGCCGCGTTGATGTAAAGTGGCGAAGGAGTTTATCCTGTCTTTAAGGTCTAGTACCCATCCAAATGGCGCGGGTGTAATAACAGCGAATTTGCCAATATATGGAAACGCTTTAAGACCCTGATATTCATGAAGTTCATCAAAGTTTATTATGTCAAGCTCTATCTTATCATCACCGTAAAATGCTCTGTTAATCGCAGCTTTTGAATAGCCCTTACTAGTTATTAGTACTCCTTGGTGTCCTCCAACATCCTTCACCATTGAGGAAAAGCTCTCAACTTGTTTTACGTCTATTTTTCTAGAAAATAGCTTACAGTCTACAACGACACGAATTTTATAACCAGCAATGTCCCCTTCAATGAGAATGTCGATTTGCCTTTCGACTTTGGAATACCGACCTAAAACGGATTGATCAAAAGAGATACGCGTTTTCGGATAAGCTTGCTGAAAATATTTTAGAATTTCCTTTTCGTACTCTTTCCATTTCATAGCCATAGGTAATGGTCCAAACAAAAGAAGCACAATTGATCAGAGCGCATTCAATTGTTAGATGGCTTGGTTAGCTAATTCCAGTACTCCCAAACCCTCCAGCTCCACGATCCGTTTCCCCCACCTCATTTTGTGGAATCGCGTCAATATCTGGATTGTCTTTGTTATTCCTGAACATGGATCGTGGGGCGATGTTCGAATATTCTTAGGGACAGGCAAACCACGGCATTAGGGAAAGAGCCGTTACGAGATCCAATATATATCCATTATCCAAATCAAACTTCAGAGGACCTGGGCTTGTTGTGGTTGGTGTGTTTTAGGTATTCACCGCTGTCGAGATTGATCGATTTTTTGGCCTCCATCAACAGCTCCTCCGGACTGTTAAGATTTAGGAACGAATCCAGACCCCTTACGATTACATCTGGTTTTACGATGGCTTTTTCGTAGGAGACCAACATAACAGGCTCTTTAAGAGAAAGAGCAAACTTGAGCAATTCCATGTTTGTCTTCATAACCCGAATCATGGCTTCATCTAGCTCCGTTAAGCCGGAAAGGTTCTTGCGTATGCTGGTCGCTAAGATGTCGCGAAAAACAATGATGTAAAAAGGATTTCGGATAAGATGAGCAAATTTATCTGCATATCTAAACGACATGGGGCGCTTCCAGCCCCATATTTCATGATTCTTGTTCTTAATGGCTATAACCCGCTTTGCCTGAGCCTCATCATAATTTTTCTCGAACAATGACTGAAAGCGCGGGTCTTCCAGATGTGCACGTTGTTTCGGCCCGCCAATAGCCACACCAAGATGCTTTACTGATTGTGCTATCATTGACGTGCCCGAACGGGGTAATCCAGTGATTACAACGGTTTTACACACAGGGCTTTTAGCGGGCATGTTCCTTAAAACAAACCCGTTGTTGACCATGGTTTCATTTAGGTTTATCTCAGTGCTCATTTGCGTGGCGCTAAATAATTGATCGGAATGGTCTCATGCAATTTTGTGCTTCACCAATCTTAAGTCACACCGGTACTCCCAAAGCCACCCGCTCCGCGATCGGTTTCGCCCAACTCATCCACCTGCTGCCAGATGATGTGTTCGTAGCGCGCAATGACCAGCTGTGCTACACGCTCGCCATCTACCACTTCAAACGGTTCCAGCCCGTGGTTGATCAAAATTACGCCTACATCTCCCCGATAGTCGGCATCAATGGTGCCAGGAGCATTCAACACCGTCACACCTTTTTTGAATGCCAAGCCGGAACGTGGGCGGACCTGTGCTTCGAATCCTGTGGGCAGGGCAATGTGCAATCCAGTTGGAATCAGCGCGCGCTCACCGGGTTTGAGCATAACACTTCCGTTTGGAAGAAAAGCCCGAAGGTCCATGCCTGCACTTTGCTCGGTCGCATAACTAGGCAGCGGATGGTGGCTCTTATTGACGATCTCGATGTGCGACATGTTGTTTCGGATAAATGAATTCAGTATATGAGATTACACCGGCAAATAAAACAATCATCAACGATCGAGCGACCCAAGTAAGGGTATCGGATGCCGCTAAATAGCCATTGGCGAAGAAAAGTCCAATGGCCAAGGCAAAGTACCCGCCAAGCTTCATCAGGTTGTAAGGCACTGGGTAATGTCGCTGACCGAGAACATAAGAGATAGCTGCCATGCTGAAGTAGCACGCGAGTGTAGCCCAGGCCGATCCACGAAATCCAACGATGGGAATAAGAATGACGTTGAGCGCGACAGTCAACAGCGCACCACCGATGGCGATGTAGGAACCGTAGAGTGTTTTGTCAGTGAGCTTGAACCACGCGCTGAGGTTGTAGTAGACACCGAGGAAAACATTGGCCAAAAGCAATACTGGAACTATGTCCAGGCCTACCCAATAGGCCTCGTTTGGAATGAACCATTTGAAAATGTCAATGAACAGCGTGACTCCGAGGAACACGAACATCACAAAAGCGAAGAACAGATGCAGCATCCGCGCGTAGGTGGCTTGAGCGTTTGAGGTGTTTTTTTGATCAAAAAAGAAGGGTTCTGCCGCGTATCGGTAAGCTTGAATACAAAGTGTAATAATGATGCTCAGTTTGTAGCAAGCTCCGTAAATCCCAAGTTGAGCCATGGTCTCTGTTTCTCCCAATTTGCCGATCAGCATCCACTTGAGCAATGCACGATCCAGTGTCTCATTTACAATACCTGCGAGTCCGGCAATTAACAGCGGCCCTCCGTATAGCAGCATTTGTCGCCAAAGCTTCCGATCAAATTGGAGCCGAGCCTTCAGCATATCGGGTATGGTGAGCACAAAGCGACTCACGCTGGCCAGTAGGTTTATGATAAACACATACCCTACTCCTATTTCGGGGTTGTAGAAGGTGTCGATCAGCCAATTGTGATGCCCCTGATGATAGAGTGGTTTGCAGTACATCAGGATGAACACATTCAGCAAGATGTTGATCAGAATGAATGAAAAGTTGATGCTAACAAAGCGGAGTGCTCGATTCTCTGCCCGCAGTTTTGCCAGCGGAATGGTAATAAGCGCATCCAGTGCTACTATGATTCCAAACCAGGAAATAAACTCGCGGTGGTTGGGATAACCGAGGGCATCGGCAATTTGTTGTGAGAACAGCGAAACACCAATGATGAAGGCAAATGAGGTTCCCAGCAACGACCAAAGTGCGGTGCTGTAAACGGCATTGGGGTTTTTATCTGCCTCTTTGAAATACCGGAAAAAGGCGGTTTCCATGCCATAAGTCAGCAGCACCACAAGAAAGGCCACGTAGGCGTACATCTCGGTGATAATTCCGTATTGGTCCAAATCGAAACCCATTTCTCTGCTGGTATAAATGGGAGTAAGGAGGTAGTTTAGGAAGCGGCCGATAATGCTGCTTAAGCCGTAAACGGCCGTTTGTCCTGCGAGTTTTTTAAGCGGTGATGCCAATTTGGTTGGAATGCTGATCAAAGAAACGCGCAATTCGCACGAGATTTTGGAGGGATTGTTAAAGATTTCAACGGTTACCTGCTTGTCATGTTGAGTGCGATCGAGGAAACGGGTCTATACATGGCAACAGGAAACCGCCATTTCAAATTCCAGCGTCTCGAATGCGACCTATATTTGACTCCATGAGAGCCCTTATCAGCCTATTGCTTTTTGTGGTAATGATTGAAGCGCAATCGCAACAGTCACAAACGGCCATTATTCATGACATTGGTTACAGCTTTACGTTAACCGCCCCCACTGGATGGAAATACGACATGAATGCGGGTCGAGAACTTGGCTTGCCCGTGGTGTTCTATCCGGACACGTCTAAATGGACTACTTCACCCGTGGTCATGTACGCTAACGTGACTTTTTTGAACGACTCGAATCAGCAAAATCTAGAGGATGTGTTGCGCCACGATTTAGATCAGTTTGAAACACGCGCCTATGGAGAAAAGGTGGTAAGGACAAAGATTAAGACGCTCAAGACCTTTACTCAGGGCCGCAAGGCTGAGCTTTATGAGTTCATCGTTAAGAAGAATAACAACTACGAGACTGTCGCCTATATCGAAGAAGAGAATGTGGTTGTGATGATCGTGGTTGGCTCACGAAAGCCAGAGGTTTACGAGAGATTTAAGCCGGCACTAGAAAAGCTGGTGCTGAGTTATTATTGGTTGGGGGAATAGCCACAGCCTGGCTTGACTTTCCCGGCATCGATCAACTCCATAATCGGAGAGTATTGTTCTGGGCTCATGGGATCAATTACTGGAACACCAGTTCGTTTCAATTTGATGTAATAGCAGCGCAGTCCACCCTCGAAAGCCACAACATCAGTACAAGTTTGTTCTGCTGTCGGGCTAGTGATGCAGAAGCTGGTAGAGGAGTTATTGGCGATAGAGTTGAAATAGAAATATTCGTTTGCTCCCAATAAGCAAACAGGCTCACCATCAATGTCTATTACTACAGAATCTTGCTTTAACGACTTGGCGGTATAGAAGTACATTTCCGTTGGTGTGTAGCGCTGAACCCATCGATCGGTCTCGATAAATGAGCCGTTCAAATGGTCGAGGGATATGTGATAATCTTCACCTTGATAAACTGGCCCGGCAAGATAAATGTGACCGGCCCCCATGGCTAGTGTAGTCGCGTTCAAAACAAACTGACCCCTTTCATATCGAATGTCATCTTTTTTCCACTCATTATAAGCGGTATATGTGGTGCTTATCTGATTCCTTGATATGTCAAGAGGATAAAAAAAGTCATTAATATTTACGTATATCCGATTTCCATCGGAGTACCCCCAAAAATCTCTAGTCCGAATTCCATGAGGATCAAACAACTTGTAGGCTTTGGCGTCTTGATTTTTCATGATTCGAGAGCGTAATTCGTAATCCTTGCATCGTGTCAACTTACCTTCAACAAAGGCGCCATAAGAAGGAAAATAACCCTCAAAAAAAGGCTGGTCCAGATAATGGCTAGTTATTACTTCAATGGGCGGAATTTTTATTTCAGAGCCTCTTATTAGGTGATCGCTCATTATCCCATGATTCAGAGAATCAAAGCATTCTCCTATTGCACAATTCAGCGCGGACATTAATGATTGTGCGCCTTCTTTACCGAGGAATTTTTCTGGACAGGTCTTGGAAACGTTCAAGTACTCAAACTCTCCGTTTCCAACGGGTCGATGAAATGAAAAGACGGTGGTGGCCCTAATATAATTGTCCTTGGCTGCATCTGCAGTAAGGTTTATGTTGTGGATTAAGAGAGAATAGGAAGTCGCAGTTCCTACATCTGAATGGTGAGCCCGTTTTAGAGCTGCGTCTATAGGCTGCGTAGAAGCTATGATTTGGCCTTCGTAACTTCCTAATATTTGATTTTGTGCGGCACAGACCACGGTGTCGAGGCTGTATGAATATTGGGTATTTAATTGGAGCCCACTGAGGTCAACCCAGATGGTGTCCTGAGCAATACCGGTGAGGTATAGAAAGAAGCCAAACAAAAAAGCCAAACCTCTCTTCATCTTCCCTTAAACTCCGCCTTACGCTTCTCTAAAAAAGCAGACGTTCCTTCCTTGAAATCTTCCGTTCCGAACGCCTCACCAAAGAGGTCGATTTCCTTTTGGAAACCATTGGCGCTATTGTCAAAACCTGCGTTTACTGCCTGAATAGCGAAGCCAATGGCTTTTGGAGAATTCTTCAAAATCTTGGAGGCAATTTCGCGACACTTTGTGAGCAGTTCGGCTTGTGGCACCACGTGATTCACCAACCCCCACGCATGAGCATCGGTTGCATTGACCATCCCTGCCGTGGAGATCATTTCCATGGCTCGGCCTCTACCGACCAATCGCGGCAGGCGCTGAGTTCCGCCATAACCCGGAATTACTCCAAGGGAAACCTCCGGCAAACCCATTCTTGCATTGTCAGAAGCCACACGCATGTGAGCACTCATGGCAAGCTCCAGTCCTCCGCCCAACGCGAAACCATTCACAGCAGCGATCACAGGTGTTGTGAGGTTCTCCACCAAATTAAACAGCTTCTGTTGTCCTGACGCTGCCAACTTCTTTCCTTCTGCCACACTGAAATTGGCGAACTCGCTGATGTCTGCCCCGGCTACAAAGGCTTTTTCCCCTGAACCTGTCAAGATAATGCAGCGCACGTCATTATTACTTTCCAGCTCGATTATACAACGACTGAGTTGATCAATCACTTCCATGTTGAGCGCATTCAGCTTGTCCGGACGGTTTATGGTTACGGTGGCGATCGAACCATCCAATTCGATCAAAAGATGTGAAAATGCCATGACAATAATGGTTTGTGGCGAAAATAGAAGAATGTATTTTGAGTGATTACTATTGTAACTCATATGTCTACAGATGCTGTTCAATTCGCTTGAATACCTATTATTTCTCCCCCTTGTCTTCGTTCTTTATTGGTTTGTCTTCAAGAAAACCCAGTCCCAGAATGTCCTTTTGTTGATCGCGAGTTACGTGTTTTATGCGGCTTGGGATTATCGCTTTCTTGCCCTGATTATCTTGAGTTCAGGCATCGATTATTTGTCGGGAACCAAGGTTTATAATGCTAAAGATCAGAGGGATAAAAAGCGATGGTTGTTAGTTAGTGTAGTGATGAATCTTGGCGCATTGGCGGCCTTCAAATACTTTGACTTTTTTATCTCATCCTGGATCGACCTGATGGACACGATTGGGGTTAGAACCAATTTAGAAGTGCTGAACATTGTGTTTCCGGTTGGCATCAGCTTCTACACGTTTCAAACACTAAGCTATACCATTGACATATATCGCGGAAAGATGGAGCCAACAAAGGATTGGGTCGCTTTTTTCGGTTTTGTTAGCTTTTTTCCGCAATTGGTTGCCGGACCAATTGAGCGCGCGAAAGACCTGCTGCCACAGTTTAATCAGACTCGTGCATTTGACTATAACACTGCCGTGGATGGATTAAGACAAATTCTTTGGGGAATGTTTAAGAAAGTCGTTGTCGCTGACAATTGTGCTATTCTGGTTAACGAGGTATTTGGGCATTACGAAGAGGCGCAGCCTCTTCAATTATTAGCGGGTGTTTGCTTATTCTTCATTCAGGTGTATGGGGATTTTAGCGGGTACTCGGACATAGCAATTGGTAGCGCAAAATTGTTTGGCTTCAAGCTGTCGTTAAATTTTTCAACTCCATTCTTCTCGCGCAGCTTTGGCGAATTCTGGAGACGCTGGCACATTACATTGAATGATTGGTTTCGCGATTACGTTTACTTTCCACTTGGAGGCAATCGTAAAGGTCGTTTTAGGATGTATTTTAACATAGTTGTGGTTTTTGGCCTGTGTGGTTTTTGGCACGGGGCACAATGGACATTCATTTTTTGGGGCTTGGCTAACGCCCTCTTATTTGTGGTTGAAAGACTTCTCGTAAGAGACAAAGAAGAGACTGAGATAACAGGCGTAAAACTGTTTCACTTGGGACAACTGGTTCGAATGATCATTGTTTTTCTTGCTGTGGCCCTGACCTTGGTGTTTTTCAGGGCTAAAGACCTTGATGAAGCTCTTGGATACTTTGGAGGGATGTTAAATTTCAGCGGACAGCATTCCTTTGATTTTAGCGCTTCCACACGCCATCAAGCCATGATACTGAAGCTGTCATTGTTTATCCCGGCAATGGTTATTGGAGAGTGGTTGAGTCGCGGACAGGATCATCCTCTGCAAAGGATGCCCAAAAACCGGGGCTTCCGGTATTCGATTTACATAGTCTTGACATTGCTTTGTATTGAGTACCTATATGGCGATGTACCATTTGTTTACTTTCAATTCTGATGAAAACACTAATCTTAAAAAGCAGCTTATTCATCGGATTAGTCGTTCTGGCCTTAAATATTTACAAAGCCACATTGCCTTACTATTGGGGTAATTCAGAGCTTTCTAGAAAGATGTCCGGCCTGAGCATTTCAGAGGACGTGAATCTGGTTTATTTCGGACCAAGCGCTGTGAATCGCGAATTCATTCCAAGCGTATTTGAAGAAGAGCTTGATTCTGGCGGAATTAGCGCATTTAACCTTGGCGTTGGGGCAATGTATTACCCCGAGCAAGACTATCTGGTAAGAAACTTTATTGAAGACCAAGACATGAGGTCTGGGATACAGTATGTTTTGCTATTTGCTCAAATGCCGAGACCGCTGAATAAACACGTTCACAGTGTTCGAGTAAAGTATTGTATTGATTGGCACAACATGAGCTCTGGAGTGAGATACTTCTATCACAAGAATAACTTCGAGCAGGTCGTAAATTACATTATGGGCTACATCGAAAACACACTATGCGTAGGTGAGGTTTTTGAAATGCTGATGTGGAGGGCCGGGAATTTTGAAATTGATCAGGATAACCTCGAGGCAAAGGGCTACTCCTCATTCGAACTGGAGACACACAAGGAAGAAAAGTTCAACAAGCGCCACAAGAAGTTCGTTCGTAAACAGGATGGTGATGAATACATGAAAAGTATCCACAGGAAAAGTCAGGGCGGCAAAGGAACCAAAGTTGGTTCCGATGATCAGGTGGTTATAGATGATCAGCAATACATCGATAGGATGGCTAGGCAAAAGGGGATAGATTTCATTGGAGTTTACAGTCCCGACTTTGACTTCTATTTAAAGCTAAAAGGGCTAAATTCAATATATCTCGGTGATTCGGAAGATTACCAGGCTTATTTGAGTATTGAAAACAGGATGGATAGGCGACACCTGAACGAAGAGGGTGCGGTCATTCATACTCAGCGGCTGGCTCGTAAAATGGATGAGTTTTTATCTGAATCGGGCAGCGGGCCCGCTAAGGGTAGAAAGATTAGAAAGGAAAAAGATAACAAAGAACCATCGCAAGAGCGCACAAATGGTAAAAAAGGCAAGAAGGAAAAAAGGAACAAAAAGCAGAAAAAACAACGGCAAAAAAAAAGGCGTCAGAAATGACGCCTCAAAGAGTTTCACTGTGATCAGTGTGTGATAAATACTTTGCGAATCACGGTTTCGTTTTCGACCGGAGCCTCTAACAAATAGATGCCGGTTGACAATCCATTAACGTCTATTTGGATGGTATTTGAATACGACTTGACAGACTTCACCAAGCTTCCATTCATATCATACAAGGAAAGCTGACCCTTAAATCCTGATTGTGAAGTTGTGGAAACTACCAAGTAATTGTTTTGAAGGATAGTGCTAAGCATGGCCCGCTGGTCTAGGGCTTGCACTCCGGTAGTTCTCTGGTTTCCAGTAACTCCAGTGTTGTTTTCAATGCCTCCACTTTGTGCAAAACACATAGTGCTGAGAGTGAGAAGAAAGATGGTGCTAAATGTTTTCATTCCAAAAAATAATACACAAATATAGCGGCTACTCCACTTGCGGTTCATTTGTTCCGAAAAATTCCATGGCTTTTTTGTTATCGCGGTCAAGCTCAAGCAAGCTCTTGTAATATGGCCTGGCCTTGTCCCGACCCTCAAGAGCCACTTCCAATTCTGCCATGTAACTTAAAGCATTTATATAGTTAGAATCCATGGAAAGCGCGAGTTTAAAGTTAGCTAAGGCTTGTGAGGAATCGCGCTGCATAAGCTGCAAATAGCCAAGGTTATAATAACCCCGAGGAGGGCAAAACTCAGATTGAGTGGCTTGAATCAATTGTCGTTTAGCTCGCGCCAATTGTGAGGTGTTCAGCAACAGTGTGCCAAGATGCAGGTGCGTTTCAGCACAATTGGGGCAGCACTTAACTGATTGTAGATAATACTTCTCCGCCTGCGTAAAATTGTGAGATCGTTCAAACCAATACCCGAGATTAAGATTTGTTTCATAGTCGTGCGGTTGCAAATCTGATGCACTGAGTAACAACTGCATTGCATCATCCATTTTTCCGGCATGGATTGACAACAAGGCGCGGGAGTTCATAGCTGCCACATCGGTTGGATTTGAAATCAAGGCTTTGTGATAAAACTCCTCGGCAACATCAAATTGACCTTTTTGATAAGCTTCATTACCGAAGAAGACCAAGGCTCTGCTGCTATTTGGATTGACAAGCAATGTTGATTCCCAGAGAGCAGATTTTGTCGTCCAATCAAAATTGCGAAATACAGTAATACACAATAGAACAAGTATTGCAAACACCGCAGAGGATTTCACAACAAGCGACCGTTTGATTGCTGGTAACAAGTCAAAAACGATCATTGTAACCCCCGTCATTGGCAAATACATTCGGTGCTCTACCATCAGATCGCGAAGTGGAATTATGGAACTGTCTGTCGATAGTGAGACATATATAAAGCCAATACCCAATGCAGTTATCGGCTTTGGTTTCCTTATCAAAAAGCCAATAACCCAGATGGCTATGTGGATCAATATGAAAAGAAATAAAGGCCCAAGACCATAGCTGAACCATGTCAAAGAGGGGTGATCGAAGCAAAGACCTATGGGAAAGACTATCATTTGCAGATATCTGATAACCACGTACGGCTGTGACAAGGCATAGTCGATTCGTGATATTCGCGGTGTGTCTATAGCCCCTGAGTCCATGGATAAACCAAATACCAGAAGTCCTGCAGTGATAATGAGCCAAGCGGCAGCGTATTTGTTGGAATATGATGCTTTTGCCTTAGGAAGCAGAGTGAGCTCAAAAAGGGCCAATTGGAGAAGAATGGACATCCCGCTCGGTTTTGAAAGAATGGCTGCAAAGAATGCTAAAACGCCCAATAGGCCCTGGAAGAACACGTGCCAATTAAAAGCGATGCTCGTTCGAACCCTTATATAAAGCAGTAGACAGATCAAATTGAAGATTAACTCGAGTTGAGCTCCACTTTGACTGATGTAATTCACAGTTTGTGTCTGCAGTGGGTGTAATAGGAAAAACGCTACAGCCACGATCAAAGCGGTTGAATTAAGTGCTGTTTGAGTGATAGATTGAATGGATCTCAATAACAGCCAAATCAGCGCTCCATTGATGGCGTGCAGCGCTAGCTTTAGGATGTGAAATCCTGATGCCGTCCCACCCCAAACTTCAATTCCGATCCAGTATAAAATTCGATTTAAGTATCGCTCCGAGATAAGTCTAATCAGGCCCTGGTCGATGAGCAGGCTTGGATTTCCTGAGAACCGGCTCAGAAAAATGCTGTTGACGTCATCCAGTACGAAGAAGTCTGTGATGGCAGGCAAATAGGCAAGGACGCACAATGTGCACACAAGTGGAAATTGCCAGCCCTGGCTTTGCCGGATCATGTGGTCAAACTTACTCGATTTATGACATGAGTTTGATTTCGGAACGATCCGGTTGCATTCGTAAACAGGTGGCCATTTCCGTATGTTCGTGCCTTATTCCAGAAATGCTGTCCTCAAAAGATAAGGAGTACCTGCTCATACACCGGTATAGGATGCCGAAGGAGGCGCTTTGGAAGCCCGATCGGCTTAATGCATTCGCGCCATTCGCTGGTGATTTCAAGGTTCATGTTGACCAGGTCGGCCCGATGCATTTGGATCCGGAAAAACAACATGTTGACTTGGGTCACGCCCCCGCATTATTAGGCGTAAAAGGGTGGGTAGCTTTTGCTGGGGAAAGGGAGGTTGAACATCTTGTCATTGAAATGGCGAATCATCAATTCATTCGGGTAATTGACATTCATCAAAGGAAGGATGTTTTAACTGCTTTTAAAACCGAGTTTTCCAATGCAATAGGCTTTCGATTCCTGTATCCAAACGAATTTATTCCGCTAGGGGAGTCTGATGCAATCGTGCACTTGCTTTTTAAGGACGGGTCAAGGTTGGCGAAGAAATCCATTTCACTAAACAAAGAAATCGGTTTGAACGGAAAGCATCATCAAATGCTGGCCTTAGAGCACGAGGTTTTTGCTCAATCATCACAGCTAAGCAACCTTTACTTAAGTAAGTCTTGGAGATGGACTTATGGCTTTAGACGATTCATTGACCTTGTGTCCAAAGTTCGCCACATCAAGAACGCGCTCATTATGGGACGGGACACCGAATCCGGCTTGGAAAAGCATGAGGCTTACAAGCAATTGTTGTCTGCTATTCTGGATTCTGGTAGATCAGCGGCCGAACAAAGCAGGGCTAGTCAGCGAAGGATGAGATGGGAAAATGATTATCAACATTGGCAAGAGTCTCGGCAAAGAGAATGGAAAAGCACCAGAGTGAATGAGGTTATGGAGGCGTGGGAGTTCAGGCCATTGATTTCAGTAGTAGTTCCAGTTTACAATGTTAGCGCTAGGTGGTTGAACAGATGCATCGAGTCAGTCCTAGCTCAGGCATATCCCAACTGGGAATTATGCCTCTATGACGATGCTTCGTCATCGGATGAGACGCTAAACGCGCTCGAATCATGGAGAGGTCGAGATGGTCGAATTCATATTGAGTTTGGAACCGAGAATTTGCACATCTCGATGGCCTCAAATCGCGCTATTGAGATGGCGAACGGAGAGTTTATCGCTTTGCTAGATAACGATGATGAGATTTCGGAGGACGCGCTGTTTCACGTAGTAAAAGCACTCAATTTAGATCCCCAAACGGATATGTTTTTTAGTGATGAGGATAAGCTTGAAATGGACGGTAGGCTGGGGGGAGCATATTTTAAACCGGGTTTCAACAAACACCTGTTTTGGGCAAACAATTATTTATGTCACTTCACGGTTATCAGAAAATCAGAAGGAGATAAGATTGGCTGGTTTCGGTCTGGTTTTGAAGGCGCTCAGGACTTTGATTTGTTTTTGCGCCTTAGCAGGATAACCGACCGAATCAAACACATTCCAAAAGTGCTGTATCACTGGCGTAAAATACCGGGAAGCACCGCTACGGATTATTCGTACAAGGGTTATGCTAACGCCAGCTCGTTAAAAGCAATATCAGAACATTTAAACAGCCTCGGGATTGACGGATCGGTGCACAATGGACAATGGATGGGTTCGTATCGTATAAAGTATGCCATCGTTGGGCGCCCGCTGGTCTCCATCATCATTCCATTCAAGGATGGTGCGGAAATGTTGAACAATTGTATCAACAGTATTTTGGAGCTGACGAAGTACTCCAATTATGAATTGCTATTGGTGAACAATGGCAGTCAACAGCAGGAAACCTTAAAACTACTGGAAGCCCTCTCGAATGAAGAAAAGGTTCGAATCATTGAACATCGTCAACCATTCAACTTTTCAGAGATAAATAATCGGGCCTCGTCTGTGGCCAAGGGGGAGTATTTGGTCTTTTTGAACAACGACACCAAAGTGATTGCGCATGATTGGCTCAGTGCCATGCTAGAATACGCGCAACAGGATGATACAGGTGCAGTTGGAGCTAAGCTTCTTTATCAAGACTGTACGATTCAACATGCCGGGGTTCTTTTGGGTGTTGGAGGTGTGGCAACGCACGCTTTCCACGGCTTCGCTGATGGAGACAACTTTGCATTTGGTCAAATGAACATTGTAAAAGAATACATGGCAGTAAGCGCGGCATGCATGATGGTAAGCAAGTCGAAATTCTTGATGGTTGGAGGAATGGATGAAAATTTACCAATAGCTTATAATGATGTGGATTTATGCTTGAAATTTCGTGAGCAGGGTTGGGTCAACGTGTATACTCCATATGCGAAATTGTTTCATTTTGAAAGTAAATCTCGGGGCTACGATAACACGCCAGACAAGAGACAAAGGCTTCAGTTTGATACTGATTACCTCTATTCTAAATGGGGAAATGTTGCCAAAGAAGATGTTTATTACAACTCGAACTTGACGAAGGAGGTTCCCGATTTCTCAATAAGCAGCCAGTGACCATGGGCAACAGAGTAAAAAGCCAACTTGATCCTTTAAAAACAGATGTCGTTGAGGGCTGGGCGTTTAACATTGACTATCCTGAAGACAAGATGCTTTTAGACTTGTATATCAATGAGCAATTGGTCAGCAGTCAGAGAACATCGGTTTATCGCAAGGGTCTATTCGAGCGGAGGCTGCACCCAAGCGGAGTTTGCGGGTTTAAGTTTGTTTTGCCAAAGCAGATTCTAGAGGGCGATCAGGTTTCAGTAAGAGTTTCTGCATCCAATGAGGACATTTCCGGAAGCCCAACGGTGATGAAAAGGCCGGAAGTTCAGTTTTCACCTAGACGAATATTTTTCATGCATATTGCTAAAACAGGAGGCACAACTATCAATGAATGGATGGGTAGTTATTACGGAGAAGAACGAATTAGACCGCACATAGAGGGTAGCCGACTGTTCTCAGAGCCGGAATTACTTGAGCAATATGATTTCGTTTCAGGCCATGTTCGTGTGCAACGATTTGAGCAGCTTGCGGGAGCAAATGAATTGCTCAAAACAACCTTGTTGAGAGATCCCATTGAGCACCTCGCTTCTCACCTTGCGTGGGTTAAGCGAGTTGGCGAAGACCCAACGTCACGATTCTTTAAATCTCATAGCGAAGAGGTTAAGCAATTAGCCCTCGAAGTACAGAAGGTGGATTTCAGTCAACCTGAAAAATTGGGAGAGTTTTTGAACAATGCAAGCAGTGAAGCCTTGAATTTGTTTGACAATTGCCAGCTGCGCTATTTTTTATCCGAGCAGCTGTTTGGCAGGGTCCGGATTGACCATTTAGTGGAGGCGATGTCGGTTATGAGCAGATTGAATCTCGTGGGCTGTGTTGAGAGAATGACGGACTTCATGCAAGATTTGGGTGCTTTGGCAGGCATACCAATTAAGGCAGTTGGCGCAACAAGAAACAAGCATGGTGAGAGATACGGCTTGAACCTGAATGACGCTAAAACATTAAGGATAATGCTGCCATTCGTGATATATGATTTAATGCTTTATCAGACAGTAAAAGAAGATAATCTGAAAAATGTGGGAACCGCACGGGTGTAGGTGTGGTTGAAAATGAATAGTGAAAATGAGAGCGTATGTCTGTTGAATTGGTGAATCGAGGAATCTTCGTGCACAATGTCTCTGAACAAGACGGGAACGAAAGGACGATTATTGTTTTTGGAATACCCAGAAGCGGCACAACAATGGCCGCCAAGGTGTTGCGAAGTATTGGTGTGGATATGGGAAACAGCGACAACCCCGTTGCTGAGGACACAGAAATGGCTAGAATACTTGAGAAAAGCGGATCGCCCGAACAATTAAGGGACTACATTAAAGACCGCAATGAGAGATCCAGCGTTTGGGGTTGGAAGCGCCCAGAGTCCTTTAGGTACCGTGATAAATTCATTAAGGAACTGAGGAATCCACACATAGTAATACTGTTTCGAGACCCATTGGCAATAGCGATAAGAGAAAATATATCTATGGGCGAGAATGTGTTGTCCAAGTTGAGTCAGTCAATTAAACGATATGAGGCGATAGTCCGATTTGTCGGAAACACCAACTTGCCTTGCATGTTGGTTTCCTACGAGAAGGCCATACAGGACCCGAAAGCCCTGGTTCAGGCAATGGCTGCTTTCACTGGTTTGGTCGTTGACAACAAAACCGTTGAGGCGACAATTGAACAAATACAGTTGAACGATCCAACATATTTGCGGTCCACAAAAAAGAAAGAAAACACCCTTCGTGGAGCGGTTGAGCAAATAGATCAGAATGGCGCCACTGGCTGGGCGAAGTATACCCGAATGGTCGAAACGCCAATTGTTAGGTGCTTCTTGGGAGACCAAGAGATAGGATACTGCAAAGCCAGCGAACTCAGAAATGACTTGAGTGATCGCTTAAACGGCTCGCTTGAAGTGGGGTTTCACATAAAATTCAAAAAGCCCATAGGTGTCTATGAGCTTTCTTCTTTGAATTTTTGCGATTCCAAATTGAATGAGACGCTGCGAATCAAAAGAAAAGCAATCGCGCCTCAGGACTGATTATTCTTCTTCATCCTTTTGGCCACCTTTCATGTCCTGGTATTTCTTGTACTGCTCTTCGGTAAGAACCTCCTTCAACTGGGTCTCTGATTTTTCTTTGGCAGTTTTAGCAGCTGTTTTTGCCACCTTAATGTTCTTTTCTGAATTCTTAATAATTTCCTTTTGAGTCTTAAGCGTGGTTTGATACTCATCGAAAATTGCAGTAACCTTTTCTGACTGTTCGTCATCAAGCTTCAATTCGGAAATGAGCTCATCAATTTTATCATTGTTCCTTTCCTTAGAAGCATTCTTTTGTGCGTATGCGCCCCCTAATCCAATGATTGAAAACAGAAGGACTGCGAAGTATTTTTTCATAGATGATTAATTTGATTCAAAAATAGGCATCATCACAATTGATGGGCTTAGATTTGAACCAAAGAAAGTTAACCAAACCGGGTTAAAGCTTATATTCCGGAATGACCTAGTGATAATTCATCCCAAGGTAAACATTGTTGGAGGTTGGAAGTTTATTAGTTTAGGGTGCTGCGAACAGGGACATGACAGATCATAATGAGGGATTCAGACAATAGAATTCAAAGAATTTGGATTCTTGCCAAGCACGACTTTTTGCAGAGATATTATGGCTCATCGCTCGGTGTTATCTGGGCCTTTTTGAATCCTATTTTTCGATTGGCAATCTATTATTTCGTTTTTGCCTTTCTTATATTCAAAAATCGAGATCCTGATTTTGTGCTCTACTTATATCTTGGGGTTATGCCATGGACCTTTTTTGCCGAGAGCACAAAACGCGGCATGAAAGTTTTCAATAACAAGCGCTACTTAATAGAGAATATTCAAATCGCCAAGTATGATCTGTTCATCGCGCACATTGTAAGCGTTGCCTTTGCACTTGCATTTAACATGGCCATATATTTCATATTCAGACTTTTCTTTGATGTCGAGCTTACCCTCCACGTGCTCTGGCTTCCTTGGCTTCTGCTCAACTTGATTTGTGTTGGTTTCCTAGCCAGTATTACGTTAAGCACCATATTTTTATTCATTCGCGATCTTGATCACGTTTGGGACATTTTGCTCATGGCGATGTTTTGGACAGTGCCTATAATATGGGATCAACGGGTTATTTTCGATCACTATTCATTCATGTTATACATCAATCCGTTGACTGGGATTGTGATCAATATTCGCGAAGTTCTATTGTATGGGCGACACCCAGTCTATGATCTTCTGCTTTATGATCTCGCCTTCACATTGATTTTGGCAGCAGGATCGCTGTTGATTTTTAAGCGTTATGCCAAGTATGCTGCCGAACTCAGATGATATGGATGTAGCAATTCGGCTAAAGGGGGTTTACAAAACTTTCAACGTTCGGGATAAGAAGAACGATACGCTCAGGGATCGTTTACTAAATGGGTTTTCTGTCTCCAGTAAACGAGAAATCATTGCGCTATCGGACATTAACCTTGAAATTCAACGAGGAGAATTCATTGGTGTTATTGGAGGCAATGGCAGCGGAAAATCAACTCTGCTACAAATCATTTCTGGGGCTTATGTGCCCAACTCCGGGGGAGAGGTGGCGGTGATTGGAAAAACGTTGCGTTTAAGCCTGGGCATGGGATTCAACAACGAGTTGACGGCAAGAGAAAACATAAGGATCAATGCAAGCCTGCTGGGACTGACGTTCAGAGAAATTCGTGAAGTTATGGACGAGATGATCGACTTCGCGGGTATCAAGAGCTTTGAAAACACCAAATTGAAGTTCTATTCAAAGGGCATGAGAATGAGGCTTGCCTTTAGCATTGCGCTTTACTCAAAAGCTGAGGTGCTATTGCTGGATGAAATATTTGGAGGGGTTGGTGATGTTGCGTTTAGACGGAAGGCGAATAATGCATTTAAGACGGGGTTGTTAAAGGATAAAACGGTGATCTTAGCAACGCATAGCACGAGCGTGTTAGAGCGCTTTGCAGATAGAGTACTTCTGTTGGAAGGCGGATCAATAGTGTCACAGGGAGAGCCAAGGAAGGTGATCGAAGATTATTTAGCAGGATTAGGTGAGGAATAGTCTTGAGATGGATAGCCAATATTTCTTCATACACATGCCTAAAACTGGTGGAACGTCCGTGAGACAGATGTTCAACGAGGCATTCAACCAAAAGGAAATCTTTCCTACCAGGCGTCAGATGCAATTGGCAGGTGGTTACCTGCCGATGGATGAGCTGCTGCAGATTAAACCGAAAGTTTTTGCAAGAAAGAGATTAGTGCGTGGCCACTATCCTTTCATCGTTGGAGAAAGTGTAGTGCCAAAAGCGCGCAAAATGGTCTTTTTGAGAAAGCCTGCAGATCGAGCAATATCCTTCCTGCATCACGCCAAAAGAAAGTATCCTGACCTGAGCTTAGAGGAGATCTTAGAATCTCGTGTAAAACAAACCAGCAATCGTCAAGTTCAGTTTTTTGCCGATAACGATCTTAACTGTGAAATCTTTCGTACCGGAGCTGTAGACGAGCAGGGATTAGAGAGAGCCGTTGCTAATCTGGAAAAGTGCTGGTTTGTCGGCATCACCGAACATTTTAGCAGATCAATGAGCTTGTGCAGGGAAATGATGGGGTTACCGGACGGACAGGAAGTCATGCGTAATGTCGGGTCCTATAAAAAGGAGGACTTGCCAGAGGAGATAGTTAGCCGGATTGAAGAGATAAATGAACTCGACAACGTTCTTTATCTGCGAGGGTTAGAATTGTTTGAGTCATTGGCTGAACAGAGGGGAATTTAATGGAAGCTACTCTAGAGGGCAGTTTGATCGAGCGCTGCGTGGTCATTGTGTTGAACTGGAATGGGTTGAACGATACTAGAAAGTGTGTCGATTCGCTTCTCGTTCAAACACCACAAGCTCCAGAAATTTGGATTGTTGATAACGGTAGCGAAGCTCAAGAGTATGAGCGATTGGTAGAGCTTTACGGATCCAAGCAGAACGTTGCAATTATCAAGAATGAGCAAAACCTTGGATTCGCGAAAGCCCATAACCGAGTCCTAGACCGACCATTGCCTGAGGATCTGCGCTGGATTGCCTGTCTGAACAACGATGCGGTAGCTGAACCGGAGTGGTTGATAAACCTCGTCAAGTGTGCCGAATCAGAAGAATGTCACATGGTTTCGTCAAAAATGCTTCAAATGACGAATCCGGACAGGATAGACAACATTGGACATTCTCTGCTGAGCACAGGTGAGATTTTACCCCTTGGCTTTGGCGAACTCGCATCAAAATTCACTAGTTCGATTCAGAATATAGGACCGTGCGCAGGAGCATGTCTATATCATAGAGATCTCTTTGAAAAACTAAATGGCTTCGATGAGCGATTCTTTGTAGGGTATGAAGACGCAGAGCTTGGGCTTCGTGCATGGTTATGTGGCTATAATTGTGTTTTGGAGCCAAAGGCAATCGTTTATCATAAAATGGGTGCGTCACTGAATGAAGTGCGCAGTTCATTGTATTTGGCGGAGATTCAGTCTCACGTATTTTATACTTGGTTCAAGCTCATGCCAAGAATCATTATAATTCGACAGGCGCCTTCAATGATATTTAAGTATTCAATGGTAATACTCATTGATGTTGTATTTTTTCGCTACAAATTCCTAAAGGTCATGTTGTTAGCTATTAATACTGCTATACGAGAGCGTAAGACAACATGGATAAGCAGACGTATGTTTTATGCCTCTAATCAAATTTCCAGATCGAACAGTGAGATCATCAAAATACTGACTCCATTTTTGAGGTTTGACGCTCATCGTTTTTGGCAATTTGTGGTTCTAGGGAGAAAGTCAAACCTAGAAGCATGAGGGTCGGGATATTCATCGAACCTTGGATCAGACAGAACGCAGGGATTGGTGTTTTCACAAGAGAGCTAGCCAAGGCAGCCTCAGTAGGCAACTTCGAATATGTGCAAATTGGATCAGAACAGAGAATCGAAGGAATGGAGTTCATTAGGATTCCATCATGGAAAAGTTCGTTTTTTAACCCCTTTAGATATTTCAACCTATTACAACTTGATTTAGAAACGCATGGAATAGATATTTTAATTGATCCATCGCATTACTCATCATTGGGGATGATAAGAGGAAGAGAAAAGGTGGTGATATTACATGACCTCACACCATTATTGTTGCCAAATTACCACAGGTTTAATAGTGTGCTCGCTCACAGACTGTTGCTTAAACAGGCATTAAAATCAGCGTCTTTGATTGTCACTATTTCCAACCAAACTAAAGATGACGTAAGTAGAATACTTGGAATCACTCAAGATGTTGTTCGCATTTATCCAGGGATTCAGTTTCAGCCGATTGATGGGACTGAACTGACGGGCCAGCAAAGAGATGACTTTATCATTGCTGTTAGCACGATAGAGCCTCGAAAGAATCACTTCAATTTAATTCGCGCATTTGAAGCATTTTGTATCAATAATTCAACAACCAGACTCAGAATTGTTGGAGCTCATGGTTGGAAAGTTGATTTGAAACGAATCATTAAAGAATCGAATGTTAGCGACCGAATAGAGTATTTAGGCTATGTGGACCAAAAGAATCTAAAAGAACTTTACAGAAAGGCAAAATTTAGTGTATACGCCTCGCTATATGAAGGTTTTGGGTTGCCGATACTTGAGTCGATGAGTCAGGGCTGCCCAGTCATAACCAGCAATCTGGGCGCAATGAAGGAGGCGGCTGGGAGCGCAGCATTGCTTATTGACCCCCAGAGTCCTTCTTCGATTGCAGAGGCTATGGTTCGTCTAGATGAAGATTCTGCACTGCGATCCCATTTATCGATGGAAGGCCTTGACCGTGCACACATGTTTTCATGGACAAAATTTATGGAGAATCTGGAGAATGTTCTGCGTGATTCAGCACAGAACGATAGACTTTTTGATGTTGCCTAACCGTTTGTTTCATGTCAAAATCCAGGATGGGCTTGAATAAAAAGCGACCCATTTCTGCAGACAAGATACAATCCACCAAAGCCGAAGCCGAATGTTCTTTCATTTCAAGGAACTTACCAGAAACCACCTCCTTCAGTGCTCCACGACCACTGGAAATAATGGGTGTTCCTAGTTTGGCCGCTTCAGCAGCTACGAATCCAAATCCTTCTGTGTAAGAAGGCACGATCAGCGCCTTTGCTTTGCTCATAAGCTCCCAGAGCTCTTGGTCAGTTGGCGGGTCTACGAATTCTATCCAAGGACTCAACCTACTGCGTACAAAATGAAAGATCCGGTAAGGGAAATTGGGAACTACAAACTTGAATTTTAAAGTCGGATTTTGCTTTAATAAGATAGCGATGGCTTCGGTAAGAACATCGATTCCTTTCGAAACACCAAGCCTGCCAACGAACAAGTAGTAGTCAGAACGAATTGTCGATGCAGGGGACAATGTCCTTGGCAGACCATTGTAAATCATGGACACATCATGTTTTTGAGATGCCTGGCCTAGTCTCGATTGGGTGAAATTAGAGACAGCGATTACTCGGGAATATTTAAAGGACAAAATCGCACGTTCGTATACGTGATAAGCAAAACGTTCATACAGTCTTAGAAAGGGCAGCCTCCACCAATAGTTTCCCCAGTACTCGTGGACAGTGATTACAATGGGCCGACTGGCGAATATTGAGGCAATTTTAGCAGGAAGAGCCGCGTTGTACGTTGAGGTGTGTATTATGTCAAAATCCTTCGCCATTTCCAGTGATTTTGGAATGGCCTTTACTGTAAAAAGCAATCGGTTCTTAACTGTAATTCTGGTGACGTGCACACCATCTAGCACTTCCTCCGAAGGAAGGGTTGTGTAGTTTGCTGTCAGCACGGCAACATGATCGCCAAGATGGCAAAGCTCGCGTGTCAGCTCCGTGAAAAGCCTTTCAGCACCACCCTGATAGGGGTAATAGTATTCGAGAATGAATAAAACTCTCACTCGTGTTGATCATCAGTTTTGGACTGTTTCGTGAGCTGCTGTCTCAATAATGCTATTTCTTGTGCGAGTTTTATGATTTGATTGGCTTGCTTCGAAATGATAATAGAGAATTGAATTGTAATCATAAACAAGCACATAATCAATAGAATAAATATCGCAGCAGGTGCGTATGCAATTCCCATCGCATGGGATATATATTCCAAGCTTTCTCGCCATATGGATACACCAAGAAAGGAGAACCCAAAGAAGAGCCATAAGATGGAGTAGTCTTCTCGCAGCTTTTTCATTCTTACTAGATAAACAATGAAAACAATGAATGAAATGCTGCCTATGATGGCAAGAATTTGAAATCGGTCAATATCAACAGTCGGATCGAACTGCATGTTCACTATTAGGTTTTTGTGGACGCATTGCTGTAACCATCATGCCAAGCAATACATTGAACATGTAGAACACAGCCTTTTGCTTAATCGAAGACTCTCCGGTGCTTCTTGGGTTCATCAAGGTTGAAACCTCATGCACTTTGAGGTTGTTTTTGTGCAGTTTAATAAGACTTTCCGGCTCAGGGTAATGAACAGGATAATTCATTGCAAACAATGATATAGCGCGCACATTGAACGCCCTGAATCCGGAAGTGGGATCTTTAATGGAGCTTCCGGTTAATGCTTTAGTGGCTAATCGAATAACCTTTATGCCCAAACGCCTGAAAAATGATGACTTAAATTGCCCCTCGAAGCTTTGAATAAATCTTGAACCGATTACAACATCTGCGTTTGATTCGCTCATGGCCCAAAGCAATGTTTTAATCTCAGAAGCGACATGCTGACCATCACTGTCGAATTGAACTGCAATGTCATATCCATTCCGATGAGCAAACAACAATCCAGACTGAACACAGCCGCCAATGCCTAGGTTGATTGGAAGTTCAATGATGGTATGTGAATACTCTTGTGCGAATTTTAAGGTCTCATCTTCAGAGTGGTCATTGACTATAATTATATCCCAATGGCCTGGATTTACGCGGTTAAGGTCTTCAAGGACATCCTTTATTGAACCGGCTTCATTGAATGCCGGAACGATAATGGCAATTTTCGAATATGCTCGGGTTGTCTCAGGTTGTGTTTCGAATTCACTCAGTTCAAGTTTCATTCCGCGCAGACTGATTTTCTCATAGTTCAAATATAATTCGTTGAATTACCACACGTAGACGCATTTCTCTGAACAACGGCTAAATGCTAGGCTAAAATTGGAATGATGATTTTGAATATGGTACCCTTTGTTATGCTTTCAGAAAACGTTATCGACCCATCAACCTGTTCCACGATCTGCTGACAGATAGCTAAGCCAAGACCTGTCCCACTGCTTTTTGTCGTAAAGTTTGGCTGAAATACCTTGTCTCGAATCTCCTGAGGAATGCCCGATCCATTGTCTTCAATGGTGATTTTAACGTGATTGGAGTCAATTGATGTCTCGATGTTAACGGTCGGGTCAATAGAGTTCTCAACCGCGTGTTTCGCGTTCTTGATCAGGTTGGAAAGCACTCTACGCAGTGCGTCAGGATCCATCAGAACGCATGGCGCATGATTACAGAGATTTGTTTTCAATGTAAACGGAGCGTCCGCAAAGAGTTGAACAACGTCCATGATGGCTGTGTGAACATCTACCCGCTCCATCGAGCTCTGATGCAGCTTCGCAAAGTCACTGAATTCGGTGGCAATCTTGTTCAAAGACTCTATTTGCTGAATGATGACGTTCATCGTTTTGTTGAACTTCTCCCGCCATTCTGGAGAGTCGAAATTCGAAGTGGCTTGCAAGTGCTGAATACTCAGTTTTACCGGGGTTAGTGGGTTTTTGATTTCGTGTGCTACTTGCCGTGCCATTTCTCGCCAGGCACCTTCGCGCTCCGTTTTTGCCAAAAGTTCGCGACTCTCCTCAAGCTTATCGAGCATTGAGTTGTATGCCTGGACCAAGGTTCCAATTTCATCGTTTTTATACCATTCGATAGGTTCGTTGTGCTTCGCGAAATCGGTGGACCGCAATCGCTCACTGAGCAGTGATAGATTCTTTGTTATAGAATTGGAAAGGATAAGTGTAAGGGCAATGGCGGCTGCAAATAGCGCGAGATATGTTAGGCCAATAGAGCCCAAAAAGTTTGGGAGGTCGTTTTGATCCAGTGTTTCAGTGCGTTCATAGGGAAGGTTTAGAATGGCAATCCGGTCGCCATTGGCATTGCGAAGCAGCGTGTAGTCAGAGAGGTAATCATGCTCGTCCTTAGTTTCTGGCAATACGATTCGGTCGGTCATGCTAAGCTGCTCAAGTGCTATGGGCGGCACCCTTCTGTTGATGTATTCAGAGTGAAGCGAATCAGGTTTTGCAGAAACTAGCATGTCTCCTCGAGTGTTAAACACGTTGATCTCCATGTTGTGAACTGTGGCTAGACGAAGCACTTCCTCTTCGAACTCTTTAATCACTACATCCATGTTTTCCTGCAAGGAAACCTCTTTAGAGAAGTACTGCATCTCGGTTTTGATGGCTCGCTCTTTACGTGCTAAGCGCTCTTGGTGATACTTGGTGTTTTCAGCCTTGAAATATGAAATTGTAACAGCCCCTATGACGATGAGTGAAACTACCATCAGGGCTGTCATGGCTAATATGATCTGAGTTCTGAGCTTCACTGTTTATTTGGGCGCTCGCCTTCCTACAAATATGGTGCAACAAAAAAGGCTGCCGATATTTTCGACAGCCTCTTCCTTTGTTTTGTTTGCTTATTAAGCGTTCAATGCTTCTGCTCCACCAACAATTTCAAGGATTTCCTTGGTGATCGCTGCCTGACGTGCCTTGTTGTATGTCAACTTAAGATCTCGCAACATCTCTGATGCGTTGTCGGTTGCCTTGTGCATTGCTGTCATTCGAGCTCCGTGTTCTCCGGCAAAGCTGTCTAACAGCGCCTTGTAGAACTGAGTCTTCAATGATTTTGGTATCAAATCCTCAACGATCTCAGCTTTGTTTGGTTCAAACAGGTAATCTGTTCCGGCAGCAGAGCCACCTTCAACTTCTATCGGGGCGATAGGCAGAAATTGCTCTTGCATCACAACTTGAGAAGCCGCATTCTTGAATTGGTTATAAACCAAAATCACTTGATCAAACTGTTTGTCAGCAAAGGCGTCCATGATCTTCTTGGCAGCACCAGAGGCGTGTTCGAAGTCAAGGCGATCGAAGATTTCGTTCGTGTGACGAGGAAGTAAAGTTCCCTTGATGAAATATTCGGTTTTACGGAAGGCGTCTTCGGCCTTCTTGCCAAAAGTCAATACAGTCACTTTCTTGTCGCTATAATCCTCTTTGATCAGTTTGTTGACCCTCTTTATGATTTGCGAGTTAAACGCACCGCAGAGGCCTCGATTTGACGAAATAGCCACAATCAAAACAGTCTTAACCTCTCCTGAACGTCCATACGTGTTTTCGGAGGTGTCCAATCCTGAACTTAAACCTTGCAGAATCTCTTGCAACTTATTAGCATAGGGACGCATTCTTGTGATCGCGTCCTGTGCCTTACGAAGCTTGGCAGCGCTCACCATTTTCATGGCAGAGGTGATCTGCTTGGTGTTGTTTACACCCGAGATTCTGTTTCGTACTTCTTTTAAGTTGGGCATTTGCCTGAATTACTATTTGTTGTACTTAGCAGATACTTCAGCGGCAGCAGATTCTAGCGTACCGGTGATTTCATCTGTTAGTTTACCAGCACGAAGCTGATCCAATACATCTCTGTGGTTACGATCCAAGAAATCAGTGTATTCCACTTCAAACTCTTTAACCTTGTTCACAGGAACCTTGTTCAACAGGTTCTTGGTACCACAATAGATGATTGCGATTTGCTTTTCAACGGCAACCGGAGCATTTTCGCCTTGCTTCAAGATCTCTACGTTTCGAGCTCCTTTGTCAAGAACCGCCTTGGTAGCTGCATCTAAGTCAGAGCCAAACTTCGAGAAGGCCTCTAATTCACGATATTGAGCTTGGTCAAGCTTCAACGTACCTGCAACCTTCTTCATCGACTTGATCTGAGCGTTACCCCCAACTCGAGATACCGAGATACCCACGTTGATCGCTGGACGCACACCGGAAAGGAACAAGTTCGCTTCCAAGAAGATCTGACCGTCAGTAATGGAAATTACGTTGGTTGGGATGTACGCAGAAACGTCACCTGCTTGGGTCTCAATGATAGGAAGTGCAGTAAGCGATCCTCCGCCCTTCACTTTACTCTTCAATGATTCTGGAAGGTCGTTCATCTGTGCAGCGATGGTGTCATCGTTGATCACTTTCGCAGCACGCTCCAACAAACGAGAGTGCAAGTAGAATACGTCACCAGGATACGCTTCGCGTCCCGGAGGTCTTCTCAAAAGAAGTGATACCTCACGATAAGCAACCGCCTGCTTTGACAAATCATCATAAATGATCAATGCAGGACGTCCCGTGTCACGGAAAAATTCTCCAATTGCAGCTCCGGCCATTGGCGCGTAGAACTGCATCGGACTTGGGTCAGAAGCGTTAGCAGCAACGATAGTTGTGTACTTCATGGCTCCTGCATCCTCTAATCTCTTAACGATACCAGCAACAGTTGAAGCCTTCTGTCCACATGCTACGTAGATGCAGTAAACAGGCTCTCCTCGATCGTAAAATTCTCTTTGGTTGATGATCGTGTCGATCGCAACGGTTGTCTTACCTGTTTGACGATCACCAATAATCAACTCTCGCTGCCCACGACCAACCGGAATCATGGCGTCAATTGCCTTGATACCTGTTTGAAGCGGCTCATTTACTGGCTGACGGAAGATTACCCCTGGGGCTTTACGCTCGATAGGCATTTCAAACATCTCGCCTTCAATAGCTCCTTTTCCATCGATTGGCTGGCCAAGTGTGTTAACCACACGACCAACAATGCCTTCGCCAACGTTGATTGATGCGATGCGCTTGGTTCTTTTTACAGTATCCCCTTCTTTGATGTTGTTTGAGTGTCCGAGCAATACCGCTCCCACGTTGTCCTCCTCCAAGTTCAAAGCGATAGCTTGAAGTCCATCCTCAAACTCGATCAATTCACCGGCCTGAACGTTTGAAAGGCCATAAATACGAGCGATACCGTCTCCAACCTGGAGGACGGTTCCTACTTCTTCTAACTCTGCAGCTGTTTTAGCTCCGCTAAGTTGCTCGCGGAGAATGGCTGATACTTCTGCTGGTTTAATTTCAGGCATGATGTCGATTTAATTAGATGCTGAAAGTTTATTATTTGCAATGTCTACTTTAAGTTCATTGAGCTTTCTGCGAACGGTGGCATCCATCAATTGGTCGCCAACTTTGATTCGCACACCGCCCATCACCCGCGGGTCAACACGCTCGATCAATTCGATGGTTTTTCCTGTGGATGAAAGTGTTTTTTTCAATTCGTCTCGTTGAGCGGCTGTGAGCTTTGTTGCTGTCACAACTTCAGCAGAAACGATGCCCATGTGTTCGTTATAAAGCCCGATGAAAGAAACTGCGATTTGTGGCAGAATGGATTCGCGGCCTTTAGTTGTCAATAGGGCAACAAACGACTGGCTAAGTTTGGAAATCGAGCTTCCGAATACTTTTTCAAGGGTCTTTTTCTTAAGATCGGGTTTGATGATCGGTGACTGAAGCATCAAATCCACTTCGTGGCTCTCGGCAACACATTGCGCGATGAGTGCCATATCAGCCTTAACCTGATCAAGGCTCTTCTGCTCTATGGCAAGCTCAAGCAATGATTGAGCGTATCGTATAGCTGCCTTAGTGGATCTCATTAGTTAAAGTTGATTTCAGAAAGAGCCTTCTTTACTGATTCGCTTTGCTTGTCGCTGTCGGCAAGCTTTTCTGCCAATACTTTCTCAGCGATTTGGAATGATATCTCAGCTACCTGACCTTTCAGTTCTTCGATAGCCTTTGTCTTTTCATTCTTGATCTCTTCTCTTGAAGAAGCTAAGATCTTATCAGCCTCTTCTTTCGCTTTATTGCGAGCCTCAGAGATGATCTGATCTTTAGTTTCGCGTGCCTCTTTCATCAATTGGTCGCGTTCTTCACGTGCTTGCTGAAGCAATGACTCATTGCTTTCTTTCAGCTTGCGCATTTCTTCTTTTGCACGATCAGCCGCTTCTAAGGCGTCTTGAATCGTGTCTTCTCTTTCCTTGATAGCTTTAAGGATGGGCTTCCATGCAAATTTTCCTAGAAGGAAAACGATGATCAGGAAGCTCAATGTCATCCAAAATACGAGGCCAAAGCCGGGCGTTACCAAATCCATTTCTTCAGTCTTAAAGTGTTATCTTAATCAATTCAATAAAAACCAACCCTCCGGCCAACCGCAAGAGGGTTGGTTGGTTTCAATTATCCCAGAACAACAAGGAGACATACAACGATCGCGAAGAATACAGCACCTTCAACAAGGGCTGCAGCTACGATCATGTTAGCACGGATGTCACCAGTAGCCTCAGGTTGACGAGCGATAGCCTCCAACGCTGAACCACCGATACGACCGATACCAACGCCTGCTCCTAGAGCAGCTACACCAGCACCGATTCCGGCTCCTAAAACTCCCATTGCTTCTGCAAGAAAAATGGTCAATAGATCCATGATATATAGAATTGAAATAGTTACTAATTAATGATGGTCGTGATCTTCAACTGCTTGTCCGAAATACAACGCACTGAGCAGGGTGAAAACGTATGCCTGAAGGAATGCAACAAGCAATTCCAATGACAACATAAACACGCTGAACAACACGGATCCAATACTAACACCATAAGCAGCACCCGCTCCTGAAGAAGCATTGAAAATGAAAATCAAACAAGTAAATGACAAAATGATGATGTGCCCTGCCGTGATGTTTGCAAACAATCGGAGACACAATACGATGGGCTTATTTAGCACACCGATAATTTCAATGGGCAGCATGATGGGAAGTAGCCAGAATGGTACGCCCGGAGGTGCAATGATGTGCATCCAATAGCCCTTGTTGGCGTTGATTGATGTGAGGATGAACGTGAACACCGCTAACGCCAAAGTCACCGCAATATTTCCGGTAATGTTCAAACCACCCAAGAATGGAATCAATCCAAGCATATTGCCAATCCAGATGAAAAAGAAAATAGTGAGTAGGTATGGCATGAACCGCTCGTATTTCTTGCCTATGGATGGCTTAGCCACTTCGTCACGAACGAACATGATCATAACTTCCATGAAAGACTGAAGTCCTTTTGGAGCTGCAACGCCTCTTTTCTTGTATGCCTTGGCAACAGAGAGGAAAACCAACAACATGATGATCGCGGCAGCAAAAATGCCTGCTACATTCTTAGTTATCGAAAGATCAATAAAGCTGTGTTCTGAAACTCCCCATCCGGCATGCGCAATAGCAGCGCCCTCTTCGTCAACAATAGCCAAATGACCGTGCTCGTATGCGTACGTATTTCCAGTTGATGCGCTTGTATAAGTGTTTGTTGCGTGATGGTGATCGTCCCAAAAGTTTGAGAAACTGAATACATCTGTTCCAGCCTCAGTGAAGAGAATCATTGGTAGTGGAATACTCAATCCATCCGCAATGTGAATTTCGTTTGCGTCTAATACGTGGTGAATAATCAACTCACCGGCATTAAATTCTTGCTCGTGATGAGCCTCAGATTCGTGTGTTGAAAGCGTGTCCGCGGAAGAAAATCCACTTGAAACGAGCCCGAAGGCGAGTGCGATGGTTAAAACTAAAGAGCTAAAAAGCTTCTGTTTTCCGTTGATTTTCAGCATTTTTCTATCTTACTGTATCCCCTAGAAATTGGTGGCGCAAAAGTAGAATAATGTCGATCAGAAAAAAATGTTTGTTTCACTTTTTGAAAAAGCGCAGCAAACGGCCGATTTCGAAGCCTGTAAAAATGAAGTAGGCGCCAAGAAAAGAGACCGCAAAGGGCATCATATAATCTCGGTTTAAGTAGATGTAAATCAGCAAAATAAAGAGACTTAGAAACATTTTACCCCCGCTGAATGCCATATACATCGTGATGAATTGCTTTGGGTTGGCTTGATTAGTCAACACGGACTCAAAGAAAAAGCTGACCACGATCATGTAAATACTAATGCCGATAATTGAAATTCGAAAGTCGACTTGAAGGAATTGCATGGTAGCATATGTAGCTCCAACGACTCCAATTCCAAGGGCAATGAGATTGATCAGCGATTTCATTTTTGTAGCAAGTCTCGAATCATTAAATAGATGGCCAGTGCGGAGCCTAGCAAAGCTCCTAAAAGAGTAAATATGGAAATGTCAAACTCAACAAGTTCGTCCAGCTTTATTCCAGCAAATGTGAGAAGAAGAATAACCACGAGCATTTTCGTGGTCATAGTGGTGTATTTGTAAAAGCTATTAGGCTGTTTTTTCTGCAAGCTCTTTTTGCTCTTCGCGCGTCAATTCCTTGATAACACCACCCATACTGCATGACCCGCTGAAGGTCGCGCCAGGTTGAATGCTCAGCTTGCCTACCGTGATTTCTCCAGTGAGCTTTGCCGAAGACTGCAATTCAAGCATGTCTTTTACGATGAGCTTAGCCTTTACCGTTCCGCTGATGTTGGCAGATGCGCAGCGAATTGATCCATCTATTTTACCAGATGGCCCCACAACCACTTTACCTGAAGACTCAATAGAACCGATCAGCGTGCCGTCCACACGGAGAACGCCCTCGGTCTTGATATCACCATTGATGGTGGTGCCTTGTGCAATTTGATTGTGAACCCCAAAATCCGTATCCGCAGACTTTCCGTTTTTACCAATCATAGCGTTGAGCTTTCCTGCAAAAGTAGGATTCCTAGAATACTATTGACCGAATCGACCATTTACTCGGTCTTAATATAATATTCTTCGAAGAAGCCTTGATAGGCTTCGACAACTTGATCTTTGAAGAATGTCGCGTAATTGTCATAACTGATGACGAAGCGGGGATATCCTCTGGTAATGAACATTTCAGTATCGGTTCCTGCATTTTTGAAGGTATTGAAGTAATCCATAGCCGTGCTTGCAAAACCGATGTTGGACACCACGACCATTGCTTTGCCCTCTTTCATTGGAATGTAGGAGGTTTTAAACCCTTTCGTACTGAAGAATTTTCGATTGAAGTCGCTGACTTTGCTCTGCAACATCACATGATCAGCGGTGTCGGGTACGATAATTAGGAAGTTGTGTGCCGCCCCCATTTCGTAGTTGTATTGCCTCTTTTTTTCTTCGATCACCTCTGACATCGCTTCAGCCTCGGCTTCTTCCAACGTCTCGATCTTTCGGTCCCCTTTCAAATAGGCGAGGATTTTTCTTGCTTCCGCCCCCACTTCCATGCTGCCATAAACTTGTGCCACTTTCTCCAACTCTTCAATCATGCGCCTTTCGCTATCTATGTGCCCAAGGCACAATGCCACGAGAAATGTGAATTGTGGCTTGTATTCGTTGTCTGGATACTCGGTTAGGGCCTTTGTCGCCATGTCATAGGCGTTGCGATAGTAACCTTCATGGAAGTAGGTATAAGCTCGGCTGTAGACCTCCTGCATCATCGATGTTGAGGCTGTTGATTCAGCTCCATAATTGGGATTTAGGATAACCTTGGCGTAGTCTGTTTCCGGAAAGCCGGAGAGGATCAGATTTTTGTAATAATCGGACTTGGGTTGATTACCTGCTTGCTTGAACATCAAGTACAATGTGTAATAGGTGTTCAAATGATACCTTGAACTGTCATATCGGGAGATCAAATCTTCGTAAGTATTGATCGCCATGTCATCGTCATGCATTTGATCCTTGTATACGGATGCCAAGTCGTATAACGCCTCAATAATCAACGCATCTGATCGCATCATTTTTTCTTCCGTATCGGGGATGAACTTTCGGTAATAAGCCGGATTTTTTGGATCGCTTGCCTCAGCCGTAGTGTCTTCCAGGGCTTCAAGACTACCGTCATCAGCAATCAACAAAGGAGCAACAGACGTTTTGTCTTTTCGCCTCCAATTGTCTTCGTTCTTTCTCGAGCCCCAGTTTTTTTTGAATTCATTCGTTCCAAACCCAATGGCCGTTGGATTGTAAAAATACCATTCACCCTTGGAGTTGTTTTTTCCAAAGTTGTCGTTGTTGTTCTGCTGTTTTGCTTGGGCTTGAAGTTCATTCAATTCTTTTTGACGCTCGGCATCCTTTTCATCTTGAATCAAGTCCTCGATGCGTTGTTCGATAAGCTTATCTTGCTGCTCGGTTGATAGTTGCGCTAACGCTTGAAGGCTGTCTTCGCGTTCTACGGTTTCAATGTCACGCATCATCTGAGTCAAGCTATTAGCTGTAGCAAGAATTTTCTGATAGTCGGGATGTTCTGGGCTAAGAAACGCAACCGTACTATCGTAGTAAGCTTGCGCAGCCGGGTAATCCTCATGCGAGTAAGCGATTTGACCCAGCTTATAGAACGCCAAACCTTTAGTGTGACCATTCTCCACTGAATTTCGAGTAGCAAGTTTCAAATACTCGATGGCCTCAGGTTCATCATTTTCTTTCAGCTCCAATTCGGCAAGAGCATAGTAGATGTGGTCTTGGTAGTCATTGTTTTTGTCGTCTTTCAGCATTTTGAACAAAATGTCACGAATTTCGGTGACGTCACCTTTGGTGACATCGTATGCTAGGGCTCGGTTGATCTTGGCAAAAAACGCCATCTCGTATTCTGGATGCCGCTTTATCACCTGAGCATATAAGTCGCTGGAAGTCGCGCCATCACCTACTAGCTTGTGGAGCTGAGCCAGGATGAACATGCGTCTAGTCTTTTCATCGCGATTTTTAGTGACCGCAACCGACTTTTGCAGCGCTTCAATAGCTTCTTCTCTTCGGTCTTGTCTTAAGTAGTATTCAGCGCGAAACGCGTAAAGATCACCAAGTTGTTTTTCGGGAAATCCTTCGCTATTTTCTAGCTTTCTTAACTCATCACCGGCTCTTACATATTGTTCTTCTTCGGTAAGAATTCTCGCCAACCAATAGCGGCTCTGTTGCTCAATTTGGGGATCAGGATACTTGCGCTTGGTGAAGTCAAAGATTTGTTTTGCCTGAACGAAATCACGTTTCAGGTATTGCGCCTCACCCATCACTATCCAGGTGTCGTCAATCCACTTACAGTTTTCCTTGCCGTTGATGTCCATGCTATGGCGATCAATGACCAATGAAGTCTTTTCTATCGCTCGCTCAAGCTGAGGGTAAACGGGTTGAACCACTTCGTCCTTGGAGTAAATGAAAATGGGCAGGAGTTTAGTGTAATCCTCTTTGTACGACTCACGCATGGCCTTGTGTGCGTCCTGCAGCGCGAGCCGTCCATTAAAGTAGCCGTTGTAGCGTGCAGTGAGATTGTGGTAGGATCGGTTGACGATGGTATTTTTCTCTTGCGAACATGCAATAATCAACACACAAAGCGCTAAAAATCCTATGTGTTTAAATCGTTTCAATGCAAAATAGGCCTGTCCAAAGGAGCGCAAAATTACTGTAATTCCGAGGGCGCGATGGATCAACGCTGTTTTGCCTTGGTTATTGGCTTCTGAGCACTTAAAATTGGCGTAGGTTTGAAGCGATAATGGCCACTAAACAGGATAAGAAGGACAAAAAAAAGCTGATAAAAAAGCTGCGGAACCACTACAAGTTGGTGATTTTGAACATTGACACCTTCGAGGAGCGCTTTTCGCTTTTGCTCACCCCAATCAACGTAATTGTGATCGGTGGAATTGGAATTAATGTCATGGTGGCCCTAACGTTCATGCTGCTTGGATGGACGCCATTGCGATATTATCTGCCGGATTATGCGGAGGAAGTTCGGGTTAAAAAATTGGCTGTTGATGCAGCATGGAAGGCGGACTCTATGGAATTGGCGTTAGCGCAGCGCGATCAGTATATTGACAAT